>NZ_LT796768.1:1866505-2177589 GCF_900167475.1 Aeromicrobium choanae | reverse complement strand
GCGGTGAGCAGCTGCCCGACCACCATCGCGCGCCCACCGGCGCGGACCTGCTCGACGCCCTCGTCGATGCCGACCTGCACCGCCTCGACGGCCTCCTCGATGGAGAGCCCGGCGTTCTGGTGCTGCTCGGGGGCCCAGCGCAGCTCGGCGTAGACGACGCCGTCGGCCGCGAGGTCGAGGACGGCCTCACGAGCGACCCGGGCCAGGTCCTCGGGGCGCTGCATGACGCCGACCGTGTGCTGGAAGGTCTCGAGGTACCGCACGAGCGATCCCGACGACGACGCCTCCTCGAACCAGGCACCGAGGTCCTCCGGCGCGGCCGGCAGGTCATGGCCGATCTCGAGCGCGATCTCGGCGACGGTCTCGGGTCGCACTCCCCCGTCGAGGTGCTCGTGCAGCGCGACCTTGGGGGCGGCGGCGATCTGCTCCGGCGTGGCCCTCACGTCAGGCGTCCATCAGCAGGGTGACGGTCTCGGCGATGCACGCCGGCTTCTCGCTGCCCTCGATCTCGACGGTGTGCTGCAGCGTCACCTGCTGGCCCTTCTCGATGTCGCGGACCTCCAGCACCTCGACCCGGTTGCGGACCTTCGAGCCCACGAGCACCGGCGCCATGAAGCGCACCCGGTTGAGTCCGTAGTTGACGCGGGCGCGGTCGCCGGCGAAGGCGTAGACCTGCGCGCCCAGGAACGGCAGCAGCGAGAGCGTCAGGTAGCCGTGGGCGACCGTCGCGCCGAACGGGCCCTCGGCCGCACGCTCGGGATCGACGTGGATCCACTGCCGGTCGCCCGTCGCGTCGGCGAACATGTCGATGCGGTCCTGGTGGATCTCGGTCCACGAGCTGACGCCCAGCTCCGTCCCGGAGGACGCGGCGATCTCGGCTCTGTCATTCAGGATGCGCATGCTTCCGAACCTATCGTGTCCAACGAGGACACCTCCTGACCCACGTCTCACGTGGGATCGTCGTGACCCGTCCTCAGCCGCCGATGCGGTCGAGGACGATGGGGGACGGCTGGGGAGCGGTGTCGCCGATGGCCCAGGCGCCCTCCAGCGCCTCGTGGGCCCGGCCGAATCGCTCGGGGGTGTCGGTGTGCAGGGTCAGCAGCGGCTGACCGGCCCGCACCGTGTCGCCGGGCTTGGCGTGGAGCTCCACCCCCGCGCCGGCCTGGACCGACTCGCCCGGGCGGGAGCGACCGGCGCCGAGGCGCCACGCCGCCACGCCCACCGCGTAGGCGTCGAGCGAGGTGAGCACACCGTCGGACCCGGCGGTGACGACCTCGGTCTCGCGCGCGGTCGGCAGCGCGGCGTCGGGGTCGCCGTCCTGGGCACGGATCATGGCCTTCCAGGCGTCCATCGCGCGCCCGTCGGCCAGGGCCTCGGCCGGGTCGACGTCGTGGACGCCCGCGGCCTGCAGCATCTCGCGCGCCAGGGCGACCGTGAGCTCGACGACGTCGGCGGGGCCGCCACCGGCGAGGACCTCCACCGACTCGCGCACCTCGAGGGCGTTGCCCGCCGTGAGGCCGAGCGGGACCGACATGTCGGTCAGCAGCGCCACGGTCTTCACGCCGGCGTCGGTGCCCAGGGCGACCATCGTCTCGGCGAGCTCACGTGCGTCGCTCTCGGTTTTCATGAAGGCGCCCGAGCCGACCTTGACGTCGAGCACGAGTGCACCCGTGCCCTCGGCGATCTTCTTGCTCATGATCGAGCTGGCGATGAGCGGGATCGCCTCCACCGTGCCCGTGATGTCGCGCAGCGCGTAGAGCTTCTTGTCGGCCGGGGCCAGCCCCGAACCCGCGGCGCAGATGACCGCGCCGAGGTCCTCCAGCTGGGTCATCATCTCGTCGTTCGACAGCGCGGCGCGCCAGCCGGGGATCGACTCGAGCTTGTCGAGGGTGCCGCCGGTGTGGCCCAGGCCGCGACCCGAGAGCTGGGGCACGGCCACGCCGCACGCCGCCACGAGCGGCGCCAGCGGCAGGGTGATCTTGTCGCCCACGCCGCCGGTGCTGTGCTTGTCGGCCGTGGGGCGCGAGAGCGACGAGAAGTCCATTCGCTCCCCCGTGGCGATCATGGCGGCGGTCCAGCGCGCGATCTCGCGGCGGTTCATGCCGTTGAGCAGGATCGCCATCGCGAGCGCCGACATCTGCTCGGACGCCACGACGCCACGCGTGTAGGCGTCGACGACCCAGTCGATCTGGTCGTCCGTCAGCTCATGTCCGTCGCGCTTCGCGACGATGATCTCGGTGGGGGCGAACTTCTCCGTCATGCGGACACCTGGATGCTCTCGTAGCCGCGCAGCACCCACGTGGGGCGCCGCGGGGACTCGCCCACGAGGGCGAGGTCGGGGAATCGGTCGAGCAGCGCCCGCAGGGTGATGCTCAGCTCGAGGCGCGCCAGCGGGGCGCCGAGGCAGAAGTGGATGCCCAGCCCGAAGCCGACGTGCGGATTCGGGTCGCGGCCCACGTCGAACGTGTCGGCGTCGGCGAACACCGCGGCGTCGCGGTTGGCCGAGCCCATGAGGCAGGCGACCTTCTGGCCGGCCGTGACGAGCTGCCCGGCGACCTCGACGTCCTTCGTGGCGGTGCGCTCGAACAGCTGCAGCGGCGCGTCGAAGCGGATGAGCTCCTCCAGCGCGATCTCGAGCGGAACCTCGCCGCTGGTGACGCGGGTCAGCTGGTCGCGGTGGGTCAGCAGCGCGTGGAAGCCGTTGCCGAAGGTGTTGACGCTGGCCTCGTGGCCGGCGTTGAGCAGCAGCACGACCGTGGCGACGAGCTCGTCGTCGGTGAACCCCTGGCCCGCATCGGTCTCGGCGATGAGGTCGCTGACCAGGTCCTCGCCCGGCGCGGCGCGGCGCATCGCGATGACCTCCCGCACGTAGCCGGAGAAGGCGGTGCTCGCCTCGATGGCCTCGGCCTTGGTGGCCTCGTCGATGTCCTTCTCGTACATGTGCACGATCGCCTGGCTCCAGCGGCGCAGGTCCTCGTGGTCCTCGCGCGGCACGCCCAGCAGGTCGCAGATGACGTAGACGGGCATCGGCTCGGCGTAGTCGGCGAGCACGTCGAACTGCTCGGGCAGCGCGGCCACCATCTCGGCCGCGAGCGACTCGATCCGCGGGCGCATGCGCTCGACGTGGCCGCGGCCGAACGCACCGGCGAGCAGCCGCCGCATCCGCGTGTGCGCAGGCGGCTCGTTCTCCATCAGCTGGTTGCGGTGGAGCGTGTTGAACGGCTCCATCTCCTCGACCGGCTCCCAGTCGTGCCACAGCCGGCCGAACGCGCGGTTCTTCAGCACCGCACCCACCGTGGCGTGATCGGTGGCCAGCCAGGTCGACCACGGCTCGTGCCACACGAGCGGTCCCTGCCGCCGCAGCTCGGCCAGGGCCGGGTAGGGATCGCGCAGGAAGTCGGCGTCGGTGGGGTCGAAGGTGGTCAGCGTGCTCATGTGTCGTTCAGGTCCGTCACGTCGAAGGCGTCCGGGAGCACCTCGGTCATGGGCTTCACACCCGAGGCGGTCAACAGCTGGCACTCGGGGCCGCCGTTCTCCCACAGCAATTGTCGGCACCGGCCGCACGGCATGACCGGGCGCCCCTGGCCGTCGACGCACACGACCGCGCGCAGCCTGCCGCCCCCGGTGGAGTGCAGCGCCGAGACCATGCCGCACTCGGCGCACAGGGCGACGCCGTAGGCCGCGTTCTCCACGTTGCAGCCCAGCACGACGCGGCCGTCGTCGACGAGGCCGGCCGCGCCGACCTTGTACTTCGAGTACGGCGCGTAGGCGCGGTTCATGACCTCGACCGCGTACTTGGTGAGGGCGTCCCAGTCGATGGGAGCCTCGGGCGGGGTGAAGCCGAAGCCGCTCATCCGACACTGCCCTTCCGGTAGATCTTGCCGTCGGCCGCGGGCATCCTGAGGTTCTGGCTGAACACCGCGAGGACGAGCAGCGTGGTGACGTACGGGGTCATGGTGGCGAGCTCGTTGGGGATCTCGTTGCTGGCGAAGAAGATCCCCGCCACGATGACGCCCAGGATGGCGGCGATCAGCGCGGAGGTGCGGCCGTGCTGGCGCCACTGCCAGATCGCCAGCATCACCAGGAAGACGGCCACGAGCAGCAGCAGCGCGTGGACGGTCTCGCCGCCACCGCGCAGGCGCAGCGTGTCGGTGTAGCCGAACAGGGTCGCGCCCGCGAACAGGCCGCCGGGGCGCCAGTTGCCGAAGATCATCGCCGCCAGGCCGATGTAGCCGCGGCCTCCGGTCTGGCCGTCGCGGAACGCGTTGGCCGCGACGAGCGCCAGGAAGCCGCCCGCGAGTCCGGCCAGGCCGCCCGAGGCGATCACGGCGATGAACTTGTAGCGGTAGACGTTCACGCCGAGGGACTCCGCGGCCGCCGGCGACTCGCCGACCGAGCGCAGGCGCAGGCCGAACCCGGTGCGCCACAGGATCCACCACGTGAGCACGAACAGGCCGATCGCGATGACGGTCAGCGAGGACATGTTCGTGACGAACGCCCGCAGCACCGCGGCGACCTCGGAGACGAAGAACCAGTTCTTCTGCTCGATCTCGCCCAACGGCTCCGACAACCCCGAGATCGTGATGCTCGGCAGCCGGTCGATCGGCGGGGACTGGGTCTGGCCACCGCCGGGGACGCCGCTGAAGGCCATGCCCGCGAGGTACTGGACCGCGCCCGCAGCGATGATGTTGATCGAGACGCCCGAGACGATGTGGTCGACGCCGAAGTACACCGTGGCCACGGCGTGCAGCAGGCCACCGGCGGCACCCAGCAGGATGGCACCGAGGACGCCCTGCCACGGGCCGTAGAAGTAGCCGAAGTAGCCCGCGCCGAAGGTGCCGAGGATCATCATGCCCTCGAGGCCGATGTTGACCACGCCCGCGCGCTCGGACCACAGGCCGCCGAGGCCGGCCAGGCCGATCGGGACGGCGGCGATCAAGGTGGCGCGGATCGTGCCCGACGAGCTGAGGTCGTCGACGCCGGTGATGATCCGCAGCAGCGACATGATCACCAGGACGCCGGCGATGCCGATCAGCAGCCACGGCCAGGTCAGACGGACCCGGCCCTGCGGCGTGCCGTGGACGTTGGTCACAGGATCGGTGGCCACACTCATGCCGACACCTCCTTCTGCTGGAGCTGCGGGTCCAGGGCGGCCGCCACCTGACGCTGCTCGAGGCGGACGCCGTAGCGGCGCACGACCTCGTAGGCGATGACGACGGTCAGCACGATGACGCCCTGGGTGACCTTGACGATGTCGGGTGAGACGTCGAGCAGGATCTGCAGCGGGTTCGACTGCTGGTCGAGGAATGCGAAGAGCAGCGCGCCGATGGCGATGCCGACGGGGTGGTTGCGGCCCAGCAGCGCGATGGCGATGCCGGCGAAGCCCAGTCCCGACTGGAACGTGGAGCCGTAGGCATAGTCCTGGCCGAACAGCAGCGGCATGCCGACCAGGCCGGCGATGGCGCCCGAGAGCAGCATCGTCACCAGGATCATCTTCTTGACGTTGATGCCGGAGGCGACCGCGGCGCTCTCGGACTGGCCGGCGGCCCGCAGGTCGAAGCCGAAGCGGGTGCGGTTGATCAGCACCCAGTAGACGATGCCGACGATGACCGCCACGACGATGAAGCCGTAGACCTCGCCGCCGAGGAACGGGATCCCGGGGACCCGGCTGCCCTCGGGCACCGGCTTCGTCGAGATGATGTTGCTGCCCTCCTCGCGCACGGCGACCTTGCGCAGCAGGTACGCGACCACGGCCGTGGCGATGGCGTTCAGCATGATCGTCGAGATGACCTCGGAGACGCCGCGCGTGACGCGCAGCAGGCCCGCGATGCCCGCCCACATGGCGCCCACGAGCATGCCCGCGAAGATCGCCAGGGCGATGTTGAGGAAGCCCGGCAGCCAGGCCTCGCCGGCGACCCACGCCGCCGCGAAGGACGCGATGCGGTACTGGCCGTCGACACCGATGTTGAACAGGTTCATCCGGAAGCCGATGGCCACCGCGACCGCCGACAGGTAGTACACCGTGGCGGAGTTGAGGATGTTCACCATCGTGCGGTTGTTGGGCCAGCTCAGGATCTGGCTCCACACGCCCAGCCAGTCGTCGCCGGCCAGGATCAGCACCAGGCTGGTGATGATGAAGGCGGTGACCAGCGCCAGGATCGGCGCCGCCAGCGCGAGCCCGACCTTCGTCAGTCGCGACTCCGTCATGCCGTCACCTCCGTGGAAAGAGCACAGTACGTCGGCGCCGGCATGACATCTGAACTGCTCACTCGCTGGCGCTCGCTCATGCCGTCACCTCCGTGGAAAGAGCACAGTACGTCGGCGCCGGCATGACATCTGAACTGCTCACTCGCTGGCGCTCGCTCATGCGGTCTCCTCCTCGTCGGTGGCACCGGTCATGGCCGAGCCGAGTTGCTGGGGGGTGACGTCGCCGGGATCGAAGGTGCCGACGATACGACCGCGCAGCAGCACCGCGATCGTGTCGGACAGGCCGATCAGCTCGTCGAGGTCGGCCGAGATCAGCAGCACCGCGAGGCCGTTGCGGCGGGCGCGCTTGATGTGGTCCCAGATCGCGGCCTGCGCGCCGACGTCGACACCGCGGGTGGGGTGCGCGGCGATCAGCAGGCTCGGCTCGCTGCTCATCTCGCGGCCGACGATCAGCTTCTGCTGGTTGCCGCCGGAGAGCGCCCGGGCGAGGGTGTCGATGCCGGGCGTGCGCACGTCGTACTCCTCGACGATGCGGTCGGTGTCCTTGCGGGCGCCGCGCCGGTCGATGAAGGGGCCGGAGACGTTGGGCTCGCGCGTCTGGTGGCCGAGCACGCGGTTCTCCCACAGCGGGGCGTCCAGCAGCAGGCCCTGGCGGTGGCGGTCCTCGGGGATGTACCCGATGCCGGCCTCGCGACGACGCCGGGTGGACCAGTCGGCGATGTCGGTGTCGTCGAGCTCGATGTGGCCGCTGGTCTCGTGGCGCATGCCCATGATGGCCTCGACGAGCTCGGCCTGGCCGTTGCCCTCGACGCCCGCGATGCCGAGGATCTCGCCGCGGTGGATCGAGAAGGAGATGCCGTCCAGCAGGGGGCGGCCGCCGCGCGGGTCGGGCAGGCCGAGGTCGACGACCTCGAGCACCTCGACGTCGGTCACGGTGGAGAGCTCGGTGCTGGGGCTGGGCAGCTCGGAGCCGACCATGAGCTCGGCCAGCTGACGCGACGTGACGCTGCCGGCGGGGACGGAGTCGACGGTGGTGCCGCGGCGGATCACGGTGACCGTGTCGGCGACCGAGAGCACCTCGTCGAGCTTGTGGGAGATGAAGATGACGGCCAGGCCCTCGGACTTGAGCCCGCGCAGGTTGTCGAACAGCTCGTCGACCTCCTGGGGCACCAGGACCGCGGTGGGCTCGTCGAGGATGATGATGCGCGCGCCGCGGTAGAGCACCTTGAGGATCTCGATGCGCTGGCGGGCGCCCACGCCGAGGTCGTCGACGAGGTCGTCGGGGTGGATCCCGAGGCCGTACGTGTCCGAGAGCTCACGGATCGCCTTGCGGGCCTTGTCGCCGATGCCGTGCAGCTTCTCGGCGCCGAGGACGACGTTCTCGAGCACGGTGAGGTTGTCCGCGAGCATGAAGTGCTGGAACACCATGCCGACCCCGTGCCCGATCGCGTCGGACGGCGACGAGAACGACACCGCGTTCCCGTCGAGCTCGATGGTGCCCGAGTCGGGCTTCTGCACGCCGTACAGGATCTTCATCAGCGTGGACTTGCCCGCGCCGTTCTCGCCCACGATCGCGTGGATCGTGCCACGACGGACATCGATGTCGATGTCGTGGTTGGCGATGACGCCGGGGAAGGTCTTGCCGATGCCGCGCAGCCGGACGACGACGTCGGACGCGCTGCTGGCGTCGGTGCCGGATTCGGACGATGTGATGCTCACGGTGTCACCTTTCGGTGGTTCAGCGGGCCCAAAGATGCGGCCCGGCCCCACGCTATCGCGCAGGGCCGGGCCTCAGGCCTCAGTACGTCGAGAAGGTTCTCACTGAGGGAACGTGCTCACTTCGAGGGCACCGTGATGGTGCCGTCGATGATCTGCTGCTTGTACTCGTCCAGCTTCTCCTTGATGTCATCGACGTGGCCGCCGGTGGTGGAGTAGCCGACGCCATCGACCTTGAGGTCGTAGATCTGCGGGCCGGTCTTGATGTCGCCCGCCTCGACGCCCTTGAGGAAGTCGTACACCGCGACGTCGATGTTCTTCGTCATCGAGGTCAGGATGCTGTCGCGGACCGACTCGTCGGCCGTCTTGGCCTGGTCGGAGTCGACGCCGATGGCCCACTTCTCGGCGTCGGTGGCCGCCTGGAAGACGCCACCGCCCGAGCCGCCGGCCGCGTGGTAGACGACGTCGGCGTCCTTCTCGAACATGCCGGTGGCGGCCGTGTTGCCCTTGGCCGGGTCACCGAAGCCGCTGAAGTCCGGCGGGGTGGACAGGTAGACCGACTGGACCTTGACGTCCGGGTTGGCGGCCTTGGCGCCGGCCTTGTAGCCAGCCTCGAACTTGTGGATCAGCTCGGTGTCGACACCGCCGACGAAGCCGATCGTGCCGGTCTCGGACTTGAGGGCGGCAGCGGCGCCGACCAGGAAGGAGCCCTGCTCCTCGGCGAACAGCAGGTTCGTCACGTTGTCGGCCTCGACCGCGTCGTCGACGATCGCGAAGTTCACGTCGGGGTTCGCCGCGGAGATCTTGGCGACGGAGGCGGAGTAGGCGAAGCCCACGGCCACGACCGGGTTGTAGCCGGCGTCGACGAGCTGCTGGAGGCGCTCCTCGCGAGCCGACTCGGGCTCGCCGTCCTGCGCCTCGGCGTCCTTGACCTCGAAGCCGAGCTCGCACGCGGCCTTGTCGAGGCCCTTGGCGGCGGAGTCGTTGAAGGACTGGTCTCCACGACCGCCCACGTCGAAGGCCATGCCGACCTTGACGTCACCCTTCTCGACGCAGTCCTCGCCGGAGGCGCTCTCCTCGTCGTTGCTCTTCTTCGAACAACCGGCTCCGGCAAAGACCAGGGCGGTCACGGCGGCCGCTGCGGTCAGCTTGTTCACTCGACGCACTTTTCCTCCTCGGGGTTGCGCCCGGAACGAGGGCGCACGCGATGTCAGCACGACATTAGGCGTAGAAAGGGCTGCCACGGACCGAGTCGGCTCCCCACGGGGCAACTGTCACCGAACCGTAATCAAAAGGGGTCCTAGGATCAGCACATGCCCTTCTCCGGACCCATCGTCGTCGGTCACGACGGCTCCTCCTTCGCCGATCACGCCCTGCGCTGGGCCCTCACCCTGGCCGAGCGCGCCCAGATGCCCGTCACGATCGTCCGCGCGTGGACGATGCGGACGGCACCCAAGCCGAAGACCCATGAGTTCGGCTACGTCCCCCCGGCCTCGGACTATGCCGCGGCGGTGCGCGAGCGCCTCGAGGAAGGCACCCGCGACCTCCTCGCCGAGCACCCGGGCGTCGAGGTGACGCTGAAGGTCGAGCGCGGCCAGCCCGCCACCGTCGTGGTCGAGGCCGCCCACGGCGCCTCCCTGCTGGTGGTCGGCCCCCGCGGCCTCGGCGGCTTCAAGGGCCTCATGCTCGGCTCGGTGAGCGAACACGCCGTGGGCAGCGCCCCGTGCCCCGTCGTGGTGGTGCGCGGCGACGACGACCCGGCGCAGTCCGAGCCGGAGGCCTGACTCAGGCGATCGCGGCGTTGGCGAGCACGAGCGCGCCCACGGCGATGGCGCGCTCGTCGACGCGCAGGTTGCCCTGGTGCAGGTCGTACGTGGGGCCGCCGGGGGTGCGGGTGCCGAGGCGGGCCATCGTGCCCGGCAGCGTCTCGACGTACCAAGCGAAGTCCTCGCCGCCCAGGCTCTGGGAGGTGCTGGCGACGCCCTCGGGACCGAGGGCGCTGCTGACCGCGTGGCGCAGGCGCTCGGTGACGGCGAAGTCGTTCACGACGGGCGGCACGCCGCGCGTGTAGGTGAGGTCGACGCCCACGCCGAACGGCTCGACGATGTCGGCGATGATCCCCCGCACCAGGTGCTCGGCGTCGTGCCACGCGGCCGCGTCGAGCATCCGCAGCGTGCCCTTCAGCTCACCGACCGCGGGGATGACGTTGGCTGCGTTGCCCGCGCTGACCTGACCCCAGACGAGGCTGGCGCCGGCGCGGGGATCGAAGCGACGCGAGAGCACGGCGGGCAGCTGCGTGATGAGGCTGCCGAGGGCGAACGTGAGGTCCTCGGTCAGGTGCGGGCGCGAGGTGTGACCGCCGCGGCCGTTCAGGACGACGTTGATCTGGTCGGAGGCTCCGGTGATGGCGCCCTCGCGGATCCCCACGCGACCGACGTCGAGCGACGGGTCGCAGTGCAGCGCGAAGATGCGGCTGACGCCGGCGAGCACGCCGTCGGAGAGCAGGCGCAGGGCGCCGCCGGGCATGACCTCCTCGGCCGGCTGGAAGATCAGGCGCACGCGGTAGGGCAGGCCGACCTCGCGATCGGCGGCGGTCAGGGCGGTGGCCGCTCCGATGAGGGCCGAGATGTGCACGTCGTGACCGCAGGCGTGGGCGACACCCGGGTTCTTCGAGCGCCAGGGGTCCTGCGTGGTGTCGAGGATCGGCAGCGCGTCGAGGTCGGCGCGCAGGGCCACGATGGGGCCGCCGGTGGGGCCGAGGTCGACCGAGAGGCCGGTGCCGTCGAAGCGCTGGGGGCTCAGACCGAGCTTGTCCATCCAGGCGTACACGAGGTCGGTGGTGCGCTCCTCCTGCCACGACAGCTCGGGGAAGGCGTGGAGGTCACGCCTCAGCTCGATGAGGTCGGGGGTCACCGTCTCCACGGCGCGAGCGATCGCTTCTCGAAGGTTCATGACCTGTCCACTCTACGCCGGTCATCGCGCGCAGGACGGTCATCTCAGATCGGGGACGGCGCGTCACCGAGCGGCGCGCCTCACCCCTGCCGCGCCCGGTAGGCGGCCTGGGCCTCCCGGTTGCCGCACGTGGTGCTGCAGAACTTGCGCGAGCGGTTCCGCGAGAAGTCCACGACCACGTCCTCGCAGTCCGACGCCGCGCACGTGCCGAGACGGTGCATCTCGTCGGCCCGGATCACGTCGATCATCGCCATCGCGGTCTCGACGAGGACGCGCTCGTGCAGCGGCCGGTCCTCGTCGATGGCGTGCACGTGCCAGTCGAGGCGCCCGTGGCGGACCAGCTGCGGCACGGCCTGCTGCTCGACGAGGATCACGTTGACCAGATCGACGGCACCACCGCGATCCGCGGTGAGCAGCTTGCGCAGGCGCGGCCGCACCTCGCGCAGGGCGTCGAGGTCGGACCGCGTCCGCGGGCGTGAGCCGGTGTAGCCCCACCGGTCGAAGAACTCGGTCAGGTCGGAGAGGGCCTCGAGCGTGTCGGGGTCGCCGGCCGAGTTCGCCAGCTCGGCGGCCGCGCCGAGCGCATCGCTCACGTCAGGAGTGAAGACCATGTTGACACCTTATGCCATGAGGTCTAGCGTCATGACCCATGAGCGTTGACACTCCTGACGCGACCTTCGTCCGCCACACCCCCACCGGCCTCGTGCTCGCGCTGGCCTCCGCCCTGTCGTTCGGCACCTCGGGGACGATGGCGCGCGGCCTCATGGACGCCGGCTGGTCGCCGGGCGCCGCCTTCGCGGTGCGCGTCAGCCTCGCCGCGCTCGTGCTCGCGATCCCCGGCCTGCTGGCGATCCGCGGCAACTACCGTCTGCTGCTCACGCACGCGCGCACGATCGTGCTCTACGGCCTGTCCGCCGTGGTGTGCGCGCAGCTGCTCTACTTCATGGCCGTCCAGCGTCTCGACGTCGGCATCGCCCTGCTGATCGAGTACACCGCGCCGGTCGCGGTGGTCCTGTGGATGTGGCTGGCGCACGGCCAGCGGCCCGGCCGGTTCACCTTCGTCGGTGCGGCCGTGGCCGCCGGGGGCCTCGTCCTGCTGCTCGACGTCTTCGGCGGCACGGAGCTCGACCTCGTGGGCGTCCTGCTCGCCCTCGGCGCGATGACGGGCGCCGCGGCGTACTTCGTGATGTCGGCCGACGAGACGAGCGGCCTGCCGCCGCTCACGCTGGCTGCCGGCGGCCTCGTGGTGGCCTCGGTGACGTTCTGGATCGTGGCGGCCACCGGCCTCCTGCCGTTCACGGCGACCACCGAGGACGTCGTGTTCTCGACCGGCTCGGTCCCCTGGTGGGTGCCCGTGCTCGTCCTGGGCTTCGTCGCGGCCGCCATCGCCTACAGCACCGGCATCGCCGCGGCGCGCCACCTCGGCGGGCGACTCGCGTCGTTCGTGGCGCTCACCGAGGTCGCGGCGGGCCTGGGGTTCGCGTGGCTCCTGCTCGACCAGGTGCCCAAGCCCCTGCAGCTGCTGGGCGCCCTCCTCGTGCTCGCCGGCATCGTCGTGGTGAAGCTCGGCGAGCGCGAGGTGACCTCAGTCGGCCCGGGCCAGGACCTGCTGGTCGAAGCGCTGCCGCCCGAGCATCCGGCGCACGAGCGGTGAGAGCTCCGGCCCATCGAGATCGTGTCGCCGGGCGTACAGCAGCGCGGCGATCGCGATCCCGAGCCCGGCGATCAGGCCACTGACCACCAGCGCCTCACGAGGGCCGACGTGCTCGCCGATCCAGCCGATGACGGGCGCCCCGAGCGGCGTGCTGCCGACGAAGACCATCAGGTACAGCGACACCACTCGACCGCGCATCTCGGGAACCGTCGTCAGCTGGATGACCGCGTTCGCCGTGGTGGCCGTGGTCAGCACGCTGATGCCGATGAGCGGCAGCACGGCGGCATAGCTCCAGTAGGTGGGCATCAGGCCGGACATCACCTGGGCGACCGAGAAGACCAGCGCCGCGCCGATGATGAAGCGCAGTCGCGGCTTCGGGCGGCGGGCTGCCAGCAGCGCGCCGACCAGTGATCCGATCGCCAGGATCGACCCGAGGACGCCGAACTCGCCGGCCCCCTTGCCGAACACGTCGGTGGCCATGAGGGCGCTGGTGATCTGGAAGTTCATCCCGAACGCGCCGAGGAAGAACACCGTCACGAACAGCAGCAGCAGGTCAGGGCGTGAGGCCACGTACCTCGCGCCGTCGAGGACCGATCGCTTGCCGGGAGCGGAGATCGGCGCGGGCGCCAGGGCCGAGCGATCCATCAGCAGCAGCGCGCCGACGACGAACCAGAAGCTGATGGCGTTGAGCAGGATGACCCAGCCCGTGGCGACGACGCCGGACCCGAGGGCCGCGATCAGCAGGCCGGCCAGTCCCGGACCGATGAGGCGTCCGGAGTTGAACGAGGCCGAGTTGAGCGCGACGGCGTTCGTGAGCCGCTCGGCGTCGACCATCTCGCTGACGAACGACTGGCGTGCCGGCGCCTCGAACGCCTTGCCGATGCCGAGCAGGAACGTCAGCACGTAGACGTGCCACGGCTCGACGTGCCCGAGGATCGCGAACACGCCGAGGAACCCGGCCGGCACCGACATCGCGACCTGCATCCACAGCAGCAGCGAGCGCTTCGGCACCCGGTCGGCCACGGCGCCGGCGATCGGCGAGAACAGCAGGGTGGGCAGCAGGTAGAGCGCGATGGTCGCGCCGAGCGCGGCTCCGCTCCCGGTGAGCTCGAGGACGAGCCACGCCAGGGCCGTCTGCTGGAGCCAGGTGCCGATGTTGGACACCATCGAGCCGGCGAAGTAGATCCGGTAGTTGCGGATCGAGAGGCTGTGGAAGGTGGGGCTCACGCGTCGTCCTCCGCGAGCCCGACCAAGAGGTCGGTGGCATCCCGGAGACGTGCGCGTTCGTCGGTGGTCAGGGTGGCGAGACGCCGGTCGAGCCACAGGTCGCGGCGCTGCCGCTCCTCGGCCAGAACCTTCTCGCCGAGGTCGGACATCGAGATCAGGACCTGACGTCCGTCGTTGGGATGGGGGTTCTTGATGACGTAGGCGTCCTCGAGCAGGCACTTGAGCGTCCGGGCCACCGACGGCTGGGAGACGCGCTCGCGCGCGGCGATCTGGCTGGGCGTCGCGGATCCGAGGACGCGCACGGAGCCCAGCACGGAGAGCTGGGTGGCGGTCAGGTCGGACTGGCGCTCCTGGCGCAGGCGTCGGTTGAGTCGGGCCACCGCCTGCGCGAGACGCTGGGATTCGGTGGGCATGTCCTTAGCATAGTTCATTAACCATGCTAAGGAAAGAGACGCGGCTCACGCTCGGTATTCAGCGGATGGCGATCCTGACCGACTTCGTCGACGACGTGGCGTACGCGTTTCCCGAGAACCGCACGGTGTACGTGCGCTTGCCCTTCTTCTGCTTCGAGATCTTGATCGTGGCCCTGCCGTCCTTGACCCTGACCGTCTTGATCCGCTTGCCCTTGGCGTAGATCGACGCCTTGCCGTCGAGGCGGTCCCTCTTGACCTCAGCGGCGACCGTGAGCGTGGCGGTGGCGGTGCGCCGGCCGGCGCGGGCCTTCACGGCCAACCTGCTCGGGGCCTTGATCGTCGTCGACGTCGACAGGATCGGGGTCTCGAAACCCGGCCGAAGAGGCTGGACGGTGAGGCGGACCGCGTGATTCGCGAAGGTCGCAGGCACCCTGAACGTGGAACCCGTGCCGACCACCTTGTACGAGCGATACCCAGGGGGAGCCGCAGCAGTCCACGTGTAGGTCATCCCGGTGGGGGCCGGCTGGTACGTGCCCGGCTGGGCGGTCAGCACGTGGCCCGGCACGGGGTTCCCGGTGATCGTCGGCTCTGCCGTGAAGCGGAGCCGTTGGGCGCGGCGCATCGCCACGTCCTTGCCTTCGACGGAACCAGCCGCGAGGTCGATGTCGCTCGCGACTTCCACGGTCGACGCACCGCTGGCGGTGCCGTCCCAGAAGGTCGTCGACACCTCGGGCGCCAGTCCCATGTCGCAGAACGGGTCGGAGCCATCGCCGCAGTGCGGCTGGAAGAACTTCAGGCGCACCCGCGTGGTGGGGCGCTCCACGGCCAGCGTGAAGGTCCCGTCACGGTGAATCCGCAGAGCCGGGTCGCCGAAGGTGAGCCTGTCGACCGATCCCACCGGCTTCCATGCCCCCTCCACGTTCGCCAGCGCCTGGACGAGCAGGGTTCGATCGCGGTCGAGCGAGTCGAGGTCGAAGTCCTCCATCGAGATCCTGCCCGAGATCCGCGGTTCGGGCTCCAGGACGATGTCGACTCCGGTCACGGCCTGGCCGTGCTGGACCACCACGGGCGCCGAGGGGCCCGCGGTCGAGACGCCCCACTCGTCGAGCTCGACGTCGACCCGGTAGGTGTTGGCCGCGGGCACCGGGATCGTGTAGCGCTCCCCGACGATCCGCGTGTACATGTTCTCGAGGACGAAGCGACCGTTCGCGTCCTTCCGGAGCAGGGAGACCCGCGCCTCCAGCACGCCGTCCGGGAGGTCTGCCGTGGAGGTGATGGTGCCCGAGATCGTCCCGGCGGGCGCCGCCGCGGGAAGCTGTGCGGCTCCGGCAGGAGCGATGAGCAGGCTGGCGATCAGCGCCAGGACCGCGACGAGCGCGGCACGAGTCATGGCCTTCATGGTGTCCTTCCCGCGGTCAGCGGATGGCGATCTTGAGCGACGTGGACGAGGACGAGACCACCCGGTTGCCCGAGTAGCGCACCGTGTACGTGCGCTTGCCCTTCCTCTGCTTGGTGACCGCTACGGTGGCCTTGCCGTTCTTGACGCTGACCGTCTTGATCCGCTGGCCCTTGGCGTAGATCGAGGCCTTGCCGTGGATCCGCGACGTCGCCACCCCCGGCGCCTTGATCGCGATCGTCACCGTCGCCTTGCGCTGGCCCGGCTTCGCCTTCGCCGCGACCCTGCTGCGGCTCTTCACGGCGAGGTGGCTCGAGCCGACGATCGGCGCCTCGAAACCGACGCGGGCCGGCAGCACCTCCACCTGGATCAGGTCCCCGAGCAGGCTGGAAGGAACCCGGAACGTGCGTCCCGTTCCGACGAGCTTCTCGTACTCCTCCGTCCCGTCGGCGTCCGACGGGGCGGCCACCCAGCGGTAGGTCGCCGTCGTCGCGGTCGGCGTGAAGCTGCCGGGCTGAGCGGTCAGGACCTGCCCCGGCGCGGGGTCCCCGGTGATCCTCGGCTGCGTCGCCGGTCGGAGCTTCGGGGCTCGCCGTAGCGTGACGTCCACGTCGGTCACGGGTCCGGAGCCGAGGGCCATGTCGTGGGCATCCTCGAGCGTTGGCGAGCCCAGGAGCGTCCCGTTCCAGTGGGTCGTCAGCACGTCGGGGGCCTCCTGGAAGCACGCGTCCCAATAATCGAGGCACCGCTTCTGGGCGAACATCAGCCGCACCACGGGGTAGGGGTCTCGT
The DNA here is from genome assembly GCF_900167475.1 of Aeromicrobium choanae. Taxonomy (NCBI): domain Bacteria; kingdom Bacillati; phylum Actinomycetota; class Actinomycetes; order Propionibacteriales; family Nocardioidaceae; genus Aeromicrobium; species Aeromicrobium choanae. The sequence continues at coordinate 2,161,233 of NZ_LT796768.1, read as the reverse complement.
ACGGAGACCACGAAGGTGCCGTCAAGCTCGATCCCCTGCGCGGGGCTGTACGCCGTCTTCGTGCGGGCGTACCCGACCATCTCCCACGTGTCACCGACCTTCGCGAAGGCATGGACCTCGATCGGCGACTTCATCGCGAACGACTCCAGGTCGAAGTCCGCCGTGGTGATCCTGCCGGAGATCGTCGACCCGGGCGCAGCCTCGAGAGCCACGGCCGACGAGGGCGCCGCGCCGGCGGGAGCCATCAGCGGGCTCGCGAGCAGTCCGATGACCGCCACGAGCGCGGCACGGGTCTTGGTGTTCATGGTGTCCCTCTCGCGGTCAGCGGATGGCGATCTTGAGTGACTTCGTCGACGACGTGATCACGCGGTTGCCCGAGTAGCGCACCGTGTACGTGCGCTTGCCCTTCTTCTGCTTCGCGATCTTGATCGTGGCCTTGCCATTACGGACGTTCACCGTCTTGATCCGCTTGCCCTTGGCGTAGATCGACGCCTTGCCGTGAATCCGCGACGTCGTGACACCGGGTGCCTTGATCGCGATCGTGACGGTCGCCTTGGCCTTGCCGGCCTTGGCCTTCACCGCGAACCTGCTGCGCGTCTTGACCGTGACGTAAGGCGTCCACAGGACCGGCGCCTCGGTGCCGACACGGTTCGGCCGCACGAGGACGCGCAGTGACGCACCGATGTGTGCCGTCGTCGGCCGGAACGTCCGGCTCGTCGCTCCGGGGATCCAGTACTCGCCTCCGTACCACTCGTACTCCGCCGACGTCGCGGCCGGCGTGTAGGTTCCCGGGTCCACCGTGAGCACCTGGCCCGGCTCGATCGTGCCGGTGATCCTCGGCGACCTCACCACGCGGAGCTTCTCAGCGAGCCGGAGGGTGATGTCCTTGTCGACGACCGAGCCCGAGCGGACGTCGATGTCTCCGCCGTCCGCCAGCGTGAACGCGCCGTAGGTCGTGCCGTCCCAGTGGACCGTCTGCACGTCGCGCGCGGCGCCCCACTCGCATCCGCCGGGCACGTCCTCGGGAAGCTCATCCTCCTCGATGCACTGCCCCTGAGCGAACTCCAACCGGATCGCGTCGTAGTGGTGCGGTACCGCGATGGTGTACGTCCCGTCGGGCCGGATCTGCAGGTCGGGCCGCTCGGCGTAGGAGGTGGTGATGCCGCCGATCTTGCTCCAGTGACCGCCAGTCCCTCCCCATGACTGGATGTAGAGCCGCTTGGGGCCCACCGAGGACAGGTCGAAGCCCTCGGTCGTGATCGTCCCGGAGATCGTGGGAGTGTCCTGCAGGACGAGGTCGACGCCGGTCAGCCGGGCACCCTTCGACACGGTCAGGGTCCTGCTGGGTGTCGCACTCGCCACGCTCCCGACTTCGGCACGGACCTGGTACGAGCCCGCAGCGGGCGCGGACGCGGTGTAGGAGCCGCCCACCGCGACGTACGTGCCGTCGGCCCACGTCCAGCGACCGTCGGACTCGCGGCGATACAGCGAGACCAGCGCCTTCTTCCCGCCGGGAATCGGGTTCGCGGCGGTCACGGTTCCGGAGATCGTCCCCGCGGCGGCCGGAGCCGCCGTGGCGATGCCAACCGGGGCGATGAGCAGGCTCGCCACCAGGGCGAGGACCGCGACGAGCGCGGCGCGGGTCATGCTCTTCATGGTGCTGTCCTTCCCGCGGTCAGCGGATGGCGATCTTGAGGGACTTGGTCGAGGACGTGATGATCCGGTTGCCCGAGTACCGCACCGTGTACGTGCGCTTGCCCTTCTTCTGCTTCGCGATCTTGATCGTCGCCTTGCCATTCTTCACGTTCACGGTCTTGATCCGCTTGCCCTTGGCGTAGATCGACGCCTTGCCGTGGATCCGCGACGTGGCCACACCGGGCGCCTTGATCGCGATCGTGACCGTCGCCTTGCGCTGGCCCGCCTTGGCCTTCACCGCGAACCTGCTGCGGCTCTTGACCGTGACGTTCGATGCCTTGAGGAGCGGCGCCTCGTGACCCGCCCGGCTGGGGAGCACATGGACGGTGAGCTCCTTCCCGAGCAGACTGGGCGTCACGGTGAACGTGCGTCCGGTCCCGACGGCTGAGCCCTCGTCACCTGAGTAGGCGATCCACGTGTAGGTCGCACCGGTCGCAACGGGTGCAAGGGTGCCCGGGGCAGCCGTCAGCACCCCACCCGGCGAGGGGTCGCCACTGATGGTGGGACGCGCCACCACGCGGAGCTGGGGCGCAGCCTGCAGCGTGATGTCCTTGTCGACGACAGAGCCGGAGGAGACGTCCAGGTCCGCGGCCTCCTCGAGCGTCGCCGCCCCGCCGTCGGTGCCGTTCCAGAACGCCCGGAGCGCGACCGGTGCCGCTCCGAACGGCTCGCAGTCGATCGGGTCGTTGCAGTGCGGTTGGTAGAACTGCAGGCGCACGGCGTCGTAGTAGCCGGGAACCGGAACGGTGTACGCGCCCCCGGTGCGGACGTCGACCCACGGACCGTAGTACGCCCCGCCCAGATCGGTGCTGCCGTAGCGCTCCCACTGGCCGTCGATCAGTCCCCAGACAGCCGCGCGGAGGCCGAGCCTGCCCTCATTGGGGTCGAGCTGCAGCTCCTCGAGGCCGAAGCCGGTGGTCGTGATCGTGCCGGCCACGGTGGGATTGGGCACGAGCGCCAGGTCGACGCCGGTGACCTTGGCGCCCTTCGACACCGTGATCCTGCGGCTGGGGGCAGCGGCATGGGTGAAGTCGTAGTCGGTCTTGGCCCTCACCTGGTAGGTCCCGGTCGCCGTTACACCCAGGGCGTACGCGCCGGTGGCGCTCGAGTGGACGCTCGCCACTTCGGTCCATCGGCCCTCCGCGGACAGGCGGTGCAGCGTGACGGTGCCGGCGCCGGCCGGTCCTCCCGTGACCCTCCCGGAGATCGTCCCGACCGCGGCCGGAGCCGCCGTGGCGATGCCCGTCGGGGCGAGGAGCAGGCTCGCCACCAGGGCGAGGACCGCGACGAGCGCGGCGCGAGTCATGTTCTTCATGGTGCCTTCCTCCCCGCGGTCAGCGGATGGCGATCTTGAGTGACTTGGACGAGGACGTGATCACCCGGTTGCCCGAGTAGCGCACCGTATAGGTCCGCTTGCCCTTCTTCTGCTTGGCGATCTTGATCGTGGCCTTGCCGTTCTTCACGTTCACGGTCTTGATCCGCTTGCCCTTGGCGTAGATCGACGCCTTGCCGTGGATCCGGGACTTCGTGACACCGGGCGCCTTGATCGCGATGGTCACCGTCGCCTTGCGCTTGCCTGCCTTGGCCTTCACCGCGAACTTGCTGCGGCTCTTCACCGTGACGAACTGCGAGTGGAAGACCGGCGACTCCCAACCGCGGACCGAGGGCTCGGCCGTCACGGCGATCCGGAGGCCGAGGTCGGCCGAGGTCAGCCGCCGGTACGCGCGACCCGTGCCGTCGGGCACGTCGTACAGGTCGTAAACGTCGGACGACCAGTACCAGCGCAGCGCGAGCGATTCCGCGGCCGGCGCGTAGGTGCCGGGGAACGCGGTGAGCACCTGGCCCGGCGAGGGATCACCGACGATCCTCGGACGGGCGGTGGCCCGCACCTTCTTGGACCGCTTGAGGGTGATGTTCCGGTCGGTGACCGAGCCGGACGCCACGGAGATGTCAGCGGCGGCGGTCACGTCCAGCGCGCCGTGGGTGGTGCCGTCCCAGAAGACCGACTGCACGTCGGCGGCCGGCGTGTCGGGACGGACCGACAGGTCGCACATCCCGAGGCTGTCGTCGGCGCACCGGACCTGTCCGAACGTGAGCCTGACCTGGGTGTGGGGAGCGGGAACCTGGACGCGGTAGGACCCGTCGGGGTTGATCCGCAGCTCCGGGTCGACGAAGGGGGCCGATCCGGTGCCACCGACCTGCGTCCACTTCCCGTCGACCCGCGCCAGCACGCCCACCCGCAGGTACGGCTCGCTCTCCGCATAGGTCTCGAAGTCGAAGTCCTCGGCGGTGATCCGGCCCGAGATGGTCACGGGATCGGCGGCCTCGGTCGGCAGCGCGGACGCCGTTCCTGCGGGTGCGATCAGCAGGCTCGCGGTCAGCGCCAGCAGCGCGATGACGACGCGTCGGACCATCGTGTTCATCGTTCCCCCCGAAAATTCAGCCACTTGTACCGGTTAGCGAACCATACGTCACACCGGAGGCGTTCGGGAACGACGAAGGGGCCCACCTCGCGGTGGGCCCCTTCGATCGGTACTGCGTCAGCTCACGCCTTCGTGAGGGCGCTGCGCAGGTCGCGGTTGAGCCGGCTGATGACGTCCAGCGGGATGCCCTTGGGGCAGGCCGCGGTGCACTCGCCGATGTTGGTGCAGCCGCCGAAGCCCTCGAAGTCCATCTGCTCGACCATGCCGAGGACGCGCGAGTCGCGCTCGGGCTGGCCCTGCGGCAGCAGGCCCAGGTGCGTGATCTTGGCGGCGGTGAACAACATCGCCGAGCCGTTGGGGCACGCCGCGACACAGGCGCCGCAGCCGATGCACGTGGCCGCCTCGAACGCGTGGTCGGCGTTCTCCTTCGGCACCGCGATGTTGTTGGCCTCGGGCGCCGAGCCGGTGGGCGCGGTGATGTAGCCACCGGCCTGGATGATCCGGTCGAACGCGCCACGGTCGACGACGAGGTCCTTGACGACGGGGAAGGCCCCGGCACGCCACGGCTCGATGTCGATGACGTCGCCGTCGTGGAACGTGCGCATGTGCAGCTGGCACGTCGTGGTGACCTCAGGGCCGTGCGGGATGCCGTTGATCACGACGCCGCACGAGCCGCAGATGCCCTCGCGACAGTCGGAGTCGAACGCCACGGGCTCCTCGCCCTCGAGCGTGAGCTGCTCGTTGAGGACGTCGAGCATCTCGAGGAACGACATGTGCTCGCTGACGTCCTCGAGCCCGTAGGTGACCATCTGGCCCTTGGAGTCGGCGTTCTTCTGACGCCAGATCCGAACGGTGATCTTCACTTGTAGCTCCTGGCCTTCATCTCGACGTACTCGTACTCCAGCGGCTCCTTGTGCAGGATCGGCTGGTTGTCGGCGAACTCCCACGCGGCGACGTAAGCGAACTCGTCGTCGTGGCGCAGGGCCTCCCCGTCCTCGGTCTGGCTCTCGCCACGGAAGTGACCGCCACAGGACTCGCGACGGTTCAGCGCATCGATGCACATCAGCTCACCGAGCTCGAAGAAGTCGCCCACGCGGTTGGCCCGCTCGAGCGTCTGGTTGAACTCCTCGGCCTCGCCGGTGACCTTGACGTTGCTCCAGAACTCCGCCTTGAGGTCGCGGATCATCTGGATGGCCTTGATCAGGCCCTCCTCGGTGCGCTCCATGCCGCAGTAGTCCCACATGATCTGGCCGAGCTCCTTGTGGAAGGAGTCGACCGTGCGGGTGCCGTTGATCGAGAGCAGCTTCTCCACCCGCTCCTCGACGGCCTGCTGGGCCTCGACGACCCGCGGGTGGTCCTCGGGGACCTTCTCGTACGGGGCGTGCGACAAGTAGTTGGCCAGTGTGTACGGCAGCACGAAGTAGCCGTCGGCCAGGCCCTGCATCAGCGCCGAGGCGCCGAGGCGGTTGGCGCCGTGGTCGGAGAAGTTCGCCTCACCGGCGACGAACAGGCCGGTCAGGTTGCTCTGCAGGTCGTAGTCGACCCACAGGCCGCCCATCGTGTAGTGCACGGCCGGGTAGATGCGCATCGGCTGCGTGTACGGGTCCTCGCCGGTGATCCGGGCGTACATGTCGAAGAGGTTGCCGTACTTGGCCTCGACCGCGGGACGACCGAGGCGCTCGATGGCCTCCGCGAAGTCCAGGTAGACGCCGAGTCCACCCGGGCCGACGCCCTTGCCCGCGTCGCACTGGTACTTGGCCGCGCGCGAGGCGATGTCGCGCGGGACCAGGTTGCCGAACGCCGGGTAGATGCGCTCGAGGTAGTAGTCGCGCTCGTCCTCGGGGATGTCCGAGGCGAGGCGATCGTCGCCGCCCTTCTTCGGCACCCAGATGCGACCGTCGTTGCGCAGCGACTCGCTCATGAGCGTGAGCTTGCTCTGGTAGTCGCCCGAGACGGGGATGCAGGTCGGGTGGATCTGCGTGTAGCAGGGGTTCGCGAAGTAGGCGCCCTTGCGGTGCGCGCGCCACGTGGCCGTGACGTTGGAGCCCATCGCGTTCGTCGACAGGAAGAAGACGTTGCCGTAGCCGCCGGTCGCGAGGACGACCGCGTCGGCGAGGTGGGTCTCGATGTCGCCCGTGACCATGTCTCGCACGATGATGCCGCGAGCACGCTCGGTGCCGTCGGCGTCGGGCACCATGATCAGCTCGAGCATCTCGTGGCGGGTGTTCATCTCGACCGTGCCCAGGCCGATCTGGCGCTCGAGGGCCTGGTAGGCGCCGATCAGCAGCTGCTGACCGGTCTGGCCGCGGGCGTAGAACGTTCGCGAGACCTGGACGCCGCCGAAGGAGCGGTTGTCCAGCAGGCCGCCGTACTCGCGGGCGAACGGCACACCCTGTGCGACGCACTGGTCGATGATGTTCACCGAGACCTGCGAGAGGCGGTAGACGTTCGACTCGCGGGCCCGGAAGTCGCCGCCCTTGACCGTGTCGTAGAAGAGGCGGTAGATCGAGTCGCCGTCGTTGCGATAGTTCTTGGCCGCGTTGATGCCGCCCTGGGCGGCGATCGAGTGGGCGCGGCGCGGGCTGTCCTGGTAGCAGAACGCCTTGACGTGGTAGCCGGCCTCGCCGAGCGTGGCCGCGGCGGACGCGCCGGCCAGGCCGGTGCCCACCATGATCACGCTGAGCTTGCGGCGGTTGGCCGGGTTGACCAGGTTCATGTGCGCCCGGTGCTCGTCCCAGCGCTTCTCGATGGGGCCCGCCGGAGCGGCGGTGTCGCGGATCTCTTCGCCGACGACGTGAAAGTCCAAAGCCATGTTCATGTCTCTCTCAGTCGACGATCCCGAGCAGGATCGCCCAGGGCGGAATCAGGAAGCCGATGGTGATGACGCCCGCGACGATCCACGACAGCGGGGTCAGGCGTGAGCCCACCCGGGTGCCGCTGTGGTTGGCGCCGAGCGTGGTGAGGGCGCTCCAGACGCCGTGCCACAGGTGCAGGCCCACCGCGAGCAGGGCGATCGTGTAGGACAGGACGACCCACCAGATCTCGAAGCCGTTGACGACGCGCTCGTAGGGGCTGTCGCTCGCGCCGCCGGGGTGGATCTGGTTCCCGGTCAGGTGGAGCAGGTGGTAGATCACGAACAGCACGATGACGACGCCGCCCCAGCGCAGCGTGAAGGACGCGTAGGAGCGCTGGATTCCGCGCGAGCCGCGGGGCGAGTGGTAGCGCTTGCCGCCGACGAATCCGGCCGCCTTGCGGTTCCGGCGCCACAGGGTCACGGCCGCGTAGGCGTGCCCGACGATCGACAGCAGCAGGACGACGCGGATGATCCACAGCAGACCGCCGAACGGCAGGTAGGGCTGGAACAGCGTGCGCAGGTGGTGCGAGTAGTCGTCGAACGCCTCCTGGCCCGCGAAGACCTTGAGGTTGCCGTACATGTGCAGGAGCAGGTAGCCGACCATGATCAGGCCGGTCACCGCCATCAGGAACTTCAGCGCCACCGTTGACCGCTGAGCGGGCAGGCGCGTCATCTGGGAAGTGGCCACGGCCACAGGTTAGGCGCGTTCGACGATTCACGCGAAGTCGAAGTAAGCCCGTCTTTCATAGACAACGGCTATACTTGCTCCGTGCAATTGCGTCACCTCGCCTACTTCGTCGCCGTCGCCGACGAGCGGAGCTTCACCCGCGCGGCCGACATCCTCGGCGTCTCGCAGCCCACCCTCTCCAAGCAGATCCGCGCGCTGGAGAACTCCTTGGGCACCGGACTGCTCGTCCGCGACCGCGCCGGCATCGAGCTGACCAGCGCCGGCGAGGCCCTCCTCCCCCACGCCCAGCGCATCCTGATCGAGGTCGACAACGCCACCCGTTCGGTGCACGAGGTGGCCTCGCTGCGCCGGGGCCGGGTGCGGATGGGTGCCACCCCGTCGATGGTCGAGGGCCTGCTCGCCCCCGTGCTGGGGCGGTTCCGCGCCGAGTACCCGGCGATCGACCTGGAGGTCCACGAGGCCGGCTCGCGCGACCTCACGGCGGAGCTGTCGGCCGGGCGCATCGACCTTGCCCTGCTGATCGTGCCGCTCGCCTCGCAGATCCCCGACCTGGAGACCTCGATCGTCTACACCGAGCGACTCGTGCTGGCGAGTCCCGCCGACGCGGACATGCCCGAGACGATGGACGTCGCCGACCTGGCCGGCCTCCCGCTGGTGATGTTCCGCGAGGGGTACGACCTGCGCGACGTCACGCTGCGGGCGTGCGCGCGGGCCGGGTTCGAGCCGCGGCTGTCGGTGGAGGGCGGTGAGATGGGCTCGGTCCTGCGGTTCGTGGAGTCCGGGCTCGGCCATGCCGTCGTGCCCGACATCGTCATGGGCACCCGCACCGGCCTGCGCCGCACCCAGCTGGAGAACCCGCCGCTGGCGCGCAGCATCGCGGTGGCGCACCGGCCGCTCGACACACTCCCCCTCGCGGCCCGCGCCTTCCGCGCCGTCCTGGTGGAAGCGCTGGAGGGCTGAGTCGGCCCCGCGGGCTCGTCAGCCCAGGGGGAAGGTCGAGGTGGGCAGCCAGCCCTGCGCGGGATCGTCGACGTAGAGGTGGATCGCGTCGACCTCGAAGCTGCAGCGGAAGTCGATGAGGTCGTTCAGGGCCGCGTCGAGCGCCGCGTCGGGCACGTTGTGCGCGATCGTCACGTGCGGGTGGAACGGGAACTCGGGGTCGGGCGCGCCGATGGCCTTGCGCACGCCCTCGGCGAGGGTCTCGATCTGGGCGATGCCCTCGCTCACCGCGATGAACACGACCGGCGAGATCGGGCGGAACGTGCCGGTGCCGAGCAGGCTCACGCGGAACGAGCTGAAGACCTCGGTCAGCTCGCGCAGGTCCTCGGTGAGCGATTCGATCCCGTCGTCGTCGACCACGAGCGGCGGAGCCAGCGTGATGTGGCTGGGGATCCGGTCGGCCATCTCGTCGCCGAAGGACCGCCGCTTGTCGCGCAGGGCCTCGCCGTACGGCTCGGGGATGGCGATCGACACGCCGACGGTGATGGTCACGGGCGGCCGCCCAGCGGCTTGGCGAAGCCGGAGCGCTCGTAGACCAGGTCGAGGGTGGGCGCCGCCACCTCGCGGGCACGGGCCGCGCCCGCCGCCAGGATCCGGTCCAGCTCGCCGCGGTCGTCGAGCAGCTCGCGGGTGCGGGCGCCGAACGTGCCCACGAGCTCGCCGACGATCTCGGCGAGGTCGACCTTGAGGTGTCCGTACTGCTTGCCCTCGTACGCCTTGACGAGGTCGTCGATCGTGCGGCCGGTGAGCACCGAGTAGATGGTGAGCAGGTTGGAGACGCCCGGCTTGGCCTTCACGTCGTAGCGGATCTCGGTCTCGGAGTCCGTGACCGCGGACTTGATCTTCTTCGCGGCCTGCTTCGGGGTGTCGGTGAGGTCGACGACGCCCGTGTGCACCGGGTTCGAGCCGCTCATCTTGTTCGTCGGCTCCTGCAGGTCGTAGATCTTCGCGGTCTCCTTGACGATGTACGCCTCGGGGACGGTGAAGGTCTCGCCGAACCGGTGGTTGAACCGCTGGGCGAGGTTGCGGGTGAGCTCGACGTGCTGGCGCTGGTCCTCGCCCACCGGGACCTTGTCGGCCTGGTAGACGAGGATGTCGGCGGCCATCAGGATCGGGTAGGTGAACAGGCCCACGCTGGCGAACTCGGTGCCGGCCTTGGAGCTCTTGTCCTTGAACTGGGTCATCCGGCTGGCCTCGCCGAAGCCGGTGACGCCGTTGAGGATCCAGGCCAGCTGGGCGTGCTCGGGTACGTGGCTCTGCACGAACAGGGCGCTGCGCTCGGGGTCGACGCCGGCGGCGATCATCTGCGCCGCCGCCACGTAGGTGCGCTCCGCGAGCTGCGCCGGGTCGTAGTCCACGGTGATCGCGTGCATGTCGGGGATGAAGTAGAACGCCTCGAAGTCGTCCTGGAGGGCGACCCAGTTCATGAACGCGCCGATGTAGTTGCCGAGGTGGTACGAATCGGCCGTCGGCTGGGCGCCGGACAACGCACGAGGGAGGCGTGACATGGGGTCGATTCTGCCAGTCGTCCGATGAGTAGGGTGAACGGCGTGGATGACGTGCGCCGTTGGCGGGTTCCCGGGCGGGTGAACCTGATCGGTGAGCACCTGGACCACAACGGCGGTACCGCGCTGCCCATCGCGATCGACCGCTCCCTGCTGCTCAAGGCCCGCCGTCGCGACGACGGCACGGTCAACCTGTGGAGCCGCGGCGAGCGCGCCTCGTTCGGCACGGAGGTCTCGCCGGGCGACGTCCCGGGCTGGGCCGCCTATCCCGCCGGCGTCGTGTGGGCACTGCGGTCGGCCGGCGTTCCGGTCACCGGAGCCGACCTCGTGCTCGAGTCGACCCTGCCCGTCGGCGCGGGCCTGTCCTCGTCGGCGGCGCTGACGTGCGGCGTGGCCCTCGCGCTCGACGACCTCGCCGGGTCGGGCCGCTCCCGCGAGGAGCTGGCGTTGCTCGCGCAGCGCGCGGAGAACGACTTCGTCGGCGCCCCCACCGGCCTCATGGACCAGTACGCGGTGCTCTTCGCCGAGGCCGGGCACGCGGTGCACCTCGACTTCGGCGCCGACCCGCCCACCACCGAGCCGGTGCCCGCCGACTGGGGCGATGCCGGGCTCGTCCTCGCCGTGATCGACACCGGCGTCCATCACGAGCTCGCGGCCGGCGAGTACGCGGAGCGCCGGCGCGAGTGCGTCGAGGCGGCGACGGCGGCCGGCGTCGAGTCGCTGGCCACGATCGGCCTCGACGGACTCCTGTCGCTGACCGACGACACGCTGAAGGCGCGCGCCCGCCACGTGCTCACCGAGACCGCCCGCGTGCGCGGTGCCGTCACCGCGCTGCGGCGCCGCGACTGGGCGCAGTTCGGCGCGATGCTGACCTCGTCGCACGAGTCGCTGCGCGACGACTTCGCCGTCTCGTGCGAGGAGCTCGACGTCGCGGTCGACGCCGCCCTCGCCTCCGGCGCGCTGGGCGCCCGGATGACCGGCGGCGGCTTCGGCGGCAGCGCCATCGCCCTGCTCCCGCCGGAGAACGTCGACCCCCTCCGCGCCCGCGTCGAGGCCGCCTTCGCCCCCCGCTCCTGGGCCGCCCCTCACGTCTTCACCGTGCAGCCCGCCCCCGCGGCTGCCCGGGAGGACGAAGGATGATGCATTCGGCCCACTGACGGGACGAAGGATGATGCATTGAGGTACCGGAGCGGGGCGAGATGCATCATCGTTCGTCCTCCACAGGCGGGGCCGGGCTCCGTCGGCCGTCCACAGCCCAGCGGGCAGTGCTGGCCGTGAGTGAGGCGGGAGGGGAGCGTCGGGCGCATGCTCGACGTCCTCACCACGGCCCGTGCCGTCGCCCTCCACGGCAGATCCGTCGTCCGGCAGCGGATTCGCGCCAGGGCATGGCAACAGCCGATGCGTGGCGTGGTCGTCACCCACAACGGGCCCCTCACACCCGACCAGCTCGAGCGCGCCTGGCTGGCCGCCAGCCCGAGTCGCAGCGCGCTGGGTGGACTCACGGCAGCACGGCGCTGGGGGCTGAAGGGCTTCGACCCGGAGCGCATCTCGATCGTCCTGCCCGAAGGCGGCCGGCGGCCGCCGGGCGACCTCGAGCTGCACTGGAGCACCCAGCTGGGCCCCGAGGACGTTCCCCCGAACGAGCCGCGGCGCACGACGCTCGAGCGCAGCCTCGTCGACGCGGCCAGCTGGGCGGCCACTCCTCGGCGCGCCCGCGCCCTCGTGATCGCGGCGTTCCAACAACGGCTCACGAGTGTCGCGCGGATGCGCCGGGTCCTCGAGCGCCGTGGCAACTGCCGTCACAAGTCGCTGATCATCCAGTCGGTCCTCGACGCGCGCGGCGGGATCCAGTCGCTGCCCGAGCGGGACTTCGACGTCCTCCGCCTCGCGGCACGGCTGCCCCGGCCGACCCGCCAGGCACGGGCGAAGGGCCGGGACGGCCGGTACTACCTCGACGTCTGGTGGGAGCGGTTCAACCTCGCCGTCGAGATCCATGGCATCCCGCACCTGGCGATCGAGCAGTGGAGCGACGACCTGCACCGGTCCAACGAGCTGGTCATCGACGGCCGGCGCGTGCTGGCGTTCTCCTCGTTCTCGATCAGGCACGAGCCCGACCGGGTGATCGACCAGCTCCTGCGGGCCACCGCTCGCCCGGCCGCATGAGGACGAACAATGATGCATCCCGCCCCGCAGCGGTACCTCAATGCATCATCGTTCGTCCCCGGAGCGTCCCCACGGGGTCGGGCGCGACGGAGGGCGGGCATACGCTGGCCCCGTGACGCGCATTGCCTACCAGGGGGAGCCCGGCTCGAACTCCCACCTGGTCATCGACCTGCACCACCCCGACGCCGAGGCGGTGCCGTGCGCCTCCTTCGAGGACGCCTTCGCGGCCGTCAGCTCGGGCCACTGCGACCTGGCCATGATCCCGATCGACAACTCGCTGGCCGGTCGTGTCGCGGACATCCACCACTTCCTGCCCACCAGCGGGCTGCACATCGTGGGCGAGCACTTCCTGCCGATCAAGTTCGCCCTGATGGGCACGCCGGGCACGACCCTGGAGACCATCAGGACCGTGCACAGCCACGTGCACGCGCTGGGGCAGTGCCGCCGGATCATCCGCGACCACGGCTGGACCCCGCTCATCTCGGGCGACACCGCGGGCGCCGCTCGCGAGATCGCCGAGGCGAACGACGTCACCGCCGCAGCCATCGCCCCTCCCCTGGCCGCCGGGATCTACGGGCTCGACCTGCTCGCAGCCGACATCGAGGACGAGGAGCACAACACCACGCGCTTCGTCCTGCTGTCGCGCGAGGACCGGCGCGCGCCGGCCGGCAACGGGCCCGTCGTCACGAGCTTCATCTTCAACGTGCGCAACCTGCCCGCCGCGCTCTACAAGGCGCTGGGCGGCTTCGCGACCAACGGCATCAACATGACCAAGCTCGAGAGCTACATGGTCGACGGCGAGTTCACCGCCACGATGTTCCTCGCGGAGGTCGACGGCCACCCCGATGACATCGGCCTCGCCCGCGCCCTGGAGGAGCTGCGCTTCTTCACCACCGAGATCAAGATCCTCGGCGTCTACCCGGCCAGCCCGTTCCGCGACGCCCACCGGTGAGCGCGACCACCTGGCCCCTGAACGTCCCCGTCATCACCGACGGGCTCGTCACCCTGCGCGCGCACACCCCCGCCGACATCGACCGCGCGCTGCAGATGGCGCACGATCACGCGATGGTGCGCTGGACCGGGGTCCCCACGCCCCACTCGCGCGCCATGAGCGAGCAGTTCGCACTCGAGGTCGTCCCGAAGAACTGGAACCAGGGCACCGCGATGTGCTGGGCCATCGAGTTCGAGGGCCGCTACGCCGGCAACGTCGACATCCGCGGCAAGGACCCGCTCGCCGACATCGGCTTCGCGCTCCACCCCGACTGCCGAGGGCAGGGCGTCATGACCGCCGCGGTGCGCCTGGCGGTGGACCACGCGTTCGTCGAGGCGGGCAAGGAGGCCATCCAGTGGACCGCCCACGTCGGCAACGTCGGCAGCCTCCGCGTCGCCCACGCCTGCGGCTTCCGTCTCCACGGCACCGAGCCCGACCGCCTGTTCGAGCGCGGCCGCATCCTCGACGCCTGGACCGGATCGATCCGCTTCGGTGACGTACCGGCCCCGCGCACCACGTGGCTCGAGTCGACCCTGGCCACCGAGCGGCTGCGCCTGCGGCCGCTCGTGGAGTCCGACGTCCCCCGGATCACGGAGGCCTGCGCTCACCCCAGCACGCGCCTGTACCTCTCGCACATGCCCGACCCCTACACGGTGGAGGACACCCGCCGGTTCCTGTACGCGGCATGGTGGAACGCCGCGATCGACAAGCGACAGACCTGGGCGATCACCGAGCCCGGGGACGGCCGGCTGCTCGGCACGATCTCGGTGATGGACCTCGACGGCCCGGCCGAGCACAACGGCGAGCTCGGCTACTGGATGCACCCCGACGCCCGCGGGCGCGGGCTGATGACCGAGGCGGCGCGCGCCGTCGTGGAGCACGCCTTCGACCCCGAGGAGCTCGACCTCGACCGGCTCTCGATCGTCGCCGGCGAGGGCAACACCGCCAGCCTGCGCATCGCCGAGTCGCTGGGCTTCTCCCACTACGGCACCGAGCACCGCACCGCCCGCCTGGCCGACGGCACCGTCACCGACCACCACCTCTACGAGCGGCTGCGCTGAAGCAGGCGTAGATTCCCCGGGTGAGTTCCACTCCCGCCCCCGCCCGGACCCTGCCGGAGAACCCGTGGCCCGCCCTGTGGGCCATGGTCATCGGCTTCTTCATGATCCTGGTCGACTCGACCATCGTCTCGGTGGCCACGCCGGCCATCCGCGACGACCTGCAGACGGACTACAACTCGGTCATCTGGGTCACCAGCGCCTACCTGCTGGCCTACGCGGTGCCGCTGCTGATCACCGGCCGCCTCGGCGACCGCTTCGGACCGAAGCGCGTCTACCTCGTGGGCCTGACGGTCTTCACCCTGTCCTCCCTCTGGTGCGGTCTGACCGGCTCGGTCGAGGCACTCATCGTCGCCCGGGTCTTCCAGGGCCTCGGCGCATCGATGATGACGCCGCAGACGATGGCCGTCATCACCCGCACGTTCCCGGCGGACAGTCGCGGCCGCGCGATGGCCCTGTGGGGCGCCACCGCCGGCGTCGCGACCCTCGTCGGTCCGGTCCTGGGCGGCATCCTCGTCGACACCGCCGGCTGGGAGTGGATCTTCTTCATCAACGTCCCGGTGGGCATCGTGGGATTCGTGCTGGCGCTGCGCCTCGTGCCGACCCTGGAGACCCACACCCACAGCTTCGACTGGATCGGCGTGGCGCTGAGCGCCGTCGCGATGTTCCTCATCGTGTTCGGCATCCAGGAGGGCGAGGAGTACGACTGGGGCACCATCGAGGGGTGGGTCTCGGTCCCGCTGCTGATCGCGGCCGGCCTGCTCGTGCTGGCGGTGTTCGTGTGGTGGCAGTCCCGGAACCGGCGCGAGCCCCTCGTGCCGCTCAGCCTCTTCCGCGACCGGAACTTCTCGGTGTCCAACGTCGCCATCTCCACCGTCTCCTTCTCGGTGACGGCGATGGCGTTCCCGTTCATGCTGTGGACCCAGACCGTGCTCGGCTACGACGCGACCCAGTCCGGTCTGCTGTTCGTGCCGATGGCGGTCGTCACCGCGGCCATGGCCCCGATCGTGGGTCGGATGAGCGACCGGCTGCCGCCGCGCCGCCTCGCCTCGGTCGGCTTCGGCACCTCGGCACTCGCGATGCTGGGCACCGCGTGGGTCATCGCCCCCGACACTCCCCTGTGGCAGCTGCTCGTCCTCAACGCCGTGCTGGGCTTCGGCAACGCGTTCCTGTGGGCGCCGCTGGCGTCCACCGCCACGCGCAACCTGCCGATGTCCTCGGCCGGCGCCGGGTCGGGCGTCTACAACGCCACCCGCCAGGTGGGCGCCGTGCTGGGCTCGGCGGCGATCGCCGCCGCGATCACGAGCCGGCTCGCCGTGCACCTGCCCGAGGCGGGTGAGACCGCGTCACGCGGCACCGGCGGCCAGAGCCTGCCCGAGCAGCTGGCGGGACCGTTCTCCGAGGCGATGGCGGAGTCGATCCTGGTACCGGCCCTGGCGTTCGCCCTCGGCCTCGCCGTCGTGCAGTTCTTCGCACCGTCGAGCCACGAGCGCACCTCGCAGCACTGACGTCAGGAAGACGACAGCGGCGGCCGGGTGATCCCGGCCGCCGCTGTCGTGTGAGTGCGCTCAGAAGGAGGCGAGCGCCTCGTTGAACGTCGTGCTCGGACGCATGATCTTCGCGGCCTTCTGCGGATCGGGCTGGTAGTAGCCGCCCAGGTCGGCGGGCTGGCCCTGAACCGCGAGCAGCTCGTCGACGATCGTCTGCTCGGCGTCCGACAGCTTCTGCGCCAGCGGCGCGAACGCCCCGGCGAGCTCGGAGTCCTCGGACTGCTGCGCCAGCTCCTGTGCCCAGTAGAGGGCCAGGTAGAAGTGGCTGCCGCGGTTGTCGATCGTGCCGAGCTTGCGGCCCGGCGAGCGGTCGTGCTCGAGGAAGCTGGCCGTGGCGCGGTCGAGGGCGTCGGCGAGGACCTGAGCCTTCGTGTTGCCCGTGGCGGTGGCGTACTGCTCGAGGCTGGGGACCAGCGCGAAGAACTCGCCGAGCGAGTCCCAGCGCAGGTAGTTCTCCTTGACGAGCTGCTGCACGTGCTTGGGCGCCGAGCCGCCGGCGCCGGTCTCGAACAGGCCGCCGCCGTTGATCAGCGGGACCACCGACAGCATCTTGGCGCTGGTGCCGAGCTCGAGGATCGGGAACAGATCGGTGTTGTAGTCACGCAGCACGTTGCCGGTGACCGAGATCGTGTCCAGGCCCTGACGCAGGCGCTCGACCGACAGCTGCGTGGCCTCGACCGGCGACATGATCCGGATGTCCAGGCCCTCGGTGTCGTGCTCGCCGAGGTACTGCTGCACCTTCGCGATCAGCTGGGCGTCGTGGGCGCGGTCGGCGTCGAGCCAGAACACGGCCGGGTCGCCGCTGGCGCGGGCGCGGTTGACGGCCAGCTTGACCCAGTCGCGGATCGGCACGTCCTTGGTCTGGCAGGCGCGCCAGATGTCACCCTGGGCCACCGTGTGCTCGAGGAGCACGGCGCCGGCGGAGCTCAGGACGCGCACGGTGCCCGTGGCGGGGATCTCGAACGTCTTGTCGTGCGAGCCGTACTCCTCGGCCTTCTGGGCCATCAGGCCGACGTTCGGCACCGAGCCCATCGTGGACGGGTCGAACGCGCCGTTGGCCTTGCAGTCGTCGATGACGACCTGGTAGACGCCGGCGTAGGAGCTGTCGGGGATCACCGCGAGGGTGTCGGCCTCCTGGCCGTCCGGGCCCCACATGTGGCCCGACGTGCGGATCATGGCCGGCATCGAGGCGTCGACGATGACGTCGCTCGGGACGTGCAGGTTGGTGATGCCCTTGTCGGAGTCGACCATCGCCAGCGCCGGGCCGTCGGCCAGCTCGGCGTCGAACGAGGCCTTGATCTCGGCGGCGTTCGACAGCGACTCGATGCCGGCGAGGATGCCACCCAGGCCGTCGTTGGGGCTCAGGCCCGCGGCGGCGAGGTCGGCGCCGTACTGGGCGAACGTCTTCGGGAAGAAGGCGCGGACCACGTGGCCGAAGATGATCGGGTCGGAGACCTTCATCATCGTGGCCTTGAGGTGCACCGAGAAGAGCACGTCATCGGCCTTGGCCTGGGCGATCTGGGCCGTCAGGAACTCGCGCAGCGCCGCCACGTTGATGTTCGTCGCGTCGACGATCTCGCCGGCCAGGACCGGGATCGACTCGCGCAGCACGGTGGTGGAGCCGTCGTCGCCGACCAGCTCGACGCGCAGGGTGTCGTCGGCCTCGAGGGTCACCGACTTCTCGTTGGAGCGGAAGTCGTCGACGCCCATCGTGGCGACCTTGGTCTTCGAGTCGCTGCTCCAGGCGCCCATCGAGTGGGGATGGCTCTTGGCGTAGTTCTTCACCGACGCGGGCGCGCGGCGGTCGGAGTTGCCCTCGCGCAGCACCGGGTTGACCGCGGAGCCCTTGACCTTGTCGTAGCGGGCGCGGACGTCGCGCTCCTCGTCGGTCTGCGGGTCCTCGGGGTAGTCGGGCAGGTCGTAGCCCTGCTCGCGCAGCTCGGCGATGACCGCCTTGAGCTGCGGCACCGACGCCGAGACGTTGGGCAACTTGATGATGTTGGCCTCGGGCCGCTTCGCGAGCTCGCCCAGCTCGGCGAGGGCGTCCGCCGCGCGCTGGTCCTCGGGGAGCAGGTCGCTGACCGCCGCGATGACGCGGCCGGCCAGCGAGATGTCCCGGGTCTCGACCTCCACGCCGGCCTTCGAGGCGTACGCCTCGATGATCGGGAGGAAGGAGTAGGTCGCGAGGGCAGGAGCCTCGTCGGTGTGCGTGTAGATGATCGTCGAGTCCGTCACGCCCCCAAACTACCGGGTCCGCCGGTCACCGCTGCGGTCGCCCGGCCTCCCCCGTCCCGTACCTGAGGACTGATTGTCGAGTTAATCAGTCCAGAATATGAACATGGTCCACAACAGCGCGCGTCTGACCTACGTTGACTGCTCGAGCCCCCCGCAACGAGCGGCGGACCGATCGAGAGGAACTCCCATGGCACATCGCTTGCGCCCCATCGCGGCCGCAGCCCTGCTGCTGACCGCTGCCACCGCCCTCACGGCCTGCGGTTCGGAGGCCGCCGAGAACGGCGAGCAGATCTCGATCGTCGGATTCGCCGTGCCGGAGGCCGCGAACAAGAACATCCAGAAGGAGTTCGTCAAGACCGACGCCGGCGAGGGCACGACCTTCAAGACGTCCTACGGCGCCTCGGGCGACCAGAGCCGCGCCGTGGTCGACGGGCTCGACGCCGACTACGTGCACCTCTCGGTGGCCACCGACGTCGACCGCCTGGTCGAGGCCGGCCTGGTCGACGAGGCCTGGGACGACGCCGACAACAAGGGCATCGTCTCGAACTCGATCGTGGTCCTGGGCGTCCGCGACGGGAACCCCAAGGACATCAAGGGCTGGGACGACCTGGTCAAGCCCGGAGTCGAGATCGTCACGGCCAACCCCGCGTCCTCGGGCGCCGCACGCTGGAACGCCCTCGCCGCGTGGGGCCACGTCACCGAGAACGGTGGCACCGAGGCCGAGGCCACCGAGTTCGTGAACGACCTCTTCGCGAACGTCGTCTCGCTGACCAACAGCGGCCGCGACGCCACCCAGAGCTTCCTCGGCGGCGCCGGTGACGTCCTGCTGGCCTACGAGAACGAAGCGATCCTGGCCGCCCAGAACGGCAACGGCTTCGAGTACGTCATCCCCGACACGACGTTGCTGATCGAGAACCCGGGCGCGATCCTGAAGGACTCCAGCAGCGTCTCGCAGGACTGGCTGGACTTCGTGCTCGGCAAGGAGGGCCAGCGCCAGTTCGCGCTGACCGGCTTCCGTCCGCTCAACCTCGAGAACCCCGGCACGCCCGACCTGGCCGCGGTCGACCTCGAGCCCGGCGACATCAAGGGCGCGCCCGACTCCTCCGATCCCTACCCGGCCGTGAACAACCTCCTCACGCTGGAGAAGAACTTCGGTGGTCCGGGCTGGGGCGAGGTCAAGGACAAGCTGTTCGGCGACGGCAAGGACGGCAAGCCCGTCGGCATCGTGACCGAGGCGATCGCGAAGTCGGGCAAGGCGGCCTCGTGACCTCTGCGGACGTCATCACGCGCGCTGGCCGGCCGGGTGCTCCCCGGCCGGCCGGCGCGCTGAACCGCGCGTCCGCCATCGGCCTGGGGGTGACCATGACGTGGTTCAGCCTCCTGGTGCTCATCCCCCTGTCGGCCGTCGTCGCCACCGCGGCCGGCGGTGGGATCGGCGCGTTCTGGGACGCCGTCACGAACGAGCAGACCGCCGACGCGATCCGGCTCACGGTCACCTCGGCCCTGCTCGTCACGCTCGTGAACGTGTTCGTGGGCACCGCCATCGCCTGGGTGCTGGTCCGCGACGACTTCCCCGGGAAGGCGCTGCTCGAGGTCCTCATCGACATCCCGTTCGCGCTTCCCACGATCGTGGCCGGCCTCGTGCTGCTCTCGCTCTACGGCAACGACGAGAGCCCGCTGGGGATCAACGTGGCCAACACCGAGGCCTCGGTGTTCCTGGCCTTCCTGTTCGTGACGCTGCCGTTCGTCGTCCGTACGGTCCAGCCGGTCCTGGAGGAGATCGACGTGGAGATCGAGGAGGCCGCGGCCTCGCTCGGGGCCAGCCGGTACACCACCTTCACGCGCATCATCCTGCCCACGCTGACGCCCGCGATCGCCGCCGGCGCCACGCTGTCGTTCGCCCGGGGCGTCGGCGAGTACGGCTCGCTCGTGCTGCTCTCGGGCAACCTGCCGTTCAAGTCCGAGGTCGCGTCCGTGCGCATCCTGGGCGCCATCGAGAACGACAACCCCGCGGCCGCGGCGTCCATCGCGACGCTGCTGCTGATCGTCTCGCTCACGGTGATCCTGCTCCTGGACCTCCTGCAGCGGAGGGTGGCCCGCCGTGGCTGACATCCAGCGCATCCGCCGGCGCAAGGGCCCGGTCACGTACGTCGTGCGGTTCGCCGTGATCGCCTATCTCTTCCTGCTGGTGGCGTGGCCCGTCTCGCTCGTCGTGACGAACACGTTCGAGAACGGCTTCGACGCCCTCAACACGGTCTTCGCCGACGCCGACACCGTCGCCGCCCTGCGGCTCACCGCGTTCGCGGCCGTCGTCGCCACGGGCATCAACACGATCTTCGGCGTCTCGATCTCCCTGCTGCTCGTCCGCAACGAGTTCCGCGGCAAGCGCCTGCTGGGCTCCTTCATCGACCTGCCTCTGGCGATCTCGCCGATCGTCGTGGGCCTGTCCCTCGTGCTGGTCTACGGCGGCCGAGGCGGCTGGTTCGGTCCCGGGCTGGAGAGCGCCGGCATCCAGATCATCTACGCAACGCCCGGCATCATCATGGCCACCGCGTTCGTCGCGCTGCCCCTGGTGGTGCGTGAGGTGGTCCCGGTCCTGGAGGAGATCGGCACCGAACAGGAGCAGGCCGCCCTCTCGCTCGGCGCGAGCAGCTGGCAGACCTTCTGGCGGGTGACCCTCCCGGGCATCAAGTGGGCCGTCATCTACGGCGTCGTGCTGACCCTGGCCCGCTCGCTCGGCGAGTTCGGCGCGGTCAAGGTCGTCTCGGGCAACATCCTCGGCGAGACGCGAACCGCCACGCTCGCCGTCGAGGAGAAGTACCTGAACTGGGAGCAGGAGACGGCCTACGCCATCGCCTTCCTGCTGGCCAGCGTCTCCGTCCTGTGCATCATCGTCGTGTCCCTCCTGCGTTCGCGCACCGAGCGGCACTGAAGCGAAAGGCCGCCATGAGCATCGAGATCTCGCAGGTGAACAAGAACTTCGGCGACTTCGTCGCACTGGAGGGCATCGACCTGTCCATCCCCACCGGGCAGCTGACCGCCCTGCTGGGACCCAGCGGCGGCGGCAAGTCCACCCTGCTGCGCATCATCGCCGGCCTCGAGGACGCCGACTCCGGTCGCGTCGAGATCGAGGGCGTCGACGCCACGCGGCTGCCGGCGCAGAAGCGCAACGTGGGCTTCGTGTTCCAGCACTACGCCGCGTTCAAGCACATGACCGTGGCGAGGAACATCGCGTTCGGCCTCGAGATCCGCAAGCGGCCCAAGGCCGAGATCGCCGCCAAGGTCGACGAGATGCTCGAGCTCGTGCACCTGGGCCAGTTCCGCGACCGGCTGCCCTCGCAGCTCTCGGGTGGCCAGCGCCAGCGCATGGCCCTGGCGCGCGCCCTGGCGATCGAGCCCACCGTGCTGCTGCTCGACGAGCCGTTCGGCGCGCTCGACGCGAAGGTCCGCAAGGAGCTGCGCGACTGGCTGCGCCGCCTGCACGACGAGGTGCACGTGACCACGGTCTTCGTCACCCACGACCAGGAGGAGGCCCTCGAGGTCGCCGACTCCATCGTGGTGATCAACGACGGCCGCATCGAGCAGGTGGGGTCGCCGGACGAGCTCTACGACGCGCCCGCCACCGACTTCGTGCTGAGCTTCCTCGGCCCGGTCACCCGGCTCGGCGACCTGCAGATCCGCCCCCACGACATCGAGGTCTCGGTGACGCCGCGCACGGACGCCGTGCGCGGCCGCATCACGCGCTGGACCCGCATCGGCTTCGAGGTCCGGCTGGACGTGACGCCCAGCGAGGGACAGCAGCCGCCCGTGCAGGTCACGGTGACCCGCGCGGAGGCCCGGACCCTCGGCCTGCAACACGGCGACGAAGTGTGGCTGAACCCCGCGGCGGGAGCGCAGGCGATCCGCGCCACGAACGACACGCTCCACCTCTCGACGGAGCCGCAACTCGGGGTTACAGTGTGACCCACGTCTCAGCTCGCTGAGCCGCGGATCTCCACGCCGTTCGCCGGGCACCGCCGGGCGACCGCACACTCCACGGGACGGTGGAGTACGAGGGCGGCCGGGCCACGGGCCCGGTCGCCCTCAACGTGCCTCAGGCGTGCACGGGGGTCCGCACCGGCGCGACCCTGAGCCCCACGAGGAACGCCACCAGTCCCGCGGCGGCGAGCGCGACGCCCACCAGCGCCGGGGCCGCATAGCCGGCACCCGCGGCGATCACGAGCCCGCCGAGCCAGGCGCCCAGGCCGTTCGCGATGTTGAGGCTGGCGTGGTTGAGCGCGGCGCCGAGCATCTGGGCGTCGCCCGCCGCGGACATCAGCCGGATCTGCAGGCCGATCGCGACGACGCTGCCGAGTGCACCGACGAGGAACACGCACAGCAGCGCCGCGGGCGCGAACGAGGCGAGCTCGTAGAAGGCCAGCAGCACGACGACCGTGGCGCCCAGCCCGCCGATGACCTGGCGGACGTTGTCCCAGTCGGCCAGGCGGCCGGCGATCCAGGTGCCGCTGACCGAGCCCAGGCCGAAGACCAGCAGGAACACCGGGATCACCGAGGACGGCAGGTCCACCACGTCGGTCACGATCGGTGCGATGTAGCTGTACATCGCGAAGATCCCGCCGAAGCCGACCACCCCGGTGGCGAAGGCGGCGATCACCGCGGGCTCGCGCAGGGCGCCGAGCTCGCTGCGGATCGTGGCCGAGGGGTCACCCGGAAGGTGCGGCACGAAGGCGAGCACGAGGAGCGCGGCGACCGCGGCGATGACCACGACCAGCGCATAGGCGGCCCGCCACGAGACCGCCTGTCCGAGCCACGTGCTGGCGGGGACGCCGGCCACCGTGGCCACGGAGAGGCCCATCATCACCATGCTCACGGCGCGCCCCCGCCGGCCGGCCGGCACGAGGGACGCGGCCACGAGCGACGCCACGCCGAAGTAGGCACCGTGGGGCAGCCCGGCGACGAAGCGGGCGAGCAGGACCGGGAGGTACCCGCTCGCGACGGCCGTGAGGGCGTTGCCCACGCCCAGGCCCGCCAGCAGCCACAGCAGCAGCGCGCGCTTCGGCATCCGCGCTGCGAGCGACACGATCAGGGGGGCGCCCACGACGACGCCGAGGGCGTACGCGGAGATGATGTGGCCGGTCGTGGGGATGTCGCGGTCGATGCTCTCGGCGACGTCGGGCAGCAGGCCCATCGTCACGAACTCGGTCGTGCCGATCGCGAAGCCGCCCAGGGCCAGGGCCAGCAGGGCCAGGCCGACGTGGCGGGCCCGGGCGGTCGGTTCGGTGCGTGTCGAGGTCACAGCAGGTACAAGGCACGCGTCGCCGCTTCGATTCCGTTCCGGTCGTGCGAGCCGGGTCACTGCTTGCCGCCGGCCGCTCGTTCGCGCGACCATCGGGTGTGACCCGCTTCGTCTTCAACACCGCCGCCACGCTCGACGGATTCCTCGCCGACACCGACCACAGCCTCAGCTGGCTCTTCGCCGTCGAGGGCGGCACCCCCGACGCTCCCGAGCACGCCGACCCGTTCGCCGCGTTCCTCGCCTCGATCGGCGTCACCGTGCTCGGCTCCTCGACGTACGAGTGGCTGCTCCGCGAGACCAGCGCGCTGGAGAAGCCCGAGGCGTGGCCCGATGCGATGTCGGGCAAGCCGGCCTTCCTGTTCACCTCGCGTGACCTGCCCGTGCCCGCCGGCGCCGACCTGACCGTCGTGTCGGGCGACGTCCGCGACCACCTCGACGCGATCCGCTCACGCGCCGGCGACCTCGACGTGTGGCTGATGGGTGGCGGCGACCTGGTGGGCCAGTTCGACGACGCGGGCGCCCTCGACGAGGTGCAGGTGAGCGTCGCGCCGGCCACCCTCGGCGCGGGACAGCCTCTCCTCCCCCGCCGGCTCGGACCCGACCGCCTCCACCTCACCGACGTCGACCGCCGCGGCCAGTTCGCCCACTTGACCTACGCCGTCGGGCGGGACTGACTGGAAACCTCGGGCCGCGCCCCTACGCTGAGCGAGTGACCAGCGTTGCGATCGCCGCCCCGAACACCGCCGCGGCGGAGGCGGGCGAGGCGATCGTCCGGGCCGGGGGCAACGCGATCGACGCCGCACTGGCGGCCGCGTTCGTCGCGATGGTGAACGAGGTCGGCCTCGTGTCGGCCAGCGCCGGCGGGTTCCTGACGATCCAGCCGCCCGACGGCTCGGCGCCCGTGACGATCGACGGCTGGATGGACACCCCCGGGCGCGGCTGCCCCGACCGGTTCGGGCAGGGCACGTGGGACGTCGTCACCGACTACGGCGGCGGCGTCACGATCACCGTCGGGCCCGGCTCGGTGGCCACGCACGGCGCGATCGCAGCCTTCGGCGAGGCTCACCGCCGCTGGGGCCACCTGCCCTGGTCCGAGCTGCTCGCCCCGGCGATCGACGTGGCCCGCGGCGGGTTCCGGCTCAGCGCCGCCTCCCGCTACTACCTCTCCTACGTGCACGACACGATCTTCGGGTGGGACGACGCGAGCCGCGCCGCCGTGCACGACGCCCAGGGTCGCGTCGCCGAAGACCACCTCGTCGTGCCGCATCTCGCCGACTCGTTCGAGCGCATCGCGCGCCACGGCCCGCAGGAGCTCTACACCGGCGAGCTCGGGCATGCGGTCGCCGAGGACGTGCTCGCCCGCGGCGGCATCCTCGGCCCCGACGACCTCGCGGCCTACGCGCCCGTCGTGCGCCCCGCACTGACCGCGCGCATGGAGGGCTGGACCCTGGGCACCAACCCGCCTCCGGCCGTGGGCGGCGTGAGCGTGGCCGCGATGCTGCGCCTCATGGCGGGGCACGGCCTGACCGACACCGAGCACCTCCTCCGCGTCCAGCGCCGGGTGCTGGGTGAGCGGCTGCGGACCTTCGACCACACCGACGACCTCGACCGCGACGCTGCGGCGTTCCTCGACCTGATCGACCGCGACGGCATCGCCGCACTCGAGTCCGGATCGACAGCCCATGTCTCCACCGCCGACGCCGAGGGCACGGCCTGCTCGGTGACGATCTCGTCGGGCTACAGCTCGGGAATGATCGCCCGCGAGACCGGGATCTGGCTCAACAACTGCCTCGGCGAGCAGGAGCTGAACCCGCGAGGCCTGCACGGCCTGCCGCCCGGCTCGCGCCTGCTGTCGAACATGGCTCCCACCGTCGGGCGTCACGTCGACGGAGGCGTCCTGTCCATCGGCTCGCCCGGCGCCGACCGCATCACGACCGCGATCGTGCAGGCGCTGACCGGGCTCGTCGAGGACGGCCTGACCCTCCAGGAGGCCATCGACCACCCCCGCCTGCACGTGCACCGGGCCGGCACGGAGGACGAGGAGATCAAGGTCGAGGACCCCGACCACCTGTCGATGTACTTCGGCGGTGTCTCGGGTGCCATGTCCACCGCCGAGGGCACGCTCGTCGCGGCGGCGGACCCGCGTCGCGACGGTGCCACCCGGGTCGTCGGTCGCCTACGCTGACCCGATGACCGCCTCGCTCGTCGCAGAGCCCGTCGTCATCGCCCACCGCGGGGTCCCCGGATCGCGCCTCGAGCACACCCGGCCCTCCTACCTGCTCGGGATCGAGCAGGGCGCCGACTACATCGAGCCCGACGTGGTGGCCACGAAGGACGGCGCCCTGGTCGTCCGCCACGAGAACGAGATCGGCGGCACCACCGATGTCGCGGGCCGCGCCGAGTTCGCGCACCTGCGGACGACCAAGTTCATCGACGGGATGCCGCTGACCGGCTGGTTCGCGGAGGACTTCACGCTCGAGGAGATCAAGACCCTGCGCACGCGTGAGCGCCTCCCCCGGCTGCGCCCGCAGAACCTGCCCCTCCAGGGCACCGAGCCGGTCCTGACCCTCGACGAGGTCATCGACATCGCCGAGGCGGAGAACGCGCGCCGCGGCCCGGACGCGGAGCCGATCGGGGTCTACGTCGAGACCAAGCACCCGACGTACTTCCGGTCGATCGGGCTGGACCTCAACGACCGGCTCCTGGAGGTGCTCGACCGGCGCGGGCTCAACCGCGAGGGCGCGAAGGTCGTCATCCAGTCGATGGAGACGGCGAACCTCAGGGCCCTGCGCGACCGGACGCCCCTGCCGCTCGTGCAGCTCATGGAGCGACTCGGTGCCCCCTACGACCTCGCGTCCACGTACGACCCGCGCGACTACGCAGCCCTGACCGCCCCGGCCGAGCTCGCGAGGATCGCGGAGTACGCCCAGGGCATCGGCCCGAACAAGAGCCTCGTCATCGCGCGGGCCCGTGACCACACCCTGCTCGACGCGACCGGCCTCGTGCGCGATGCCCACGAGGCCGGCCTGTTCGTCCACATCTGGACGATGCGCAACGAGAACAACTTCCTGCCCCGGCAGATGCGCACCGGCGGGGACAAGGCCGACCCCGGCGACGCGACGGCCGAGCTGCTGGCCTTCTACGCCGCCGGGGTCGACGGGGTGTTCTCGGACTTCACTGCGACGGCGGTGGCGGCGCGGGCGGCCCATCTGTCGTCGGCGGGCCCCACACCTGGCTGACCTGCGCCTGCGGCATCAGCAGCCACGCGGCGAGGTAGACCAGGAGCGTCGTGCCGATGCCGACCACGATCAGCACCACGGTGATGATGCGGATCAGCGTGGCGTCGACGCCGGTGTACTCGGCCAGCCCGCCGCACACGCCGCCGAGCCACTTGTCGGTGGTGCTGCGGGTGAGCTTCTTGGGTCCGGGGGTGGGGTTCATGACTTCCTCCTGAGGGTCAGGGCGATGCCGGCGATTCCGGCGACGATGAGGGTGACGAGTCCGGCGACGGCCAGGCCGTCGGCGCTCGCCAGGTCGTAGTGGAGCAGCGCCCACCCCACGAGAGAGAGGGTGAACAGGACGCCGAAGACCAGCGCGTCCCAGCGCATCGGATGGGTGTTCATCGACGGACCACCTGGATCTCGCCCGCCGTGCCGTTGATCACGATGCGATAGGCCCCGGGGGCGTCGGAGGGCCTGTCGAGTGAGGGGTTCTGCCCGTCGGCGACGCGGTCGAAGACCTCGATGCGTCCTCCGGCGGAGAGCCGGGTCTCGACCGCGACGTCCAGGCCCTCGGGCACCACCACGAGGGTCTCGCCGACGCCGTTCTCGATCTCGAGCGTCCGCCCGGTGAGCGTCTGCGGGTCCTGGATGGAGGTCAGGTCCACCTGGACCCGGCCGAAGCCCTGCTCGATGGGCTCGGCGATCGCGGCGGCCGTGGTGGGCCGCAGGTCGATGTCACCGGCCGAGAGGTTGGGTGCCACGGAGGCGACCGCCAGGACGGGGATCAGCAGCACGCCGAGCGGCACGAGAGCCCCCGGGTGGCCGATCCTCGTGCCGACGAACAGGCCGGCGGCGACGATGCCCAGCGCGACGGCCGGGTAGATCGCGGCGTCGAGCGGCTCCTGGACGATCGACCAGAGGCCGAGGGCGCCCATCGCGGCGATGATCGCCGACAGGGTCAGGAGCAGGAGCGCCGGCGACCAGCGCTGGCGGGGGCGGGCGGGCGGCATCACCGGGGTGGGCGGGGGGCCCGGGGGCTGCCCGGGAGGGCCCGGCTCGTGCAGCACGGCCGTGTGCTCGGCCGTGTGCTCGCCGGTGTCCGACGCGTCGGGCATGAGGGGGGTGGTCATCTCGTCGTCTCCTGTCAGGGACGTGGTGGTCGCCTCGCCGGAGGCGGCGAAGGCCTCGGCGGACGGTCCCGGCTGGTAGGGCGGGGGCGGTGCGAACTGCGGCGGGGACCCTTGGTGTCGTGACCGGGTCACGAGCCGCCACACGAGGACGGCGATGGCCACCGGGACGGCGAGCCACACCAGGGTCCACACCGGCCACCAGAACCAGCCGCCGAAGCCCCATGCGGTGTCGCCGAGGACCGCGGCGAGCGCGATGATGCCGGCGACGATCAGTCCGATGGACCGCAGCTGCGAGTCGGACTTCAGGTCGAAGGCCTCGCCCAGCACGCTGCGCTCGGAGCCCTCGGCGGGGATGAGCAGCCAGCAGGCTCCGTAGAGGATCGGTCCGGCGAAGCCGGCGACGGTCAGGACCACGAAGCCGATCCGCACGATGACGGGGTCGATGTTGAGGGCTCGCGCGACGCCGCCCGAGATGCCGCCGAGCAGCTTGTCGCCGGTGGAGCGCCGCAGCGCGTCCAGCTGGGAGCCGGAGGTGGGAGAACTCATGGCACCAGCCTGCCGACCGGCGGCGCCGCGCACCATCGGGTGATCCCCTGGTCCGTCCCCGAGACGGCTCGCCGGCGGACCGGGGTCGCACCTGATGGCGTCCACGCGCGCCCGCGTGTGAGGGTGGGGTCATGACGACCGCCGCCTCCGACGCTGCCGGCACCGGCCGTCGCGCGGGCGACGGCTATCGCCGGGCGTACCGCCCCGCGGACGCGCGCATCGTGGCTGGCGTCAGCGCGGGCCTGGCCGAGCACCTCGGCCTGCCCGTGGTGTGGGTGCGCGTCGGCTTCGTCGTGGCGACGTTCGTCCACGGCACGGGCCTGCTGGCCTACCTCCTGCTGTGGTGGTTCCTGCCCCTGCAGGCGCCGGTGGACGACTCCCCCGGCCTGGCCTCGGCCCGGCGACGCGGACTCCGCGGTGCGTCGGGCGGCCCGTCACGACGCGAGGTCGTCCAGAGCGTCGCGATCGGGGCGATCGGTCTCGGCGCCCTCGGGCTGATGGCACTGGCCGGCGGCTGGCTCCAGGGCTGGATGCTGCCGCTGCTGCTGGTCGTCACCGGCGTGGCGCTGGTGTGGCGGATCTTCGACGACGCGACCTGGAACTCCTGGCTGCGCCAGACGCGCGGGCCGGCGTTCGCGGTCCGCCTTCTCGTGGGCGTGTCGCTCATCGGCCTGGGCGCCATCTACGTCCTCACCGTCAACCGTGGCTGGTCGGCCGCCGTCGACTTCGCCGCCGCGCTGGCGATCGCCGTGGTCGGCCTCGTGCTGATCCTCGGACCCTGGATCCTCGGCCTCTGGACCGACCTCGGCGAGGAGCGACGCGAGCGGATCCGCTCGCAGGAGCGCGCCGACGTCGCCGCCCACCTGCACGACTCCGTGCTGCAGACCCTGGCCCTGCTGCAAAAGAACGCCGACGACCCGGCCGCGGTCGCCACCCTCGCGCGCCGGCAGGAGCGCGAGCTGCGCGACTGGCTCTACGGACGCCAGGACGAGACCGCCACGTTCGCCACCGCCCTGCGCGACCTCGCCGCCGAGGTCGAGGCGAACCACCGCGTCCCGGTCGAGGTCGTCACGGTGGGCGACGCGCTCCCCGACGAGGGCCTGCGGGCCCTGCTCGCCGCCACCGGGGAGGCGGTCGTCAACGCCGCCAAGCACTCGGGCGCCGACCGCGTCGACGTCTACGCCGAGCGCGTCACCGCGGAGCACGGCGACCGCATCGAGGTCTTCGTCCGCGACCGCGGCACGGGCTTCGACCCGGCCGCGGTGCCCGACGACCGGCTCGGCGTGCGCGGCTCGATCATCGGCCGCGCCGAGCGCCACGGTGGCACCGCACGCGTCCGCAGCACCCCCGAGACCGGCACCGAGGTCGCCCTGACCATGCCGGTCTCGAACGGCGACAAGGAGAAGTCATGAGTGTCCTGACCGTGCTGGTCGTCGACGACCACGCGATGTTCCGCACCGGAGTCCGTGCCGAGCTGGAGCGGCTCGGCAGCGGCCGCGTGGAGGTGGTCGGCGAGGCCGAGGACGTCGACACGGCGGTCGCCGCCATCTCCGCCCTGCGCCCCGACGTGGTCCTGCTCGACGTGCACCTGCCGGGGGGCGGCGGCCCGGAGGTCATCCGGCGCGCGGGCGCGACCGTGACCTTCCTGGCGCTCTCCGTCAGCGACGCCGCCGAGGACGTCATCGGGGTCATCCGCGCCGGCGCCCGCGGCTACGTCACCAAGAACATCTCGGCACCGGAGCTGCTCGACGCGATCGAGCGGGTGGCCGGCGGCGACGCCGTGTTCAGCCCGCGCCTCGCCGGCTTCGTGCTCGACGCGTTCGCCGGGACCATCGCCGTGGCCCAGGTCGACGAGGACCTCGACCGGCTCACCGAGCGTGAGCGCGAGGTCATGCGCCTCATCGCGCGCGGCTACGCCTACAAGGAGGTCGCGAAGGAGCTGTTCATCTCCGTCAAGACCGTCGAGACCCACGTCTCCAGCGTCCTGCGCAAGCTTCAGCTCTCGAGCCGCCACGAGCTCACCCGCTGGGCCAACGACCGCCGGCTGATCTGACCTGCGTCGCGCCCCCTCGCCACTTTTGGAAACGGTTTCACCTCGATCGTCTCGAGTGGCGTGAATCCGTTTCCAAAAGTGGGGAGGGGCCGGGTCTTCCGGGCCCCGCTCAGCCAGCCAGCGCCGGGTGCGGGTAAGCCTCGGCGCGCTGCTGGAATGACAGGATCGCCGGGTTCACCACGACGCCGTCGCGGATCTCGATCGCCCGGGAGACGACCGTCGTGGCGTCCCAGCCGGCGGGGCCCTCCATGACCGTCTCGAGGTGGGGCAGCAGCGCCGCGCTGATCTCCCACGTCGCGGAGTCCCACAACAGCGAGGGGCTGTGGTCGACGGCGTAGTACAGGACGTTGTCGCCCACCGTGAACGTCGGCTCGTCGAACGTGGTGGGCCTGGCCCAGCTGAAGCCCATCGCCTCGTCGCACGACACGTCGACCACGATCGTGCCGGCCGCGATCGAGGCGAGATCACCCTCGCCGAGGAAGGTCAGCGGCGCGTCGGGGTTCTGCAGGACGCAGTTCACGATGACGTCGTTGTCGGCCAGGAACTCGGCCACCGGCACCATGCCGTCCGGCGTCTGGGCCCAGAGGTCCTCGGGGTCGTCGCCCTCGCCCCCGCGCTCGAGCTGCACGATCTGCGTGCCGTGGATCGGCGAGCCGACGGCGGCGACGTCACGGTGGGTGAGCACGTGGACCTCGCTGATGCCGTGCGCGTTGAGGGCCGTGACGGCGCCACGCGCCGTGGCACCGAAGCCGATGACGGTGGCCTTCATCCGGCGCCCGTAGTCGCCCGTGCGGCCGGCGAGCTGCAGCGCGTGCAGCACCGAGCAGTACCCGGCCAGCTCGTTGTTCTTGTGGAAGACGTGCAGCGCGAACCGGCCGTCCTCGGTCCAGTGGTTCATGGCCTCGAAGGCGATGAGCGTCAGGCGACGGTCGATCGCCACCTGCGTCAGAGCGGCGTCCTGCACGCAGTGCGGCCAGCCCCAGACGGTCTGCCCCTCGCGCATCTGCGCCAGGTCCTCGGCCTGGACCTTGGGCAGCACGATGACGTCGCAGCCGGCGATCAGCTCCTCACGGGAGGCGATCCGCCCGACGAGGGGCGCCAGCTCGGCGTCCGTGACCCCGAAGTCCTTCCCGTACCCCTGCTCGAGCTGGACGAACGGGCGCAGCTCCGGCGCGATGTCCTCGAGGTGTCGCGGGTGGACCGGCAGCCGGTGCTCGTTCTCCTTGCGGGACTGGGCCAGGAGACCGATGAGGAGGGGCGTGGAGGACGTGCGGGGCGATGCGGCGGCCGACTCGGCCATAGGGATTCCCTTGCTGGGGGACCTGAGAGGTCCCGACCCCTCACGGTAAGCCCTGCGCGAGGGGCCCGAGACCACGCGACCTCCCGGGTCAGGGCAGGTCGATCCTCAGGAACTCGGGGCGGTAGAGGCTCGGGTCGGCCTGGACGTCGCCGTCCGTCGTGTTGCGGCTGACCGAGACCACCATCGTGCCCTCCTGCGGGAACAGCTCGGGGTGCGCGAGCGGCATGTAGCGCAGCTCGGACGCGGTCGACGGGATCTTCGCGACCGGCGGCGCGGCCGTGAAGGGGCCGGTGGGGCCGGGGGCCGTCCACACCACCAGGTCCGTGCCGACGAAGTCCGCTCGCTTGCTCAGCGCGTACCAGCGCTTGCCCTCGCGGAAGACCGAGAACGTCTGGGAGACGCCGTCGTCCTGGTCGATGACCTTGGCGGCGCGGTCGGCATC
This sequence comes from Aeromicrobium choanae, assembly GCF_900167475.1. NCBI lineage: Bacteria > Bacillati > Actinomycetota > Actinomycetes > Propionibacteriales > Nocardioidaceae > Aeromicrobium > Aeromicrobium choanae. Next base: position 2,129,084 of record NZ_LT796768.1, on the reverse strand, counting down.
GCGCTGCCACCGCTTGCCGTCCCAGTACCTCCACTTCGACTGGTCGGTGACGTCCACCAGCTTCGCGCGGGCCACGGACACCGCCCAGCCGAACCCGGCGTCGCTCGTTCGGCTCGTGCCGTAGAGGTAGACGGAGTCGCCCACGACCGTCGCGGCGGCGCCCCACACCGGACGCGCGGTGTCGGGGTCGTCCTTCCCCAGGTCGACCACACGCTGCAGCACGGGCGCGCGACCCGGCTCGACCCGGAAGATCGCGACGGCGGGCCCCAGGTTCTGGAAGCCGAACAGGTCGTCGCCCGTCTGCTTCACGCGCTGCGCCATGACGCCCACCAGGTCGCGACCCAGGTCGACCGCGGCGACCGACATGGGCCAGTAGCCGACCCCGTCGGCACGGTCGGGGATCACGGCGCTGCGGTCCCGCCGCTGCACCATCCCGACGCACGTGTCGTCGAAGAGCAGCATCGAGTTGCGCACCATCGTCTGGATGGCGTAGTCCGGCCGCCGGATCGTGTCACCGAACACGAACAGCCCTCGACCGTCGGCGAGCTGGGTGCTGGCGCCGACGTCGCCGCCCACGAATCCCTCGACGTCACTGACCGTCTCGATCCGCTGGTTGAGCTCCTCGACGTCCTTCGGAGGGCTGGTCTTCTTGCACGTCACGGTCACCGGCGGGTCGAGGTCGGTGGTGGTGAAGGCGGGCAGCGCGGGAGTCACGACGAGGAGGCCGGTCATCACGAGCGCGCCCACCGTGGCCACGACGGGGTGCCGGCGCAGCGACGGATGGAGATCCTTCAGCGCCCGTCGAGGCTCCACCGCCGTGGCTGCGACGCTGGTGGCCGTCAGCCCGATCAGGGCCCACAGCGCCATCATCACCAGGACCCGCTCGACACCCTCGCCGTCGAAGTAGGCCAGGCCGCGGACCGCCCAGGTCGCCGCCCCCGGTGGCAGCCAGGCCAGCAGCATGGGCCACACGACCGGCATCGGGGTCAGCGGCCAGGCGCCGATCGCGCCGGGGATCCCGAGCACCAGGCCGACGACGGCGAGCCCGAGCCCCAGCCGCCCGAACCAGGCGATGAGTGCCAGGGTCACCGACCCGACCCCCAGCACGACCATCGCACCGAGGGCCGCCAGCGCGAGGAACGGCGCGTCGAGCCGGCGCACGACGAACTCGCTCAGGAACGCGCCGCCGAGGCCGGCCACGACCGCGCCGGCCGCCAAGCCGGCGAACCTCAGCACGACGAGGGACGCCGAGGCCGACCTGGCCCCGAACACGAGCCCGAGCAGGGCGGCGAAGGCCACGCCGAGGATGGCCCACGCGATGCCGAGCCGGAACGGCCCGACACCCTGGGGATCGCGCTCCGCCGTGGCGATCCTGTCCTCCACCTTCACGCTCTGCCCGCTGGCGGCCAGGATGCTCGAGACGACCTCGCGGACCTTCGCGGCCTCGGCCGTGCCGTCGGCACTGGCCACCCACAGGACGTGCTCGTCCTTCTTCCCCATCACCACGACGCCGCTCACGGAACGCTTCGCCAGGCTCTTCTGCGCCGCCTCCTCGGACGGGCTGACCCGAGCGGCGACCTCGTGCTCGCTCGGCCCGTTGAGGGCGTCGCGCATCGTCGAGGCGTCGGGACTCGGGCCGACGACCGCGACCGGGATCTCGCGGGGGGCGGCCTGGGTCAGGCCGGGCAGGTCGGACGCGGGGTCGAGCCACACCAGCACCGCGGTGAGGAGCATCGCGACGACGAACCCCGCCGCCGTCAGCCCCACTCCGCGCTGGCGCATGTCGTTCACCGTAGCGGGGCGTCCGGAGCCCTCGTGGTCACCCGCCTCTGGCCGCCGGGCTGTCGGGGATCGCGACTACGCTGGATCCTGCGATGACCCTGCCATTCCCCGTGCCCTCCGCCCGCCCGAACCCTCCCGGCCCGGCCGATGCCGACGCACCTCCGGCGAAGCGCCGCACGGCGCGGTCCGACGAGCTGCTCGAAGGACTCAACGACGCCCAGCGCGCCGCCGTGTCGCACACCGGTGGGCCCCTCCTGGTGGTCGCCGGCGCCGGCTCGGGCAAGACCCGCGTGCTCACCCGCCGGATCGCGTGGCTGATCGCCGCCCGCGGCGCCCACCCCGGCTCGATCCTGGCGATCACCTTCACCAACAAGGCCGCGGCCGAGATGCGTGAGCGGGTGGCCGAGCTCGTGGGCGGGCGCGCCCGGATGATGTGGGTCTCCACGTTCCACTCCGCGTGCGTGCGGATCCTGCGCCGCGAGGCCGACAAGTTCAGCTACACGTCCTCGTTCAGCATCTACGACGCCGCCGACTCGCGCCGCCTGATGACCCTCGTCGTCAAGGACCTCGACCTGGACCCCAAGAAGGTCAACCCGCGCGCCGTCCTCAACTGGGTGTCGAACCACAAGAACGAGCTGGTCGACCACGAGGAGGCCGGGCGCCGCGCCTCCAACGGCACCGACGAGACCTACGCGCAGTGCTACGCGGAGTACCAGCGCCGGCTCCGAGCGGCGAACGCCATGGACTTCGACGACATCATCATGAACACCGTCCACCTCTTCCAGGCGTTCCCCGACGTCCGCGACACCTACCGCCGCCGGTTCCGCCACGTGCTCGTCGACGAGTACCAGGACACGAACCACGCCCAGTACACGTTGATCAAGGAGCTGTGCGACGAGGAGTCCGACCTCATGGTCGTGGGCGACTCCGACCAGTCGATCTACGCCTTCCGCGGCGCCACGATCCGCAACATCCTCGAGTTCGAGGACGACTACCCCGACGCCGACACCGTGCTGCTGGAGCAGAACTACCGCTCCACCCAGAACATCCTGGCCGCGGCCAACGGGGTGATCTCGCGCAATCCCGGCCGCCAGGACAAGAAGCTGTGGTCCGCCGAGGGCGACGGCGAGATGCTGGTCGGCTACGTCGGCGACGACGAGCGCGACGAGGCACAGTTCATCGCCGACGAGATCGACCGACTCTCCGACGCCGGCATCGCCGCCGCCCGCGACGTGGCGGTCTTCTACCGCACCAACGCGCAGAGCCGTGTCTTCGAGGAGGTGTTCATCCGCGTCGGGCTGCCCTACCGCGTCGTCGGCGGCGTCCGCTTCTACGAGCGCAAGGAGGTCAAGGACGCCCTGGCCTACGTGCGCGTCCTGGTGAACCCCCGCGACGCTGTCTCGATGCGCCGGGTGCTCAACGAGCCCAAGCGCGGCATCGGCGATCGCGCCGAGGGCGCGCTCGAGCGGTTCGCGTCCCGCCACGACGTCAGCTTCTGGGAGGCCATGACCCGCGTCGACGAGATCGACGAGCTGGCCACCCGCTCCCGCTCGGCCGTCTCCGCGTTCGCGACGACGATGTCCGAGCTGATGGAGCTCGCCGCCTCGGGTGCCCCGGCCGACGCGGTGCTGGAGGCCGCCCTGACGAAGTCGGGCTATCTCACCGTCCTCGAGAACAGCACCGATCCGCAGGACGAGACCCGCGTGGAGAACCTGGCCGAGCTGGTCGCGGTCGCGCGCGAGTTCGTCGCCTCGGCCGCCACCCTCGAGGAGGGCGAGGAGCCCGACCCCGACGTCACCCTGGCCGCGGGGTCGCTCGACGCGTTCCTCGAGCAGGTGGCGCTCGTGGCCGACGCCGACTCGCTGCCCGACGCCGAGGACGGCGTGGTCACCCTGATGACCCTGCACACGGCCAAGGGCCTGGAGTTCCCGGTGGTGTTCCTCACCGGACTCGAGGACGGCGTGTTCCCGCACCTGCGGTCGCTCGGCGACCCGGCCGAGCTGCAGGAGGAGCGCCGGCTGGCGTACGTCGGCATCACCCGCGCGCGCGAGCGGCTCTACCTCACCCGCGCCACCGTGCGCTCGGCGTGGGGCGCCCCGTCGTACAACCCGGCATCGCGGTTCCTCGACGAGATCCCGGCGACCCTGATCGACTGGAAGCGCGAGGCCAGCGCGCCCACCGAGTGGGTGCCGCGCACGCCTGCCGCGTCGTTCCGCTCGTCCACGGTGGCCGCCCGCTCGAAGAGGAAGACCTCGGGCGAGGTCGTGTCGCTGGCGCCCGGCGATCGGGTCACGCACGACAGCTTCGGCCTGGGCACGGTCGTCACCGTGGAGGGCACGGGCCAGAACTCGGTCGCCAGCGTCGACTTCGGCTCAGCCGGGGTCAAGCGGCTGCTGCTGCGCTACGCGCCGCTGGAGAAGCTCTGATCCGAAGGGCGATCAGGGGGTGACGCCGTGCGCGACGAGCGCCGCGTACGGGTCGGCCGGGCCGCCGCCGCCGGGGTGCACCTCGAGGTGCAGGTGCGGGCCGGTCACGTTGCCGGTGGAGCCGGTGGCGCCGATGACGTCACCCGGCGCGACCTGCTGGCCGACGCTGACCGAGACCGAGCTCTGGTGGCAGTACCAGACCTCGGTGCCGTCGGCGAGGGTGATGATCGTGCGGTTGCCGTAGGCGCCCTCGTAGCCGGTCGAGGTGACCGTGCCGGCCGCCATCGAGACGATCGTCGAGCCCGACGGGCCGGCGAAGTCGAGACCGGTGTGACGGCCGCTGCTCCAGTAGCCGCCGCCCTGGCCGAAGCGCGCCGTGAGGCGGTAGCCGACCACGGGGATGACCCACTGGTTGCGGATGATCTCGTCCTTGCGCTTCTCGGCGGCCTTCTCGTAGCCCGCCTTCTGCTGCGCGAGAGCCTTCTGGACCTGCTGGGCCTGCATCGGCTTCTGGATCGCGAGCTCGCGGTCGTAGCTGCGGGAGACGTCCACCGCGTTGGTGGCGTTCGCCCCGACGTAGTTCTTGGCCAGGGCCGCGTCGGCACCGGCGAGCAGGCCGGGCGAGGTGACGCTGATCGAGCCGACGGCCGCGATCACGACGGCGGCGACACCGGCGAGGAGCCGGGTGCGGCCGGTGGCGGCGGCGGCGCGGCGCGCACGACGCGCGCCGGGGATGCGGCCCTCGGGGATGGAGCCGATCGCGGGGAACACGATCGTGTCCTCGGCCGGCACGGTGGCCACGGGCTCGGGCAGCGCGGTGGCGGGCTCGGCGGCGACGGGGGCGTGCGCGTGGCGGGAGCCGGCCACCGGGGTGGGCTGCTTCGCGCGTCGGCCGACGCTGTAGGTCTGGGTGGTCGACTGAGGGCTGAGCGCCTTCATGACGACGGTCGAGTCGGAGTCCTGCTCGACGGGGCGCGAGGCGCGCCGCGAGCCGACGGTCCGGGGTGCTTCGTTGGCATCCGGGGTCGACCGACCGCTCGCTCGGGAGCGATCGAATTCGGCCATGCGTTGAGCCTCCGGGGGTCAGGCAAACGGACTCGCCGAGTCTAGGGGACTCCTGCGGCCAGATTCCAACCCTTTGACGAAGTGACCCACGGTTCGGACACGGATACCAGAGGAAAGTCGAGGCCGCACGTCCACGAAATGAGACAGTGTTTCAACTCACGTTTACAAACCCACGGCGAAACGCGCGGTTAACGGCAGGTAGAGTCGCGAGGGCTTCGGCGACGTCGCGTCCACGGCGCCCGCCGAACCACAGCGAATCCCACCATTAAAGGACGTCACCGTGGATCTGATGGAGTATCAGGCGAAGGAACTCTTCGCCAAGCACAACGTTGCGACGACCCTCGGCACCGTGGTCACCACGGCCGAGGAGGCCAAGGCCGCCGCCGAGCAGATCGGTGGCGTCACCGTCATCAAGGCGCAGGTCAAGGCCGGAGGCCGCGGCAAGGCCGGCGGCGTCAAGATCGCCAAGACCGCCGACGAGGCCTTCGAGCACGCCTCGAACATCCTCGGCATGGAGATCAAGGGCCTCACGGTCAACCGCGTGCTCGTCACGCCGGCCACGCCCCCCGTCGAGGAGTACTACTTCTCGTTCCTGCTCGACCGCGCGAACCGCAGCTACCTCTGCATCGCCAGCGTCGAGGGCGGCGTCGAGATCGAGGAGGTCGCCAAGACCAACCCCGAGGCCGTGCGCCAGATCCCCGTGGACGCCGGCACCGGCGTCGACGAGGCCAAGGCCCGCGAGATCGTCGCCGACGCCAAGTTCCCGGCCGAGCTGGCCGAGCAGGCCGTCGAGATGATCCAGTCCCTGTGGAAGGTCTTCGTCGAAGAGGACGCCACGCTGGTCGAGGTCAACCCCTTGGCGCGCCTGGAGGGCGACAAGCTGGAGGCCCTCGACGGCAAGGTCTCGCTCGACGAGAACGCCGACTTCCGCCACCCCGAGCACGAGGCGTTCGTGGACAACGACGCCACCGACGCGCTCGAGGTCAAGGCCAAGTCCAAGGGCCTGAACTACGTCAAGCTCGACGGCCAGGTCGGCATCATCGGCAACGGCGCCGGGCTCGTCATGAGCACGCTCGACGTCGTCGCGTACGCCGGCGAGGCCCACGGCGGCGTCAAGCCGGCCAACTTCCTGGACATCGGCGGCGGCGCCTCGGCGCAGGTCATGGCCGACGGTCTGGACGTCATCCTTCACGACGAGCAGGTCAAGAGCGTGTTCGTGAACGTCTTCGGCGGCATCACCTCGTGTGACGCGGTCGCGAACGGCATCAAGGGCGCGCTGGAGATCCTCGGCGACGAGGCCAAGAAGCCGCTCGTCGTGCGCCTGGACGGCAACAAGGTCGAGGAGGGCCGGGCGATCCTGAACGAACTGAACCACCCGCTGGTCACCCTCGTCGACACCATGGACGGTGCCGCCGACAAGGCCGCCGAGCTCGCGAACGCATAAGGACGAATACATGGCGATCTATCTCACCTCTGAATCCAAGGTCATCGTCCAGGGCATCACCGGCGGCGAGGGCACCAAGCACACCGCACTGATGCTGAAGTCCGGCACGAACGTCGTCGGCGGTGTCAACGCGCGCAAGGCCGGCACCACGGTCAAGCACGTCGACGCCGACGGCAACGACGTCGAGCTCCCCGTGTTCGCCTCGGTCGCCGAGGCGATCGAGAAGACCGGCGCCGACGTGTCGGTCGCGTTCGTCCCGCCGGCGTTCACGAAGGACGCCGTCGTCGAGGCGATCGACGCCGAGATCGGCCTGCTCGTGGTCATCACCGAGGGCGTGCCGGTCCAGGACACCGCGGAGTTCTGGGCCTACGCCCAGGGCAAGAAGACCCGCATCATCGGCCCGAACTGCCCCGGCATCATCAGCCCCGGGCAGGCGCTCGCCGGCATCACGCCGGCGACCATCGCGGGCCCCGGCCCGGTCGGCCTCGTGTCCAAGTCGGGCACGCTGACCTACCAGATGATGTTCGAGCTGCGTGACTTCGGCTTCACCACCGCCATCGGCATCGGCGGCGACCCGGTGATCGGCACGACGCACATCGACGCGCTCGAGGCGTTCGAGAACGACCCCGAGACCAAGGCGATCGTGATGATCGGCGAGATCGGCGGCGACGCCGAGGAGCGTGCGGCCGAGTACATCAAGGCGCACGTCACCAAGCCGGTCGTCGGCTACGTGGCGGGCTTCACCGCCCCCGAGGGCAAGACGATGGGCCACGCCGGCGCCATCGTCTCGGGCTCGTCGGGCACCGCCCAGGCGAAGAAGGAGGCCCTCGAGGCCGCCGGGGTCAAGGTCGGCAAGACGCCGTCCGAGACCGCCGCCCTGATGCGGGAGATCCTGCAGGCTCTCTGAGCCCCTCAGCACGAAGCCCCCGCGACCTCACGGTCGCGGGGGCTTCGTCGTCGGGGGCTCTGCCGCCGACCGAACGAGGCTTCCTGTCACTCCGGCGCGTGCGCCAGGCGCTCGCCCGCGCGCTTGAGGACGGTGCGGAACTCACCACCGGAGATGGCGTACTTGCCGGCCGGCGGGAAGAGGACCTGGGTGACGTCGGAGCCGCGGCGCACGATGCCCATCCGGTAGTTGACGACCTCGTCCTTGCCGACCTCGAGGCCCACCCGCCACGAGGTGCCGGTGAAGTCCTCACCACGGACGCGCTTGACGTCGCTGATCTCGGCCGGGAGGTCGCCGTCGGCGCACTTCTCGAGGCGCTTGGTGACGCCGTCGACGAGCTTCTTGGCCGCCTTGGGCGACTTCAGCCGCGCGACGGTCTGGGTGAGCGCGAACTGGTCGGGCAGCTCGGTCGCCTCGGGGATCGCGAAGACGCGCGACTGGGCCGACAGCACCGAGGGATCGGTGAACTTCGTGTCGTCGCACACCGTGGCGGTGGGGTTCTGGTCGGTGACCGGCATCGGTGCGCTGGCGCTCCAGACGCTGTCGATGGTCCGCACGGGCGGCAGGTCGACGACGCCGAGGAACTCGGGGTTCTTGCCCACGGCGGGCGGCAGCGCGGGCGTCACCGTGAAGCGAGTGGAGCAGTCGCCGCCGGAGTCGGCGCAGACGCGGCTGATCGACTCGTTCAGGACGCGCGCGAACTGGCGGACGTCGGTGCGCTTCGTCCCCGGCGACTCGTGCACGAGCGTGCTGGTGAGCGCACCGGACTGGGCCAGGCCCACGGTGATGAACCGGCTCGGCGAGCGGTACGACTGCAGCCGCAGGATGACGAAGTCGCCGAACGGCCGCTCCACCCGGTAGGCGTCGACGAGGCGCGTGCGCGGGTGCTCGCAGCCCGCGTAGAACGACACGAGGCGGTCGAACGCGGCCTCGGAGGCCTCCTCCGAGCGCGAGACCTCGATCGCCTGGGCGACGCGGTCGTCGGAGTCGTCGGTGAACGCGCGGACGAACACCTTGAGCGGGTCGGGATCGGCGAAGCGCGTGGTGGGACACGTCGCGTAGGGGGTCTGGTTCGCCGGGTCGGTGTCGGTCGCCTCGACCGTCCAGGACGAGTCGGGGCGCAGGGCCGCGACCTCGCCCGAGGACAGGAGGTCATCGGTGCCGATGTTGTGGGAGTCCAGGACGACGTCGCGCGACTCGGCACCGATCTTCTCGCGGTCGGGCAGGGCCGACTGGCGGGCGGTGGCGTCGCCCTGGGCGACCAGCGCACCGCCGAACAGCACCACCGCGAGCGCAGCGGCGACCAGGAGCACGGCGTTGCGGCGGGCGCCCCGCGTGGCGGAGCGTCGCACCTCGGCGGCCGTGGGCAGGTCGAGGCCGGCGGTGACGACCGCCAGGGCTCGCATCCGCTCGACCACCTCGTCGATGGTCGCGCCGAGGCCCTCCTCGATCCGGCTGAAGCCGCGGGAGGCGAGCTCCAGTGCGGCCTCGTCATCGACGCCCACCTCGCGGGCGGCCTCGTCGAGGTCGACGTCGGCGATCGTCATCAGGCTGATGAGCCGGCGCGACGGCTGGTCGAGGTCGGCCAGCTGCGCGAGCAGCGCCGTGTCGGTGTCGTGCGTCCGCTTGCGGCGCCACGGGTGGGTGCCGCGGCTGAGGGCGGTGCCCTTCCAGGCCTCGGCCCGCGCGAACGACGCCGGGTCGCCGGACGACACGCGCGACCACTGCCGCCAGGCATGGCGGTACGCCTCGATCGTGGCCTCGCGAGCGACCTCGCGGTCGCCGCACTTCGCATACGTCGTGACCAGGGTCACGCGCTGCGTCGAGGAGTAGAAGGCGTCGAACTCGTCGACCCGAGTCATCTACCTTCCTCCTTCGATCGGTCCCGGCGTGTGCTGTCGGAATCGTCCCCACGATACCGGTTGGATGGTGAGGTGCCCGAGTCCCGTGCTGCCGATCAGTGGCGCCCGGCGATCCTCACCGCCGTCGGAACGGCGGTCCTCAGCGTCCTGATCGCCGGTGCCGCCGCCTCGTCGACGGCGGTCGCCGGCTCCACGGCCGACCTCGTCCGCTCGGCCATCCGCACGTGGCTGGTCTCGATGGGCGCCACGCTCACGGCGGGCGAGCAGCGGCTCGACCTCGTGCCGATCGGCGCCACGATCGTCGTGATGGTGCTGGTGCTGGTGCTCACCCGCCTCTGCCTGCGGACCCCCGTGGCCGACCCCGGCGCCTTCGGGGCGATGACCGGTGGCGTGGCCGGCGTCCTCGCCGGCATCTGCTCGGCCGCCACCACCACCGACGCGACCACCACGTCGTTCGTCCGCGCCGCGTTCGGCGCGTTCGTCGTCGTCGGACTGCCTGCGGCGTGGGGCGCCTCTCGCCAGGCGGGCGTCGCCTGGCTGGGCCTCGCGCCACGCTGGATCCCGGTCGCCGACGGCGCCGCCACCGGTGTGATCGGCCTGCTCGGCGGTGCCACCGTGCTCACGCTCGTCATGCTCGTGCTGCACCTCGACCGGGCCTCCGACCTGTGGGCCACGCTCGATCCGGGCGGCCCCGTGCTGCTGGGCGCCCTGTGCCTGCTGGCGCTGCCCACCCTCGTGCTGTGGACCACGTCGGTCCTGCTCGGACCCGGCTTCGCCCTCGGCCCGGACACCTCGGTCGACCTCGCGGGCTCGTCGCTCGGCGCCGTGCCCGGCTTCCCGCCCCTGGCGGCGCTGCCCGACCCCGGTCCCTTCGGCGGCTGGGTCGTCGTACTGACCCTGATCCCCCTCGCAGCGGGTGTGGCGGCCGGTCTGGTCGCCCACACCCGCATGCCCGCGAAGCAGCGCACGTGGGGCCGGGCCGCCGGCGACGGCGCCCTCGCCGGGGCGGTGGCGGGCGCCGTGATCGGCATCCTCGTCGAGACGGCGCGCGGGGGCCTGGGCCCGGGCCTGCTGCAGTCCGCCGGTCCGCCCGCCTGGCAGAGCCTGCTCGTCGCGGTTCCGCTGCTCGCGGCGGGCGGCGCCCTCGGCGCGATCGGCGCCCACTATCGTTCTGCACGTGACCGAGCCTCGTCCTGAGCCCTCCCGGCTCGTGGTGCTGGTCTCCGGATCCGGCACCAACCTGCAGGCCCTGATCGACGCCTCCGCCGACCCGGCGTACGGCGCCCGGATCGTCGCGGTCGGCGCCGACCGCGACGGCATCGAGGGTCTCGCCCGGGCGCAGCGGCACGGCATCCCCACCTTCGTCGACCGAGTGGCCGACCACCCCGACCGCGCGGCGTGGGACGTGTCCCTGGCCGAGACCGTGGCGTCGTACGAGCCGGACCTCGTGGTCCTGGCCGGCTTCATGAAGCTCACGGGGCCGGCGTTCCTCGACCGCTTCGGCGGGCGCACCGTCAACACGCACCCCGCCCTGTCCCCGTCGTTCCCGGGCATGCACGGCCCACGCGACGCGCTCGCCCACGGCGTCAAGGTCACCGGGGCCACCCTCTTCGTCGTCGACGCCGGCGTCGACACCGGGCCGATCGTGGCGCAGGTGGCCGTCCCGGTCGAGGACGACGACGACGTCGAGTCCCTGCACGAGCGCATCAAGACCTCCGAGCGAGCCATGCTGGTGGAGTGGGTCGGGCGCCTCGCCCGTGAGCCCCACTCGATCGACGGCCGACGCATCCGCTTCCACCCGAAGGAACAGTCATGACTGACACCCGTCCCATCAAGCGCGCCCTCGTCTCGGTCTACGACAAGACCGGGCTGGCCGAGCTGGCCACCGCCCTGCACGCCGCGGGCGTCTCGATCGTGTCCACGGGTTCCACCGCGAAGACGATCGAGGCCGCCGGCGTCCCCGTGACCCCGGTCGAGGAGCTCACCGGCTTCCCGGAGTGCCTCGACGGCCGGGTCAAGACCCTGCACCCGCGCGTGCACGCCGGCATCCTCGCCGACCTGCGCCTGCCCGACCACGAGCGCCAGCTGCGCGAGCTCGAGATCGAGCCCTTCGACCTCGTCGTGGTCAACCTCTACCCGTTCCGCGAGACCGTCGCGTCGGGCGCGACGCCCGACGAGGTCGTCGAGCAGATCGACATCGGCGGGCCTTCCATGGTGCGCGCCGCGGCGAAGAACCACCCCTCGGTCGCGGTGGTCGTCTCCCCCGCCGCCTACGCCGACGTCGCCGCCGCGGTCTCCGCGGGCGGCTTCACGCTGGAGCAGCGCAAGCGGCTCGCGGGCCAGGCGTTCGCGCACACGGCGGCCTACGACGTCGCCGTCGCCTCGTGGTTCTCCTCGTCCTACGCCCCCGCCGACGACGAGCAGTTCCCGGCGTTCCTCGGTGCCACGTGGGAGCGCTCGGCGGTGCTGCGCTACGGCGAGAACCCGCACCAGCCGGCAGCGCTCTACACCGGGGACCAGCCCGGCCTCGCCGGTGCCGAGCAGCTGCACGGCAAGGAGATGTCGTTCAACAACTACCTCGACACCGACGCCGCACGCCGCGCCGCGTTCACGCACGACAAGCCCGCCGTGGCGATCATCAAGCACGCCAACCCCTGCGGCATCGCCGTGGGCGCCGACATCGCCCAGGCCCACGCCCGCGCGCACGCGTGCGACCCGGTCTCGGCATTCGGTGGCGTCATCGCGGCCAACCGTCCGGTCACCGTCGAGATGGCCCGGCAGGTGGCCGAGGTGTTCACCGAGGTGATCGTCGCCCCCGGCTACGAGGACGGCGCCGTCGAGGTGCTCCAGGGCAAGAAGAACATCCGCATCCTGCGCTGCCCCGCCCCCACGCACGAGATCCCCGTGGAGTTCCGGCCCGTCAGCGGCGGCCTGCTCCTGCAGGAGCGCGATCGCGTCGACGCCCCCGGCGACGACCCCACGACGTGGACCCTCGCCGCGGGCGAGCCGGCCGATGCCGACACGTTCGCCGACCTCGTCTTCGCGTGGCGCGCCTGCAAGGCCGTGAAGTCCAACGCCATCCTGCTGGCCAAGGACGGCGCCTCGGTGGGCGTCGGCATGGGCCAGGTCAACCGGGTCGACTCGTGCCGCCTCGCGGTGGAGCGGGCCGGCGAGGAGCGGGCGCGTGGCGCGGTGGCCGCGTCGGACGCCTTCTTCCCGTTCTCCGACGGGCCTCAGATCCTCATCGACGCGGGCGTCCGTGCGATCGTGCAGCCGGGCGGGTCGGTGCGTGACGCCGAGACCGTGGCCGCGGCCGCGGCTGCCGGCGTCACGATGTACGTCACGGGGACGCGTCACTTCTTCCACTGAGCGTGCGGTCGCGCAGCTCCTCCAGCATCCGTGTGCCGGTCTCGTCCTCGAGGAGGTGGCCGATGACGAGGTTGCGCAGCGCCCGCACGACCTTGGCGGGCTCCTCCTCCTCGGGGTTGACGCCGGCCGAGCGCCGCAGCGCGACGCCGGCGATGAGGGCCACGAGGTCCTCGGCGAGTCCCTCGGCGTCGGCGATCCCGGCCTTGTGCAGGAAGTCCTCCAGCAGGTGCTGCCCCGTGGTCAGCGCCCTGACGGCCGCCTCGCGCAGCTGGGGGTCGCGGGCGGCACCCAGGATGACCGCGAGCTCGCGGGTGGAGTTCGCCGGCGTGCGCTTGGCCAGGACGGTGGAGGCGAACTGCACCGACGTGTCGCGGGTGATGAGTGACATCAGCCCGGCGACGTCGACGTCGGCGAGCTTCCCGACCGTCTCCAGCCAGCGCTCGATGTGGTGGTTGAGGGCCTCGCGCAGCAGCTCGTCGATCGTGGCGAAGTAGTAGGTCGTGGTGGCTGCCGGCAGCCCGGCCGCCGCGGCCACCGCCCGGTGCGTGACAGCACGCGAGCCGCCCTCGACGAACAGGTCGACCGCGGCCTCCAGCAGGGCCTCGCGACGCTGCCGGCTCCGCTCCTGCGACAGCTGGGCCCTGGGTGCCATTCAGGCAGTCTAGGGCGGATGCGATGCCCGCGAGGGCCGACTCGGGCAGTCAGGCCCACCAGGTGTCGGCGTCGAGCAGCCAGTGGTGCCGCATCGACAGGGCGCGCTCGACGATCGCGGCGATGCCCGCGACCGTGAGCGCCGTCGCGGCCGCCCCGCTGAGCTCGAGCGGCGAGTCGAAGCTCCAGCCCAGCCACTCGGCCACCCGGGGCTCGTGCGTGACGGAGTCGAGCAGGCTCATCGCGGCGACCACGAGCCCTACGACGAGGACCACCACGGCCGCCCCGGCCATGAGCGCGCTCAGCGCGGGTCGTCGCTGCGCGAGGCGCTGCCGCCAGGCCTCCAGCGACTTCGGGTGCGGGCTCAGGGGCAGCTCGGCGCCGGTCGCGAGCACGAGGTGCGCTCGCTTCACCCCGTAGAACGTGGTGGCGAACTCGATGCGGCCACCGGGCACGGGGAACACCGCCGGCGCCTTCGCCACGGCCGTCCGCCGGCCGTCCGCGTAGAGCGAGACCTCGTCGTCCCAGTCGAAGAAGTCGTAGTCGACCGCGTACGTGTGCCCCGCGTGCGTGAGGCCCAGCAGGCTGCGGTTCACGACCTGGAGCCGCGAGTACGGCGGCAGTGGCCGGTCGTCCCCCGGCTCGATCGCGCGCTTGCGTCCCATGTCGGCGTCACCCCTCACGTCGGCGTCACCCCAGTATGTCCGGCACCGCTCGGGCGCAGGGGGCGCCCGTCCCGGCGGCCGCCCATGAAACACTCGGACCGTGACCGCCCAGACCCTCGACGGCAAGGCCGTCGCCGCCACCATCAAGTCCGAGCTCCGCGAGCGGGTCGACGCGCTGCGCGCCCGCGGCATCACCCCCGGGCTCGGGACCATCCTCGTCGGCGACGACCCGGCCAGCCGCTGGTACGTCGGCGCCAAGCACAAGGACTGCGCCGAGATCGGCATCGAGTCGATCCGCATCGACATGCCCGCCGATGCCAGCCAGGCCGAGGTCGAGGCCGCCGTCGACCAGCTCAACGACGACCCCCGGTGCACCCTCTACATCGTGCAGCTGCCGCTGCCGAAGGGCCTCGACGAGAACGCCGTGATCGGCCGCATCGACCCCGCGAAGGACGCCGACGGGCTGCACCCGACCAACCTCGGCTGGCTCGTGCTCGGCAAGCCCGCTCCCCTGCCCTGCACCCCGCGCGGCATCCTCGAGCTGCTGCGCCGCCACGACGTGGAGATCGCGGGCCGGCACGCGGTCGTCGTCGGCCGCGGCATCACCGTGGGCCGCCCGATGGGCCTGCTGCTGACCCGACGCAGCGAGAACGCCACCGTCACGCTGTGCCACACCGGCACGCAGGACCTGGCCGCCGAGGTGCGCCGCGCGGACATCGTCATCGCCGCCGCCGGCGTGCCGGGGATCATCACCGGCGACATGGTCAAGCCGGGCGCGGCACTGCTCGACGTGGGCGTCAGCCGCGACGACGACGGCAAGATCGTGGGCGACCTCGCGCCGGACGTGTGGGAGACCGCCGGCTGGGTCACCCCCAACCCCGGCGGCGTCGGACCCATGACCCGCGCGATGCTGCTCAGCAACGTGGTCGACTTCAGCGAGGCCGTCGCCGAGGACGCCGGGTGAAGCTCCCCCGCAGCTACGGGTCGCGGATCTACCTGCTGCACCTCGTGGCGGTCGCGGTGGGCCTGGGCCTCATCGCCGTGGGCCCGTGGCGCGTGGGCGTGCTGGTCATCGGCGCCTCGTTCCTCGTCGCGGCGGCATTCCGGATGGTGGTGCCGCTCGACCACACGGGCATGCTGCGCGTGCGCGGCAAGCTGTTCGACGTCACGTGGATGGGCTTCCTGGGCGCCTCCCTCGTGGTGCTGGCGCTCATCGTCCCCAGCTGACCACGACCTCCGGAACGACGAAGCAGGGCCGCCCCACCGGGGCGGCCCTGCTTTCTTGCTGCGTGGATCAGATGAGGCCCAGCTGCGTGACGGCGTCGCGCTCCTCGGCGAGCTCGGCCACGCTGGCGTCGATGCGCGCCCGGCTGAACTCGTCGATCTCCAGGCCCTGGACGATCTCCCAGTCACCGTTCTTCGTGGTGACGGGGAACGAGCTGATGAGGCCCTCGGGCACCCCGTAGGAGCCGTCGGAGGCCACGGCCATCGAGACCCAGTCGTTCTCGGCCGAGCCACGCAGCCAGTCGCGGGCCGCGTCGATCGTGGCCGAGGCGGCGGAGGCGGCGCTGGACGCGCCACGGGCCTCGATGATGGCCGCGCCGCGCTTGGCGACGGTGGGGATGAAGTCGTTCTCGATCCAGCCCTGGTCGCCCACGACCTCGGCGGCGTTCCGGCCGGCGATCTCGGCGTGGAAGATGTCGGGGTACTGGGTGGCCGAGTGGTTGCCCCAGATCGTCATCTTGCTGATGTCCGCGACCTTGGCGCCGGTCTTCGCGGCCAGCTGGCTGATCGCGCGGTTGTGGTCCAGGCGGGTCAGCGCGGTGAAGCGCTCGGCCGGGATGCTCGGCGCGTTCTTCATCGCGATGAGCGCGTTGGTGTTCGCCGGGTTGCCGGTGACGCCGATGCGCACGTCGTCGGCCGCGACCTCGTTGAGGGCCTTGCCCTGCGCGGTGAAGATCGCGCCGTTGGCCTCGAGCAGGTCGCCGCGCTCCATGCCCTTGGTGCGCGGGCGCGCACCGACGAGCAGGGCGAGGTTGACGCCGTCGAAGATGTGGTTCGGGTCGTCACCGATCTCGACCGAGTCCAGCGTGGGGAACGCGCAGTCGTCGAGCTCCATCACGACACCCTCGAGCGCCTTGAGCGCCGGGGTGATCTCGAGGAGTCGGAGCTGGATCGGAGTGTCCGGGCCGAGCAGCGAGCCGCTCGCGAGACGGAAGAGAAGGCTGTAGCCGATCTGGCCGGCGGCGCCGGTGACGGCCACCTTGACAGGAGAGGTGCTCACGTCGATGTGCTCCTTGTGTGGGGTGTCTGCCTCGAAACTAGCGCAGGACGATTCCGGCCCCATCACCGCCCGGTCAGAGGTCGTCGATCTCGTTGTCGAGCGAGATCCAGTCCGAGGAGGGCTCCACCCGGGTCGTGCCGTCGCGGGTCACGTGCAGCGAGCCGTCGACGGCGTGCAGGACGTAGCGGGCGCCGTCGTGCTCGGCGACGTACGCGTCACGGCGCCAGTCGTACGACCCGGCGAGATCGAGCGCACCGGAGCCGGCGGGCTGGATCACGACGCGGAACCGGTCGCCGACGGCGTCCTTGCCGCACACGGAGGTCTTGGCCCCCGACGTGGTCGACTTGTAGAGGATCACGGGGTAGTCGCCGCCACAGGCCAGGGACAGACCGTCGGTCTGCTGCTGCTCCTTGCTGACGGGGGTCTGCCCGCAGTCGGGCAGCAGGCTGTCGCCCTGGGTGCCGTCGGCGTTGAACCGGGTGTTCTCGTCCTCGCACTCGCCGGCGGTGGGTGCGGTGGTCGGCTCGGTGGTGGGAGCGGGCGCGGGCGCCTCGCGGGTGGGATCGACCGACAGGACCGGCGCGCTCGGCGTGGGCGTGGTCGCCGGGCTCTTCGCCTCGTCGTCGGAGCCGCCGGAGGACAGCAGCGACCACCCGAACGCGCCGAGGGTGGCCACGACGGCCAGCACCAGCAGGACAGGACGTGCACCTCGCCAACTCATCGGTCCAGCCTAACGGCTGGGGCCCTGCGCCTCGGCCCGCGCCCGCAGCAGGGCGCGCTCACGGTCGTTCGAGGCGAGACCGGCCGCGCGGCGGAACTCGGCCGCCGCCTCGTCGTGGCGCCCGAGCTGCTCCAGCAGGTCGCCCCGCACGCTGGGCAGCAGGTGGTACCGCGCCAGGGCGGGGGCCGTCATGAGGTCGTCGACCACCGCGAGCCCCGCCTCAGGGCCTCGCGCCCGCCCGAGGGCGACCGCGCGGTTCAGCTCGACGACGAGGGAGCCCGTCGCCCGCGCCAACCGGGCGTAGAGACCGGCGATTCGCTCCCAGTCGGTGGTCTCGACCGAGGCGGCGCGGGCGTGCTCCGCCGCGATCGCCGCCTGGAGGACGTACGGCCCGTCGCCGCCGAGCCGTACGGCGACGTCGAGCGCGGCCGTCCCTCGGGAGATCGCGTCGGCGTCCCAGCGCGAGCGGTCCTGATCGGCCAGCAGCACGGGCTCGCCGCCCGGGCCGACGCGCGACGCGAGCCGCGACGACTGCAGCTCCAGCAGCGCCAGGAGCGCGTGCGCCTCGGGCTCGGACGGCGTGACGGACGCCAGGATCGCCGCCAGCCGGACCGCCTCACGACACAGGTCGGGTCGGGTCCAGTCCTCGCCCTCGGTGGCCGTGTGGCCCTCGTTGAAGACCAGGTACACCGCGGACATCACCGAGTCGAGCCGCTCGGCCCGCTCCTGCCCCACCGGCTCCTCCATCGGGGCACGCGCATCCGCGAGCGTGCGCTTCGCCCGCGAGATCCGCGAGGCGACCGTGGACTCCGACGACAGGAAGGCCCGCGCGATCTCACGGGTGCTGAGGCCGGCGACGAGCCGCAGCGTCAGCACGGTGCGGCTCTCGGGCGTGAGCGCCGGGTGGCAGCACGTGAACATGAGCCGCAGCACGTCGTCGCGCACGTGCTCCTCGGCCAGCGCCTCGTCGAACTCGGCCTCGTACGCCTCGCGCGTGCCGGCGCCGACCTCGGCGTAGGCACGGAGCTGCCGCTCCCCCGCCCGGAACTGGTCGATCGCACGGCGCTTGGCCGTGTTCATCAGCCACGCCGCCGGGTTGTCCGGGACGCCCGTGCGGGGCCAGGACTCCAGGGCCTGCGCAAGGGCCTCCTGCGCCAGGTCCTCGGCGCGGTCGACGCTGCGCGTGATGCGCAGCAGCGCGCCGAGCAGGCGTGACGACTCCTGCCGCCACACCTGCTCGACCACGCGCGCCTCGTCCATGGGATCAGGCCGGGGGTGCCTCGAAGATCGGGCGAACCTCGACCCAGCCCTCCCAGCCCGGCCAGGCGTTCTGGTGGACCTGCAGGAATCCCTGCGCCTTCCGGACCGCCGTGTCGAGGTCGGGCACGTCGTAGACGGCGTAGCCGCCGACGAGCTCCTTCACCTCCACGTACGGACCGTCCGTCGTGGTGATCGAGCCGCCGCTGAGGCTGACGATCGCTCCCTGCATCTCCATCGGGGCCAGACCTCCGGCCTGGACGAACGTGCCCTCGGCCGTGGCCTTGGCCTGCAGCTCTCCGATGGCGGCGAACAGCTCGATCGGCGGCTCGTCGGTGGGGCGGTGGGTCTCGTGGACCATGGTCATGAACTTCATGGTGTGCTCCTTGTTTCGGGTGTGATCGTTCCGGATGGGGTGAGGTCGGGCAAGGGTCAGGCGCGCAGCAGGCCGCGCAGGCGGGCGTCCCGCGGCCACGCGCCGGCCCACACGAGGACGGCGGCGAGGATCGCGAAGACCGAGTTGAGCGCGGGCTGCTCGGCGATCAGGTTCACCGCGACCGCACCGCCGAGGTACGCCGTGATGAGGACGACGGCCATCGCGCGGGTGGCGGGGACCAGGTAGCCGATGACGAGGCTGCCGAGCACGGCGCCGCAGATCACGATCACGTGGTCGGGGATGCCGAGTCCGGCGCTCGCCTCGCGCACCTGCTCGACCTGCAGCAGGTGGGTGACGGCGTCGAAGCCGAGGAACGCCGTGACGAGCGCCGTCACGACCCAGCCGGCGCGCTGCGCCCGCGGGCCGAACGCCGTGCCGGAGGTGGGTCCGGTGGCGGGCCGGGTGTGGGTGTGGGTGGTCATGTCGGTCTCCGTTCGCTGGGTGAGGTGGTCTCTCACCCGTACGTCGCGCGAACGGGGACGTTCTTGACATGGGCTCCGGAACTTTTCTCCGGAGAGCCGGATCAGGCGCGTGCGCCCGGCTCCGTCACTCCCACTCGATGGTTCCCGGCGGCTTGCTGGTGACGTCGAGGACGACGCGGTTGACCTCGTCGACCTCGTTCGTGATGCGCGTGGAGATCCGCTCGAGGAGCTCGTACGGCAGGCGGCTCCAGTCGGCGGTCATCGCGTCCTCGCTGGAGACGGGACGCAGCACGATCGGGTGGCCGTAGGTGCGTCCGTCGCCCTGCACGCCGACCGAGCGGACGTCGGCCAGCAGGACCACCGGGAACTGCCAGATCTCGGAGTCCAGACCCGCGGCCGTGGTCTCCTCGCGGACGATCGCGTCGGCACGACGCAGGATCTCGAGGCGCTCCTCGCTCACCGCGCCGACGATGCGGATCGCCAGGCCCGGGCCCGGGAACGGATGACGCGAGACGATCGCCTCGGGGATGCCGAGCTGGCGGCCGACCTGGCGCACCTCGTCCTTGAACAGCGTGCGCAGCGGCTCGATGAGCGAGAACTCCAGGTCCTCGGGCAGGCCGCCCACGTTGTGGTGGCTCTTGATGTTGGCCGCGCCCTCGCCGCCGCCGGACTCGACGACGTCGGGGTAGAGCGTGCCCTGCACCAGGAACCTGACCGGCGCGCCCGGGGTCGCGAGGACCTCGCGCTCGGCGGCCTCGAACGTGCGGATGAACTCGCGGCCGATGATCTTGCGCTTCTCCTCGGGGTCGGTGACGCCCTCGAGGAAGCCCAGGAACTGGTCCTTCGCGTCGACGACCTTCAGGTCGACGCCGGTCGCGGCGACGTAGTCCTGGCGCACCTGCTCGGCCTCGCCCTGGCGCAGCAGGCCGTGGTCGACGAAGACGGCGGTCAGCTGGTCGCCGATCGCCTTCTGCACGAGCGCGGTCGAGACGGCCGAGTCGACGCCGCCCGAGAGCGCCGAGATGACGCGCGCGTCGCCCACCTGCTGGCGGATGAGCTCGACCTGCTCGTCGACGATGTTCGCGCTGGTCCACGTGGGCGAGCACCCCGCGATGTCGAACAGGAAGTGCTCGAGGATCTTCTGGCCGAACTCCGAGTGCATGACCTCGGGGTGCCACTGCACGCCCGCGAGCCGGCGGTCGGTGTTCTCGAACGCCGCCACCGTGGCCCGGTCGCTCCTGGCGCTGAGGGTGAAGCCCTCGGGCTCGCGCACGACCTCGTCGCCGTGGGACATCCAGCTGACGAGCTGGGCCGGCAGGCCGTTGAGCAGCGTGCCCGGCTCGAGCACCGAGACGTTGGTGCGGCCGTACTCGCGCTGGCCGGTGCGGGCGACCTGGCCGCCGAGCGCCTGCGCCATCGCCATGAAGCCGTAGCAGATGCCGAAGACGGCGGTGCCCGAGTCGACCAGGCCGACGGGCAGCTGCGGTGCGCCCTCCTCGTAGACCGACGACGGCCCGCCGGAGAGGATCACGGCCTTCGGGTTCTTGGCCAGGATCTCCTCGGACGTCGCGGTGTGCGGCATGATCTCGGAGAAGACCTTCGCCTCGCGCACGCGCCGTGCGATCAACTGGGCGTACTGCGCGCCGAAGTCGACGACGATGACGGTGTCGTGGTTGGTCTCGGCTACGGATTCAGGGGTCTCGGGGGCCACGGACCAATCCTAGGGCCGTCCGCCGCCCCCGCCGCGAGCGGTGCGGGCAGCGCTGGGCGTGACGTTTCCGGGGTCGAACACGGCGTGTCGACCCCGGGAACGTCACTGCCACGGCTCCGGGCGGATCAGACCTGCTCGCGGATCTCGCCGACGAGCTCCTCCAGGACGTCCTCGAGCATCACCACGCCGATGACGACGCCGCTCGCGTCGGCCACGCGCGCCATGTGCGAGCCCTTGGCCTGCATGGTGCGCAGCGCGTCGTACAGGCCACTGCCGACCGCCACGGTGGACAGGGGCCGGAGCCACTTGTCGGCGATCGGGCGCGCGCGCGACGTGTCGTCGGTCTCCAGCACGTCCTTGATGTGCAGGTAGCCCGTCAGCTCGCCGTCGTCCCCGGCCACCGGGAACCGCGAGTACCCCGTTCGGGCGCACGCGTGCTCGACGTCGACCGGGGTCGACCCCGGAGCGATCGTGACCAGGCCGTCGCGCGGCAGCAGCACCTGCGCGACGGTGCCCTCGTGGAAGTCCAGGGCGCCGCTCACGAGGCCGTACTCGTCCTCGTCCAGCAGGCCTTCGCGGCGCGACTCCTCCACCAGCCCGGCGACCTCGTCGTGGGTGAAGGTGGAGGCGACCTCGTCCTTCGGCTCGATGCCCACGAGGCGCACCGCCGCGTTGGCGATCGCGTTGAGCGACACCACGAGCGGCTTGAGGACGGCGATCACCGCGAGCATGAACGGGCCGAGGATGAGCGCAGCGCGGTCGGGTGCGGCCAGGGCGATGTTCTTCGGCACCATCTCGCCGTAGACGACGTGAAGGAAGACCACGAGGGTGAGCGCGATCGCGAACGAGATCGGGTGCACGAATCCGTGCGGCACGCCCAGGTACTCGAAGAGGGGCTCCAGCAAGTGGGCGATCGCCGGCTCGCTGATCGCACCGAGGCCGAGCGAGCAGATCGTGATGCCCAGCTGTGCCGCGGCCATCGCGAGCGTGACGTTCTCCATCGCCTTCAGCGCCAGCTTGGCCGAGCGCTTGCCGGCCTGGGCCTCGGGCTCGAGCTGCGTGCGACGGGCCGAGATCAGGGCGAACTCGGCCGCCACGAACAGGGCGTTGAGGATCAGCAGCAGCAGGGTGAGTGCCAGCGCGGGCCATCCGCTCATCGGCCGGCCTCCTTGGTGGCGGATTCGATCGTGAGGGCGAGGCGGTCGATCCGCCGGCCCTCCAGCCGCTCGACCGTCAGGTGGACCGTCAGCGGCTCCGCGTCGTCCTCGTCGTTCTCGGGGGTGGAGTCGACCTGGAGCGTCACGACGTCGCCACGCACGGCGAGCCGGCCGAGCCGCTCCAGCACGAGGCCGGCGATCGTCTCGTAGTCCTCGTGCTCGGGCAGCATCACCCCGGTCTGCTCGAAGACCTCGTCGGGGCGCAGCAGGCCCGACAGCGACCAGGTGCCGTCGCGGCGGTGGCGGCTGCTCTCGGAGAGCCGGTCGTGCTCGTCGGCGATGTCGCCCACGATCTCCTCGACCAGGTCCTCCAGCGTGACGATGCCGTCGGTGCCGCCGTACTCGTCGACCACGATCGCCATCTGGTTGTTCTGGTCGCGCAGCTGGACCAGCAGCGGATCGAGCTCGAGCGTGTCGGGCACCGTGGCGGCGGCCTCGGCGATCTCGGACAGCCGCACCGTGCGGCGCCGGTCGGGATCGACCGCGACGGCCTGCTTCACGTGCACCACTCCGACGATGTCGTCTGCCGAGCGGCCGATGACCGGGAACTTCGAGTGGCCGGTCTGGCGCGCCGCCTCGATGAGGTCCATCGCGGTGTCGCGCTCCTCGAGGAAGTGCACGCGGACGCGCGGCGTGCGCACGTCGGCGGCGGTGCGGTCGCCGAAGGCGATGCTGCGCGCCACCAGCTCGGCGGTCTCGTCGTCGATGGCACCCTCCTGCGCCGAGCGCAGCACGAGGGACCGCAGCTCCAGCGGCGAGCGGGCCGAGCGCAGCTCCTCCTGGGGCTCGACGCCGAGCCACTCCAGGGTGCGGTTGGCCATCGAGTTCAGGCCGCGGATGGGCCACGCCATCGCGCGGGTGAACGCGCGCTGGGGCCACTGGGTCGCGGCGGCGGTGCGCTGCGGCAGCGAGAGGGCCAGGTTCTTCGGGATCAGCTCGCCGACCAGCATCGTGACGATCGTGCTGAGCACCAGCGCGATCGCGTAGGAGGCGACGCTCAACCCGCCGCCCGACAGCCCGAGGGAGGTCAGGGGATCGTGCAGGATCCGCCCGATCGCCGGCTCGGCCAGGAAGCCGATGGCCAGGTTCGTGATCGTGATGCCCAGCTGGGCACCGCTCAGCTGGGTGGAGAGGGTGCGCAGGGCCTTGAGGGTGCCCTCGGCACCGCGGTCACCGGCCGCTGCGTCGCGCTCGATGGTGGCGCGGTCGACGGTGACGAAGGAGAACTCCGCGGCGACGAAGACACCGCAGGCGAGCATGAGCAGGAACGACGTGAACAGCAGAAGCCATTCGGTCACAGTGGGTGGGTCCTCAGGTCGGGAAGGTGGATGCTCAACGATAGCGGTGGGAGTTGAACGGTATCCTTCTCGTCGTGCCCACCTACCAGTACCGTTGCGCCGACTGTGCCGAAGAGCTCGAGATCAAGCAGAGCTTCTCCGACGCCGCGCTGACGACATGCCCCTCCTGCGGCGGAGACCTCCGCAAGGTGTTCGGGGCCGCGGGCGTGGTGTTCAAGGGCTCGGGCTTCTACCGCACCGACAGCCGCTCCGGCGGCGGCTCCTCGTCCGGCTCGTCGTCGTCCTCCTCCTCCAGCTCCGGCTCGTCCTCCTCGAGCTCGTCGAGCGGCTCCACCGGCTCCGGCGCCGCCTGAGCCACCTCCGGGGCGAGGCTGTGGACGAGTCGCGCCGGCACCGCGCGATCGTGTCTAGCCTCGCCGCATGGAATCGGCCGTCCGCTTCGTCCTGACCCACCGGCGCGTCCTCGCCGCCGCCCTGGCCGGGCTGGCCGCGTGGGCGGCGATCGGCGCCGTCACCCGCTCCCCCGACACCCGCGAGGTGCTCGTCGCCGCCCGCGACCTCGGCGGCGGGTCCACCGTGACCCGCGCCGACGTGCGGATCCAGCGGCTCCCTCGCCACACCGTGCCCGAAGGATCGATCGGCCGGTCCGACGCGATCGGCCGCGCTCTCGCGGGCGCCATGCGCGCCGGCGAGGTCTTCACCGACCGGCGGGTCGTCGACCCGCGCGACCTGGGCGAGGACCGGGTCCTGGCCACCGTCGAGGTGCCCTCCGCCACCGGGGACCTGCTCAGGTCCGGCGACGCGGTCGACCTGCTCGCCGTGGGCGACGAGGGGCGCGCCGTCCCGGTGGCCGAGGCGGTCGAGGTGATCACGGTGCGCTCGGACCCCGACCGTGAGACGGCCGTGCTGGGCGTGGCGGCATCGCCCCGCGTGGCCACCGAGGTCGCGCGGGCGTCGGTGACGTCGCGACTCACCGCCGTGGTGGTGGGTCGTCAGCGCCTGCGCTGACGCCCTAGTGTCGGAGGCGACCCCTCCACCGACCCATGAGGAGAGCCATGCTCCAGGGCTTCAAGGACTTCCTGTTCCGCGGCAACATCGTCGACCTCGCCGTCGCGGTCGTCATCGGCACCGCGTTCACCGCGCTGGTGGCCACCTTCACCGGCGCCATCATCGAGCCGATCATCAACTCCCTCGGCGGCGCCAACGTCAAGGGGCTCTCGTACCAGATCGTCGACGGCAACCCCAAGACGATCATCGACCTGGCCGCGGTCATCAACGCGATCATCACGTTCGTCATCACCGCGGCGGTCGTCTACTTCGTCTTCGTCCTGCCGTCCAAGCACCTGATGGAGCGGTTGGCCAAGGGCGAGGAGGAGGAGCCCGCTGGTCCCAGCGAGGACATCCTGCTGCTGCGCGAGATCCGCGACGCGCTCGGCGGCGGCACCTTCCAGCGCCAGCCCGGGAGCGACCCGACGCTCTAGGACTCAGTCCTTGCCGTGGTGCGGGGGCACGTCGCGCAGCAGCTCGTCATCGCGTGACGTGCCCTTCGCGTCGTCCCCCCAGCCCTCGGGGCTCTCGTCCCGCGTGGTCGAGGGCATGAGGTCGCCGAGCAGACGGGCCGCCCGCTCGAGCCGGGCGCGCCGCTGCGCCTCGGTCTCGGAGCGCTCAGCCACGGAACCACTCCGGGGTCAGGACGGGACGCACGGGCTTCCAGCCGGCCAGGTCCATGAAGCGCTGCGAGGTCACCCGCTGCGAGCGGGCGAGCAGCTCGAGCTTGTCCGCCGTGACGCTGAAGAGCCAGCGACGGAAGAACCGGCCCTCGCTGTGGCCCGCCGCTCGGGCGATCGCGTTGACGTAGTCCACGCGCTTGAGCGGCTCGGCCCCGACGTTGTAGGCGCCGCTGGGTGCCCCGAGCGCGGCGACGGCGGAGGTCCCGACGTCGAGCGGGTGCACGACGTGCATCCACGAGTCGGGATCCCCCAGGCCGATGGGGCGGCGCTTGCGCGCCCGCCGCACGAGGAACTGGGAGTTGGGGTCGTCGCCGCAGATCAGCCCGTAGCGCAGGCGCACGGTGACTCCCCCGGCCTCCTCCACGCGCTGCGCGTGGTGCTCGGCCACGGTGAGTGGCTCGGTGACCATCGTGACGTCGATCGGCGTGGACTCGTCGATCCACTCGTCCCCGCGCGCGACGTAGATGTGGCTCAGGCTCTGCTGGACCATCAACCCGACCCCGGACTCGATCGCGGCATCGGCCACGACGCCGGCGCCGACCGTGCGGATCCGGTTGATGCGGGTCAGCGATCCCGGGAGCATCGCGCGGACGCCCACCGGCACCTGGGTGGCGAAGTTGATCACCGCGTCGCAGCCGCGCATCGCCTTCATGAGGGAGTCGCGGTCGAGCACGTCACCGTGGATCGCCGTGGCCCCGGCCGACTGCACGAGGCGAGCGGCGGACGGTGAACGCACGAGTCCGACGACCTGGTGTCCGGCGTTCTGCAGGGCCGGGATCGTCGCTCGTCCCATGACGCCGTTGGCGCCGGTCAACAGGATCCGCACCCACCGAGTCTACGGCGACGATCCGCATCGTGAGACAGGAACCGGTGCCACGTGCGCCACAGCCGCCACGCGCGGACCCGCACGACGCATCCGTCGCCCGCCTCATGGAAAGATGGACCGGTGCGCCCCCGTAGCTCAGGGGATAGAGCAACGGTTTCCTAAACCGCAGGTCGGAGGTTCGAATCCTCTCGGGGGCACCACCCGTCATTCCGGTCCGGCGACACCTGCGGCGTCCTCGGCCTCGTAGCGGCGCAGCAGCTCCTTCTCGGCCTCGTGGCGCGGGAACGCGAGGAGGACGAGCGCGGCCCCGATCAGCACCGCGACCGCACCGGCCGCGTAGGCCCAGTCGTCACCCTGCAGGAACGCCGACCTGGCCGCGGCGGTGATCTGGTCGGCGTAGGTCGGGTGCTGCTGCGCGATCTGCTCGGCACTCGCGAAGGACTTCGTCAGCTCCGACTGCACGTCGGACGAGGCCTTCTCCCCCGAGGGAGACGACGCGATGGACTGGCTGAAGGAGCTCGCGTATCCCGCGGTCAGCAGAGCGCCGAAGAGCGACTGCATGATCGCGCCCCCGAGGTCGCGCTGCAGGTCGGCGGTGCCGGAGGCCATGCCCGCTCGGTGAACGGGTACCGAACCGGTCAGCGAGTGGGACGCGGGCGTTCCGGCCAGTCCGACGCCGATGCCCAGACAGGCGTAGGCGATGGCGATCTGCCAGTAGGGGGTGTTCTCCTCCCAGAGCAGCAGCATGGACAGGAAGCCGAGGAACAGGAAGACATAGCCGCTGAGCAGGGTCGTTCGCGCGCCTTTCGACTCGATGAGCTTCGCCGACCGTGGCGCCACCAGGACCATGAAGACGATCGCCGGGAGGAAGGCCGCGCCCGCCTCCACGGTGTCGTAGCCCACGACGTTCTGCAGGTACTGCTGGCTGATGAACATCGCACCCATCAGCGACCCGAAGACGATGATCCCCGCACACGCAGCGACCCAGAAGACCCGCCGTCTCGCGATGTCCAGGTCGTACAGGGGATTGGCTGCCCGTCGCTGCCGCCACACGAACGCCACCGTCGCCGCGGCGGCGATCAGTCCGAGGCCCGCGACGAGGGCTCCCTTGCCGGGCACCGGCGCGAAGTTGATCGACAGGACCAGACCGGCGACGAGCACGACCGACAGGATCCCGCCGAGGTTGTCGACGGGCTCGCTCGACTCGTTGACGTGGGAGGGAACCAGCAGCCAGGCCATCACGAGCGCCACGACCGCGAGCGGAAGGGTGACCAGGAAGACCGACCCCCACCAGAAGTGCTCGAGCAGCCACCCGGCGACGAGCGGGCCGAGAGCGGCGATGGCCCCACCGAGCGCCGACCACAGGGCGATCGACCTCGTCCGGCCGGGTCCGGACCACAGCGCCGCGATGAGCGCCAGCGTCGTGGGGTAGGCCATCCCGGCGGAGAGCCCGCCCAGGACCCGGGCCACGACCAGCACCCAGTCGTCCCACGCGAAGGCAGCGAGGAGGCAGGCCGGCACCGACAGCAGGATGCCGAGGAGGAGCATCAGCTTGCGCCCGTACCGGTCGCCCACCGCCCCCAGGTAGAGCACCGAGGCTGCGAGGCCGAGGGAGTAGCCGACGGCGATCAGGTTCAGCGTCGTCTGCGAGCTGTCGAAGGCCTTGCCGATGGACGGAAGGGCGACGTTGGCCACGGAGAGGTTCAGGTTGGCCACGCCGGCGACCACGATCAGGGCGGCGAGGACCAGCGGCGCTCGCTCCGGGGCCTGCGGACTCGTCATCGAGACTTCGGACATCACTGCCTCCGACTTCGTCCCGGCGACCGGCCAGACCCCACGCTAGGCGCATCCCCGCACCCGTGACTCACCCGCGTGGGATGACACTCCCTCGGGCTCACCGGCCGGTGAGCCCGAGGAGACCGTCGAGCACCAGGAAGGTCCCGACCAGCAGTGCGGCGACGGCGAAGACGGCGGGCCCTGAAGCGACCGCACGGGCGCGCAGTCGTTCCAGGTACGCATCGGCCTCGCCGGGGCGCCGCGCGTAGAACACGTACATCAGCCCCACGCTGGCGGTGGACGCCACCGTGAAGCACGCGAAGGCGATGACCGTGACGAGAGCCTGCGCGTGATGGTGCACCAGGAAGATGGCCGCGGCCGTCGTGATCGCCCACGGCTGCTTGAGCACACCGAGCACCAGGGCACCGCCCGGACCAAGGCCGCGGAGGCGGCCGAGCATCCTCGTCGACCCCGCTCCGGCCGAGCTGACGCGGGGCACCCCTCGACGCCGCCACTGCTGTGCGCTCACCACGACGAGGGCACAGCCCACGAGGATCTCGAAGACCATCAGCCCGGTCCGGCCGTCACCGTGCCGGACGCTCCGCGACGAGCCGATGAGGTAGCTGGCGGTGAAGACGACGGTCAGGGAGATCGCCCAGCCGAACAGGAACCCCGTCGCGTTGGCCCGGGGCCGGGCCGTGCCGAGCACCAGGATGAACACCACGATGGTGGCCGGGGACAGGCTCGCCATCAGGCCCAGCATCAAGATCGAGAGGATCAATCCCATGTTGGCGTCCCGGGCCTCGTCTGGTCGGGCAGCGACCCGCCACCTGCGTAGGCAGGGAGGCACGGACCGGTGCGTTCTGCCCAACATGTCGTCTCGCCACAGGACCGGCATCACCCCAGCCGGATGAGGCACCCTCACCCGATGTCCCGCACATCGTGCCGCGCTGTCCCTGTCGCGCGGGACTCCGCGCCCTCCACGGTGGTTCCATCACCCCCCTGGAAGGAATCACGATGACCACTCACATCACCACCGAGCAGCGAGTCCGGGACGACCTCCCGCAGGACGGCGCCGCCCGTCCCGGCCGTGCCTGGGCCCTCTCCGGCGTCGCCGCCGGCCTCGGCGGCTTCGCCACGACGATCCTCAGCGCGGAGGCCGGCGCCGCCTACGTCGACGGGAAGGTGCAGGAGGCCGATGGCGTCATCGCGTCGCTGAACGGCCACGTCCCGCAGCTGATCACGTTCCACGTCGTGGCGACGCTCACCGTCCTGGCGCTGGTGCCGTTCGGTCTCGGCCTGCACCGCCGGCTGCGCGCCGGGCTCGATCGCGACAGCCTCGTCCCGGGAACGGCCTCCTTCGGCATCCTCGGCACGGCGCTCGTCGTGCTGATGGGCACCGTGCTCAACACGGAGTTCATCTTCGGGGTCGCTGGGGACACGCCCCTGGCCGTGCCCGAGGCGGCCACCGTGTTCAACCACTGGATCGCCACCGTGCCGTGGGTCTGGGGACTCACCGGCCTGACGGGCTGGGCCCTGTTCCGGGCCTGGCGTCAGGGCGCCGTCCGTGCCTGGATGGGCATCGCTGCCGGCATCCTGGGCACGCTCTCGCTGCTGCTGACCGTCGCGCCCCTGCAGTACATGGCGGGCTGGACCGGCTCGGTCATGGTCGTCCTGGTCGGCCTCGGGTTCGCCTTCGGGGACCGCGGCAGCCGGTGACCTCGCTGATCGATCGCCAAGGCGGCGGTTCGCTCCCCTCGGACGCGAACCGCCGCCATGATCTACGCATGAGGTCCACGCAGGTCCCGGTCGGCGGGCTCGCCGCACTCGGCGTCGGCACGGCGCTCTTCGCCGTCGCCGTCGCGCTGGACCTGCGTGTCGGCGACGCCCCGATCCCGGAGTGGACCGAGGAGCCCGGCTGGACGTTCGCCGCCATGGGGCTGATCCAGGCCGGGCTCGGCGTCGTCGTGCTGTGGCACCGTCACCGTCACCCCATCGGCTGGGCACTCGTGGGACTCGGCTTCCTGTGGATCCTCGACGGACTGGCGCAGTCCTACGTCCGGCTCGCCGTCTTCGAGCAGGAGGCCCTGCCGGGCCTGACCTGGGTGCTGTGGTTCCTCTTCCGCTTCACCGCCGTGCTGCCCATGAACGCCGCGGCCGTCCTCCTGCTGTTCCCGGACGGCCTTCCGCGCGGGCGCTGGCGCGCCGCGGGGTGGGCGAGCCTGGCCCTCATGGGTGCAGGACTGGTCCTGTTCCTGGTCGTGCCGAGCACCCAGCGCGAGATCGACGCCTCCCTCGCCGCGCTCGTCCCGGGCGCCGACACCGATCCCACGTCGATCGAGGCGCTGCGCCCCGTGGCCGAGCAGGTCGTGACCCTCTCGTGGGTGCTCGGGAGCGTCGGGTTCGCACTCGCCCTGGTCACCGTGATCGCGCGCTACCGCGCCTCGCGCGACGGCGAGCGCGAGCGGATGCGGTGGCTGGCGTGGGCCGTCCTGGTGATGGTCCTGCTGATCGCGACGAGCCTGCTCGTGGACGTCACGGTGCTCAACTCGTTCTTCCTCGGCGCAGCGCTGCTGGTGGGGCCGGTCGCGATGGTCATCGCGATCGTGCGACCCGACATCGTCTCGGTGGAGAACCTGCTGGTCCGCACCCTCGTCTACGGCGGCATCAGCGTCGTCATCGTGCTGGTGGACCTGCTGGCGCTGGCGATCATCTCGGCCACGCTCGGGGACGCCTTCGGCGAGCGGCAGGTCGTGCTGCTCGTGCTGCTGCTCGCGGCGATCCTCTACGGCCCGATGCGCCTGCGCATCGAGGGCTGGGTCCGGCGGGCCGTGCTCGGCGACCGGCGCGACCCCTATGCCGTCGTCGCCAGCCTCGCGTCGACGCTCGAGCGCTCCGACGACGACGGCGCCCAGCTGGGTGCGGTCGTCGAGGCCGTCTCCACGGCGTTCGGCCTGTCGTTCGTGCAGGTCGAGGTCGACCGGTCGGCCGGCGAGCGCCTCGTCGCGTCGCGGGGCGAGCGCCCCGAGCACGTGCGGTCGTTCCCCATCGCCTACCGGTCGCGCACGATCGGCCGGCTCACCCTGCCCTCCCACGGGGTGCGCAACCACCTCACGGCGCGCGACGAGGTCCTGCTGGCCGACGTGGTGCGCCAGGCGGCGGCCGCCATCCGCTCCAGCCAGCTCAGCGACGAGCTGCAGCGCAGCCGCGAGGGACTCGTCCTGGCCCGCGAGGAGGAGCGGCGCAGGATCCGGCGCGACCTGCACGACGGTCTGGGCCCCTCGCTCTCGGCCGTGGTCTTCCGGCTGGAGTCGGCGCGATTGACCGTGGCGTCCGACCCCGACTCGGCCGACGAGCAGCTGGCCGAGACCCGCGACGTCGTGCAGGAGATCATCAAGGACGTCCGCCGGCTGGTCCACGACCTGCGCCCGCCCGCGCTCGACGACCGGGGCCTCGCCGGAGCGCTGACCCAACTGGCGGAGCACGCCGACGCGGCGGTCGACGTGCGCGTGAGGGCCGCGATCGACGGCGGGCTGCCGGCCGCCGTGGAGGTGGCGGCCTTCCGGATCGCCTCGGAGGCCATGAACAACACGCTGCGGCACGCGCACGCCCGGACCTGCTCGGTCACGCTGAGCGCCGACCTCGACGAGCTCGTGGTCGAGGTGGCCGACGACGGCGTCGGCATCGCGGCTGACGCCCGCCCCGGGATCGGGCTGGTCTCGCTGCGCGAGCGGGCGGCCGAGCTCGGCGGCACCGTGGAGCTGCGCTGCCCCGAGACCGGCGGGACGATCGTCACCGCACGGCTGCCCCTGCACGGGAGGATGGAGCCATGAGCGAGCCGGTGCGCGTCGTGGTCGTGGACGACCACCGCATCCTGCGCGAGGGGCTGGTCGCCCTGCTCGGCGCGATCGACGGGATCGCCGTCACGGGCACCGCCGGCGACGGCCGCGAGGCCATCCACGTGGTCGACGCCGACCCGCCGGACGTCGTCGTGATGGACATCCAGATGCCGGTGCTCGACGGGATCGAGGCGACACGCCACATCACCGGACGGCACGACGACGTCCGCGTGCTGATGCTGACGATGAACGAGGACGACGACACGATCCTCAGCTCATTGCGCGCCGGCGCCTCGGGGTACCTGCTGAAGGGCGCCGACGCCGCCGAGGTCCATCGCGCGATCCTGGCCACCGCCGGGGGCGGGATGGTGTTCGGAGCGTCGGTGGCGGCGCGGGTGGCCGGGCTGTTCGCCGGCCGCACCCGGCACCGCCCGGAGCACCCGTTCCCCGACCTGTCCGAGCGAGAGCGAGCCGTGCTCGACCTGCTCGCCGCCGGACGCAGCAACGACGCGATCGCGGCCGAGCTGTTCGTCTCCAACAAGACCGTGCGGAACGCCGTCTCCTCGATCTACGCCAAGCTGCACGCCGCCGACCGGGCCGAGGCGATCATCCGGGCGCGCGAGGCGGGCCTCGGGCGCGACCACTAGCCGCTCCCCCTTGGTCCACTTTTGGAAACGGATCCACCTCGATCCGTCCCGGAAAGGTGAATCCCTTTCCAAAAGTGGAGAGGCGGGAGAGGAGCGGGAACGGGAATGCCGCGCCGGAGCGCCCATGGGGAACGGGACCTCCGGCGCGGCACCTTCACGCCGAACTGGGGGAAGAATCGACGTGGTCCGGGTGCAGACACACCCCCCGTGCGCCCGACCCACCGGCCCCAGGGAAGAGTGGAGCCGATCGGACGTCACGACGGCTCAACAGTCACATGAGTCCCACACTCAACACAAGTACGGCGGACGTCGTGTCGCCCACATTCCCGTTCGGCGTGTCACCCCGCGCGGATGACCCGCCGGGACCCTCGTCCCGCCATCATGGAGGCGTGACGACAGTCGTCACGAGGGCCGCGCGCCCGGCAGAGCGAAGGACACACCTCAATGGACAGTTTCTGGGACTTCTTGTGGTTGACGATCTCGGTGTTCTTCTTCATGGCGTACCTGATGGTCCTGTTCAACGTCATCGCCGATCTCTTCAGCGATCGCGAGGCCTCGGGCTGGACGAAGGCCATCTGGGTCTTCTTCCTCATCTTCGTGCCGGCGCTCACCGCGCTGATCTACCTCATCGCGCGGGGCGGCGGCATGGCCGACCGCCAGCGCGCCAAGATGTCGGCGCTGCGGGAGCAGAACGACGCCTACATCCGCGACGTCGCCGGGTCCGCCCCCGCCGACCAGATCGCCTCGGCCAAGTCGCTGCTGGACTCCGGCGCCATCTCGGCCTCGGAGTACGAGCAGCTGAAGGCGAAGGCGCTGGCCTGACGGTCAGCCCGCGTCGCCCGTGCGGCGGAGCTCGATGCTGATCTGATCGGCATCGAGCTTCGCCAGCATCCGGGTGAGCACCTCGCTGCTGTACGTGCCGTCGGCTCGCTCCCGGAGCAGCACCTCGCGCTGCCGCTCGATGATCTCCAGCCGCATGTCGCTCAGCGCGCTCGGATCGAAGTCATCGTCATCGAGCGCCCGGGTGGCCCGCTCGCGCAGACCCGCCAGCTCGGGCGGGAGCGCCGCGTCGTCCAGGACGTCTCGCGCCGCGTCGCGCATGCGGTCGTTGAGTCGCGTCCACTCCTGCGCGGCGCCGTGCGCCCGACCAGCCAGCCCGAGGCGGCGGACGAACCAGCCCAGCGTGCCGCCCTGCACGACGAGGGAGATCAGCGCGACGAAGAAGGCGACGAGAACGAGCAGCGAGCGGTTCTCGGTGTCGGTGGGCAGCGTCTGGGCCGCAGCGAGCGTGACCGCCCCACGCATCCCGGCCCAGACGAGGATGAAGCCCTCGCGCCGGCCGAACCGGGCGGCGTCGTAGAAGTCGATGTCGTGCGACGCGCGCCGCAGTCGCCGGCGGAACCGATCGGCCCGCGGGTGCTCGCTGTGCTCGACCTTCGTCGACCACTCGTCGATCGCCTCGCGCAACTGGGGTGTCCGTCGCATCCGGCGGCGCTCCATCAGCACGATCGAGAGCGTGTAGAACGCCCGGATCCCCAGCGCGACGACGAGCCCGACGACCGCCAGCACGACGGCTCGCACCACGCCCCCCTCGGTGGTGTCCTCGACGTCGCGGACGAGCGCCGAGACCTCCAGGCCCATGATGAGGAAGACCAGCCCCTCGAGGAGCACCTCGATGGTGCGCCAGTTCTGGTGGTCCGAGAGGCGCTGCGTCGGCCCGAGGTGCCTCGCCTGCCCGTGACCCGTGACGAGCCCCGCCGTGACGGCGGCGACGAGGCCGGACGCCCCCAGGTGCTCGGCGGGCAGGAACGCGACGAACGGCACCGTGAAGGAGATCGCGGTGCTGACGGCCTCGTCCTCGATCCGGGCGCGGAGGCGCAGCACCACCGTGCCGACGACCCACCCGATCGCGACGGCGCCGACGACCGCCCACACGAACTCCACGAGGATCGCGCCGAAGCTCACGCCCGCGGCCGTGGCCGCGACCGCCGTGCGCAGCAGCACGAGCGCCGTCGCGTCGTTCAGCAGGCTCTCGCCCTCCAGCACCGTGATCACGCGCGACGGGACGCCGAGCCGCTTCGCGATCGAAGTGGCCACCGCGTCGGTGGGACTGACGATCGCGCCCAACGCCACCGCGAGCGCGAAGTCGATCCCGGGGATGAGCGCGGTGAACACCACGCCGAGGCCGAGCGCGCTCACGACGACCAGCAGCACCGACAGGCCGCTGATCGTGCGGAAGTCCCGGCGGAAGTCCATCGTCGGCATGTTGACGGCGGCCGAGTACAGCAGGGGCGGCAGCAGAACCGCCAGGATCAGCTCGGGATCGATCTCGAACTCCGGCGTGAACGGGAGCAGGCTGACGACCAGGCCGATGCCGAGCAGGACGAGCGGGGCGGCGGTGCCGATCCGGGGCGCCACCACCGAGGCCACCACGATCGCCGCCACGACGAGCACCGCGATCAGGATCGACTCCATGGGCGTCAGCGTAGGCGAGGGTCAGGCGAGCATGTCGCGCACGAGCGGTGCGACCCGCGTGCCGTAGAGCTCGATGCACCGCATCAGCTGGTGGTGCGGCATGGCGCCGTTCGCGTACTTGAGGTCGAATCGGCTGATCCCCAGCGACGTGAGGTTCGTGGCGATCTTGCGCGCCACAGTCTCGGGCGATCCGACGTGGAGGGCGCCCTCGGGGCTGGCGTCGCGCTCGAACTGGATCCGGGTGGTGGGCGGCCAGCCGCGCTCGCGCCCGATGCGGTCGCGCTGCGCCTGGAAGTGGGTGAAGAGCTCGTCGCGTGCCTGCTCGTCGGTGTCGGCGACGTAGCCGGGCGAGTGCATCCCGACGGGGAGCGGATCCACGCCGTCGGCGGCGAGCAGCTCGCGGTAGTAGTTCGCGAACGGCACGAACTGCGCCGGCGGGCCGCCGATGATCGCGAGCATGAGCGGCATCCGGTAGTGCGCGGCGCGCACGACCGACTGCGGCGTGCCGCCCACGCCGATCCACACCTTCAGGCGGCCCGACTCGGTGGGCGGGTAGATGCGCTGGTCGGTGAGCGGAGGACGGATCGAGCCCGACCACGTGACCGGCTCCTCGGTCAGGATCTGGGCGAAGAGGTCGAGCTTCTCGGAGAAGAGCCGCTCGTAGTCCTCCAGCTCGAATCCGAACAGCGGGAAGGACTCGGTGAAGGAGCCGCGGCCCAGGATGACCTCGGCACGACCGTTCGATAGCGCGTCGAGGGTGGAGAAGCGCTCGAACACGCGGATGGGGTCGTCCGAGCTGAGCACCGTGACCGCCGAGCCCAGGCGGATCCGCTCCGTGCGCGAGGCGATCGCGGCCAGCACGACATCGGGCGCCGTGATCGCGAAGTCGTCGCGGTGGTGCTCGCCCAGCCCGATGAAGCTCAGCCCCACCTGATCGGCCAGCACGGCCTGCTCGACCACGTTCCGCAGCACGACGGCGTGGTGCTCGGGCGTGCCGTCCTCGCCGAGACTGACGTCCCCGAACGTGTCCAGGCCCAGCTCGACGGTGGCGGGATCGATCGCGCTCATGGCCCCACCGTAGACGGGGCCGCCGACCTCAGCGCCAGCGCCGGATGCTGTAGACGAGCAGCACGATGGCGATCAGGTCGGAGATCCAGATCCCGATCGCACCCACGAGCCCCGCGGCGGGCAGCTCGGGGCCGAAGCCGACGCCGAGTATCTCGAACTCGGGGATCGTCGGCGAGAGGAACCAGACCAGGCCCACGCCGGCGACCCAGACGATGCCCAGGATGCTCACGATGATGCGCGGGATGGTGGCGACGCCGTACTTGGCGGCCTCGATCGCCTTCTCCTCCAGCGGCTCGACGAGCCGGTCGGCCCACGTGTAGTGGCGGGCCAGCAGCGCGATGCCGGCGAACATGCCCAGCAGCCCCGGCCCGGGCATGACCAGCATGACGATTCCCAGCGCGACGAGGGTCCAGCCGAGCGCCTCGGAGCCCGTGCGCTGGAACCAGCCACGCATGCGCGCACCGAAGGTCATGTGAACATCCTGCCAGCCCCGTGCCAACCTCTCGCCGGGGTCGGGGCGGGCGGCGGCATGGACAGCCTCAGCGCGAGACGAAGATGTGCGCGGCTGCCTCGGCGTCGATCTCGGCGGTCTCGGACTGGCGCGCGACGACGAGTCCGTCGTGGCCGCGCGAGGCGAGGACGTCGTTGCCCGGGAGCGCACCCACGCGGCGCAGGACCGACATGACCTCGGTGTCCTTCTGGAGCTCCTCGGCGATGCGGCGCACGACCACGCGCACCGGCTCGGTGCCGACCGCCGCGGTCAGGAGCGACTCGACTCCGTCGAGGAACTCGGCCGGGCGGACGACCTCGCCGAGCTCGCCGAGACCGGGGATCGGGTTGCCGTAGGGCGACTCGGTGGGGTGGCCCAGCAGCGCGACGAGACGGCGCTCGACCTGCTCGGACATGACGTGCTCCCAGCGGCAGGCCTCCTCGTGCACGTACTCGATCTCGAGGCCGATCACGTCGGTGAGCAGGCGCTCGGCCAGGCGGTGCTTGCGCATCACGCGGGTGGCCAGCGAGCGGCCGCGCTCGGACAGCTCGAGGTGACGGTCGCCCTCGACCGTCAGCAGGCCGTCGCGCTCCATGCGCGCCACCGTCTGGCTCACCGTCGGGCCACTCTGGTGGAGGCGCTCGGCGATCCGCGCACGCAGCGGGATGATCCCCTCCTCCTCCAGCTCGAAGATGGTCCTCAGGTACATCTCGGTGGTGTCGATCAGCTCGCTCACGGGGCCATTGTTCCATGTGACGCCGCGGGTCAGGCCCGGCGCGTCGATCGGCCGCCTCCCCGCGCGGGTCGATCGGCCCGCGTGCGGACCAAGCTCGCGCGGGGGACGATGCCGAGGTGACCGTCTCCGTGATGTGGTTCCGCGCCGACCTGCGCCTGCACGACCACGGCGCGCTGAGGTCGGCGCTCGAGGCGGGGGCCGACGGCGTGGTCCCGCTGTTCGTCCTCGACGAGCACTTCCCGGCGGAGAACATGCCCGTGCGGGCCGCGTACCTGGCCCGCCTGCTGGCGGACTTCGACGAGCGGATCGACGGGCTGCACGTGGTGCGGGGCCGGCCCGAGGTCGAGGTGCCGCGGGTGGTCCGCGAGACCGGCGCCGCGAGCGTCCACGTGACCCCCGGGCACACTCCCTACGCCCTCCGCCGGGACGCGCGGGTCGCCGAGGCACTCGGCGACGTGCCGCTCGTGGCCGCAGACTCGTCGTACGCCGTGGCACCGGGGACAGTGCGCAAGGGCGACGGATCGGCCTACAAGGTGTTCACCCCGTGGTTCCGTGCGTGGCAGGCGCAGGGTTCGCACCCGCCGGTGACGGCCGTGCGGGCGCACGCCGTGCCCTGGGTCCGGCCGGGCGGATCAACGCCCCTGCCCGACGTGCGCGAGATCGAGGGGGTGGACCTGCCCCCGGCGGGCGAGCAGGCCGCCCGGGCGCACTGGCGACGATGGCTCGACGACCACGTCGACGACTACGACAGCGAACGCGACCGACCCGACCTGGACACGACCTCGCGGATGTCGGTGCACCTGAAGTGGGGCACGATCCACCCGCGCACCCTGCTGGCCGACCTCGCCGAGCGGTCGTCGGCCGGCGCCCGCGCCTACGAGCGACAGCTGGCGTTCCGTGAGTTCTACGCCGACGTCCTGCACGAGTGGCCGGGCTCGGCGTTCGGCTACTACAACCGCGACTACGAGCGGATGCAGTACGACGAGCCCGCCGGCGACTTCGAGGCGTGGAGGGAGGGCCGCACCGGCTTCCCGTTCATCGACGCGGGGATGCGCCAGCTGCTCGCGCAGGGCTGGATGCACAACCGGGTGCGGATGGCGGTCGCCAGCTTCCTCGTGAAGGACCTGCACCTGGAGTGGACGCACGGCGCGCGCTGGTTCCGTGAGCGGCTCGTCGACGCCGACCTCGCGAACAACCAGCACGGGTGGCAGTGGGTGGCCGGGTGCGGGACCGACGCCGCCCCCTACTTCCGCGTCTTCAACCCCGTGGGCCAGGGCCGCCGCTTCGACCCCGACGGCGCCTACATCCGGCGCTGGGTGCCGGAGCTGCGCGGGGTGCAGGGCCGCGGCGTGCACGAGCCGTGGACCCTCCCGGACCCTCCGGCCGACTACCCACCACCGCTCGTCGACCACGCGCAGGAGCGCCTCGAGGCCCTGCGCCGCCACGACGCGCTCGGAGGATAGCGTCGGGGCATGGTCACGATCCCTCGTCAGTTCAACGGCCCGCCCGACTCCGGCAACGGTGGCTGGGTGTGCGGCCTCGTCGCGCACGAGCGGCTCGCGCAGGACCACACCGGCCCCGTCACGTCGCGACTGCGGATGCCGCCGCCGCTCGACACGCCGCTGGCCTGGGAGCACGACGCCGACGAGACCCGTCTCCTGACGCACGGCGGAGCTCTCGTCGGCACCGCCGGGCCCGGCGCCTTCACACGGGAGCCGCCGCCGTTCCTGGACACGTCCGCCGTCGAGGCCGGCCTGGCCGCGTACCCGGGCTTCACGACGCACCCCTTCGACCAGTGCTTCACCTGCGGCACGGCTCGGGGCGAGGGCGACGGGCTGCGGATCTTCAGCGGCCCCGTCGGCGACGACCTCACGGCGGCCCCGTGGACCGTGCACCCCTCGTTCGCCGAGGCGGACGGCACGGTCGGTGTGCCCGTCGCGTGGGCGGCCCTGGACTGTCCCGGCGGCTGGGCGGCCGACTTCTCGGCGCAGCCGATGGTGCTCGGCACGATGACCGCCGAGGTGCTCTCCGCCCCGGTGGCCGGCGAGACCTATCACGCGGTGGGCCAGCTGGCGGCGCGCGAGGGACGGAAGTTCTTCACCGGCACCGCGCTCTACACCCCGGCCGGCGAGCTGGTCGGCCGCGCCGAGCAGGTCTGGATCGAGATCGACCTCGCCACCTTCGGCAGCTGACCGCCCCTCCCGAGACTCAGGGGGTCGGGTGGCGGCCGTCGTAGGCCAGGAACCGGCGGCGCAGGGCGACCGAGACGAGCACGCCGGTGATGCACAGCCCGCCGCCGATGACCATGGCCCACGGCTCGCCGACGAGCGAGGCGACCGAGCCGATCACGAAGTCACCCAGGCGCGGTCCGCCCGCGACGACCACGATGAACAGGCCCTGCATGCGCCCGCGCATCTCGTCGGGCGCGGCCGACTGCAGGATCGTCGAGCGGTAGGCGGCGCTGATCATGTCCGCCGCGCCGGACAGCGCGAGGAACGTGACGGCCAGCCACAGCAGGCCCGGCAGTCCGATCGCCGAGAACCCCACGGCGGCGACGCTCACGCCGTAGGCCACGATCGCCACCACGATCGCGACGCCGTGACGGTGCACGCGGCTGACCCAGCCCGACACCACGAACGCCAGCAGTGAGCCGATCGCCGGCGACGCCTGGAGCAGGCCCAGCGACGAGGCGCCCGCGTCGCCGCCACCCGACGTCGCGTAGACGGTGGCCGCGAGCGCGGGGAACAGCGCGCGCGGCTGCGCGAAGACCATGGCGCACAGGTCGACGACGAACGACATCGCGATGTTCGGCGCGGTCCGCAGGAACCTCAGCCCGTCGACGACGGAGCGGATGCCCGGCACCGGCATCTTCGTCGCGGGCGGGAGCGCCGGGAGCCGCACCACCGAGTACAGCGCCGCCACGTAGAGCAGCACGTCGACCACGTACGCCGCCTCCACGCCGCGCCACGCGATGAGCGCACCGCCGACGAGCGGGCCCACCGTGAACGACAGGTTCGTCGAGGCCATGCCCAGGGCGTTCGCCGCCGGCAGCAGGTGCCCGGGCAGCAGCTGCGGCAGCATCGCCGCGCGGGCCGGGTTGTTCACCGCGAAGAACAGTGCCTGCACCGCGACGACCGCGTAGAGGAAGCCGACGGACTCCACGTCGGCCACACTGTGCGCGACCAGCGCCATCGCGGACACCCACAGGCCGATCGCCGACGCCAGCGCCACGGTGCGACGGTCGAACGCGTCGACCAGGGCGCCTCCGTACAGACCACCGACGATGAGCGGCAGCAGTCCCGCGAGGCCGACCAGACCGACCGAGAACGACGACTCGGTGAGGGTCCAGACCTCCCACGCGACCGCGACCACCGACATCTGCTGGCCGAAGCCCGAGACCGCCTGCCCGATCCACAGCCTGCGGTAGGCCGGTGACACCCGCAGCGGGCGGACGTCGGTGAGCAGCTTTCGCACCGGAGCAGCCTAGGCGCGACCCACTCGGCCGGTGACGGCGCGCTCGGTGCACGTCGAGCACGCACGTGCCCGGCCGCTCCGGTGGGCGCCGTCGGTCAGGGCGCGAGCCGGTCGCGCGTCCAACCGTCACCGGCCCGCGTGAACCGGAGGCGGTCGTGCAGGCGGTTCTCGCGGCCGTGCCAGAACTCCAGCACCTCGGGCGCGATGCGGTAGCCGCCCCAGTCCTCGGGACGCCGCTCGGCGGCCCCGTGGCCCTCGGCCTCGTGCCAGCGGCGCTCGAGCTCCTCACGGCCCGCGACGACCTGCGACTGCGGCGACGAGGCCGCGCTGATCCGCGCCCCCTCCGGCCGGGCCAGGAAGTAGGCGTCCGACTCCTGCGGGTCGAGGCGGGTCACCGCACCCTCGATCCGCAGCTGGCGGTGCAGCGGGTGCCACAGCAGCACGGCCGCGGCGCGTGGGTTCTGCGCCAGCTCGCGACCCTTGCGCGAGTCGTAGTTCGTGAAGAAGACGGCGCCGGTCGCGTCGAAGCCCTTCAGCAGCACGATGCGCACGGACGGCTCCCCGTCGCGGGTGGCGGTGGCGAGCGCCATCGCGTTCGGCTCCTGCACGCCCGCGGCGATCGCCTCGGCCATCCAGGTCTGGGCCAGGCGGACCGGGTCGTCCCCCGCCGCGGCCTCGTCCAGGCCCGTGCGGGCGTACTCCGTCCGCATCCGGGCCAGGTCGTCGCTCATGGGGCCACGGTAGTCACCCGCGGGTGGTCACCGGCCGGGAAATCGACCGTGGTGCGCGCCGGGAGAGGGCCACAGGGCACTATTGAGGCATGACTCAAGTGCACCACGGACTGGAAGGCGTCGTAGCGTTCGAGAGCGAGATCGCCGAACCCGACAAGGAAGGCTCCGCGCTCCGGTACCGCGGCGTCGACATCGATGACCTCGTCGGCCGCGTGCCGTTCGAGAAGATCTGGGGCCTGCTGGTCGACGGCTCCTACGACCCGGGCCTGCCTCCGGCCGAGCCGTATCCCATCCCCGTGCACTCGGGCGACATCCGCGCCGACGTCCAGAGCGCGATCGCCCAGATGGCTCCCGTGTGGGGTCTGCGTCAGCTGTACGACATCGAGACCCCCGAAGAGGTGCGCGACGACCTCGCCCGCACCGCCGTGATGGTGCTGTCGTACGTCGCCCAGGCCGCCCGCGGCCT
Source organism: Aeromicrobium choanae (assembly GCF_900167475.1). Classification (NCBI taxonomy): domain Bacteria; kingdom Bacillati; phylum Actinomycetota; class Actinomycetes; order Propionibacteriales; family Nocardioidaceae; genus Aeromicrobium; species Aeromicrobium choanae. Next base: position 2,087,270 of record NZ_LT796768.1, on the reverse strand, counting down.
CGGCAAGCCGATGGTCCCCCAGAGCGAGATCGACAAGTGCGACACGATCGTCGAGCGGATGCTGACCCGCTGGCGCGGTGAGGTCAACCCGGCCCACGCCAAGGCCATCGACGCGTACCTCGTCTCCGCCGCCGAGCACGGCATGAACGCCTCCACGTTCACCGCCCGCGTCATCTCCTCCACCGGCGCCGACGTGGCGGCCGCCCTCTCCGGTGCGGTCGGCGCGATGTCCGGCCCGCTGCACGGCGGCGCCCCCTCGCGCGTGCTCCACATGATCGAGCAGGTCGAGAAGACCGGCGACGCCGAGGCGTACGTCAAGAACCTCCTCGACTCCGGCGAGCGGCTCATGGGCTTCGGCCACCGCGTCTACCGCGCCGAGGACCCCCGCGCCCGCACGCTGCGTCGCACCGCCAAGGAGCTCGCCGCCCCGCGCGCCGAGGTCGCCGAGGCTCTCGAGCAGGCCGCCCTGAAGGAGCTGCGCGAGCGCCGCCCCGACCGCGTCCTGGAGACGAACGTCGAGTTCTGGGCCGCGATCGTGCTGGACTTCGCGGAGATCCCCGCGAACATGTTCACCGCGATGTTCACGTCGGCGCGCACCGCCGGCTGGAGCGCCCACATCCTCGAGCAGTACAAGACCGGTCGCCTGATCCGCCCCTCGGCGATCTACACCGGTCCGGCCTCGCGCACCCCCGACGAGGTTCCCGGCTGGAACCCGGCCTGGGGCGAGACCAAGGCCTGAGCCACCGCACGACCCGCACGGGGTGTCGCCACGACTGTGGCGGCACCCCGTCGCCGTTCCCCCATCGACTGAGGGTCAGTTCGGGGCGGCGCCGCGCTCGGACTCGCTGAAGACCGCGTCGATGACGCGGTCCGAGGCGTGCCCGTCCTCGAGCCCGCCGAAGCGCTCGCGGAACGCGGCGAGCCGGTCGGCGTACTTGGCCTCGACCTCGTCGAGCCGGGCGACGGCGTCGATGACCTCGTCGCTCGTGCGGACCACGGGACCGGGCGCGATCTCCTCGAGGTCGACGTAGAAGCCACGCAGGTCGTCGCGGTAGTGCTCCAGGTCGTACACGTAGGAGATGATCGGCCGGCCGCGCTGGGCGTAGTCGAACATGATCGACGAGTAGTCCGTGACCAGCGCGTCGGCCACGAGCAGCAGGTCCTGCGTGTCCGGGTACTTCGAGACGTTGACGATGCTCTCGTCGAGATCCTTCGGCCACGTGAACTTCACCAGCGGGTGCAGCCGCACCAGCAGGGTGACGTTCTCGCCGAGGCGCTCGGCGAAGCGGCCGAGGTCGAGGGCCATGTCGTGGGCCCACGCGCCCTTCGCGCCGGCCGCGCGGCCGTCGTCGCGGAAGGTGGGGGCGTAGAGCACCACCGTGCGGTCCTCGGGCAGTCCGAGACGCAGGCGGGTCTCGCGGGCCCGCAGCCGTCCCACCTCGGTGTGGAACACGTCGTTGCCCGGGTAGCCCGACTCGATGATCGGGCCGGTGAACCCGAAGGCGCTGCGGAAGGCCTCGGTGGCGTACGGGCTGGGTGAGACCAGGCTCGACCAGCGATCCACCAGCTCCTGCGCCTTCTGGTGGTAGTCGTCGGCGCGGCCGTACATGACCGCCACGTCGTTCTGCATCCGCTTGAGCGGGGTGCCGTGCCACGTCTGCAGGTAGTGCGTGCCGCGGGGCCGCTGGCAGAGGTCGTGGACGTTCTGGTTGAACACCCAGTACTTCGCCCGCGAAAGGGTCCAGAAGTAGCGCGGCGTCAGCCGGAACACCTTGTGCGCTCCCGACGGCACCCGCAGCGTGGAGTTGTTGACGTACCAGAGGTCCAGCGACGTGCCGCGCTCGTGCAGGCGCTCGAACAGCGCCCGGGGGCTGCCTCCGTAGGCACTGCCGCGGTCGCTCTCGAAGACGGCGATGTCGCGCCGCGGCAGCAGGCTGCCGAACCGGAACATCAGTGACATCGCGCGGTAGTAGTGCGGGCCCTCGCGGAAGCGCTTGAAGGCGTTGCGCACGGCGCGCACGTTGCGCAGCCGCAGCAGGCGGGTGGAGACGCCGTCGGCCGTGCGCACCATCTCGTAGTTGCGCTCGCCGTAGCCCGAGGTGGGCAGCTCGAGGTACTTGGCGGCGCGGCGGGCGAAGTCCTCGTCCATCGTGAACCCGGACTCGGCGGACCTCGCCACCTCCGCGGCGAGGTCGGCGGCCCGGTGGGCGATGGGGCCGGGCAGCTCGGTGGCGGCGTCCACGAAGGGGGCGCGGGCGCCGGTCAGCACGGAGTCGTCGAAGCGGAAGAAGAACACCGGACGGCGCAGGAACGCGGCGTCCCACGCGACGCTCGAGTAGTCGGTGACGAGGGCGGCACTCGTGCGGATGAGCTCCTGCACGTCGGCGTCGCGCGGCGCGATCGAGATGCCCTCGAGCGGCAGGTCGTCCACGAGCGCCCGCAGGTTGGGGTGCATCACCATCAGGATCTCCACGCCCTGCTGCTGCAGCCGGTGCAGCTGCGGGTCGTTGAGGAACTCCAGCCAGTTCTCGAGGTAGCTGCTGGTCAGCACCCGCTCGCGGCTGGACAGCCAGTCGCGCCACGTGGGCATGACGAGCAGCCGCCGCTGCACCTGCGGCTCGCCCTCGAAGAGCGAGTCGTACCGCGCGAAGCCCGTGATCGCGACCTGCGAGGGGAAGAAGTCGAGGTCCTCGATGAAGATGTGGCGCTCGGCGTCGGAGTTCACGACGACGCGGTCCGGCGGCATCTCCTGCATGTGCAGGCGGCCGTAGTTCAGGCGCACGTTCTTCATGCCGGTGACGCCGTGCTGCAGGAACACCCGCAGGCCGCGCGCGTGACGGGCCAGCCGCGGCGAGCGTGAGGCGTGCAGGTACTCGGCGTGGTGGCTGCCGACGAAGCGCGACGCCAGCGCGGTGTAGCGGATGTGCTCGCGCGAGCGGGCCGTCACGACGTTCCCGAACGGCTCGACCTTGGGGCGGTCGGGCGAGTCGGCGTCGATCACGTAGTAGGCCCGGCGCTCGGGATGGTTGCGGCGGATCCAGCGGAACAGCGCGAACCCGTTGTCCTGGGCCTTGTAGGGCACCTCGCCGACGAGCCAGATGCCCGAGAAGGGGCGCAGCGGGGTCATCAGCCACGCCCAGCGGGAGATGCGGCGCAGGTACCGGTGGTTGTCCAGGGTGAAGCGCTCCGACCAGAACGCGAGCCGCTTGGCACGGAAGGTCAGGTAGGGCACCCACTGGTCGACGTGGGCTCCGCCGGTGGTGGGCACCGCCAGGTCGCGCAGCCTGAAGTGGCGGAAGCTCTTCTGCGCGAACGGGACGCGCAGGGGCATGTCGAAGCCGCGCAGGTCCATCACCAGGTGCGGGTCGATGATGCCCTCGCGCTCCTCGTCGGAGACGGCGTCGGGCATCAGGTCGAAGCTGATCGCGTACTCGTAGAGACCGTAGTTGGCCGCGGGGTCGCGCTCCTCGATGCGCACCGGGACCTCCTGCGTGCTGCCGGAGAAGCGCCACTGGAGCGAGAGGTGGATGTCGCTGGCCGGGCGCGAGAAGGTCCGGAGCAGCAGCTCGGCCGCGATGCCCTGAGGGCCCACGTCGAGGCGGGTGCCCTCCACCTCGTGGCGGCGAATCGGCTTGGCGGCGTAGCGCACCGAGACGTTGCCCTGGTCGGTGACGTGGGTCCAGGCGTGCACCTCCTCGCCGAATGGGGAGGCGGCACCCTCGAGGTCGATGCGGTCGACGGCGCCGGTGGTGTCGGTGTGGTCGAAGCGGCCGAGGCGCAGCTCGGTGCGCTTCGTGTCGGTGCGCTCGACCTCGGCGAAGAGGTCGAAGCGGCCGGCGGCGCGTCCGCTCAGCTCCCACAGCTGCACCGGGTCCAGGGTGAACGCGAAGCGGGCCGACGCCGGCTGCTCGAGGCGCACGGTGACCTGGTCGAGGCGGCTGGCGGGTCGCACCACGAGGGCGACGACGCGCACGGGGTCGCGGAACTCGCCGTCGTAGTGGATCAGCCCGTCCTGGTGCCGCACCGAGAGGCGGGCGTGGGGGCCGGGCCCCGGACCGCGGCCGAGGGCTCGGCGCAGGCGGTCCTTCGCGCGCTCGGGGACCATCGCCACCACGCGGCGACGCACTCGACCCACGTCAGGCATGCTCTCCTCGGTTCCTGTCGACATCGCGGCGGGTCGACGCCCGCCGGGTACGCAGTTGCCGATTCTAGTGGTGGGGACCCGACCGCGGCCCGTCACCCGGCGGTGCCGGTGGGCACGGTCAGGTCCGGCCTCGTATCGTGGTGCGGTGCCCGCCAGCCCTCCCAGTGACCGATTCCGGGCCGAGATCTCGGCCCTGCGCGCCTGCGCCGTGCTGCTCGTGGTCATCTACCACCTCTGGCCGGGGCGCCTCCCGGGCGGCTACATCGGCGTCGACGTCTTCTTCGTCATCTCCGGCTTCCTGATCACCGGGCACCTGCTGCGCGAGTCCGCCGACACGGGGCGGATCGACCTCGCCCGCTTCTGGGCCCGGCGGGCCCGGCGCCTGCTGCCTGCGGCCTACCTCGTGCTGGCCGTGTCCGCGCTCGCCGTCTGGCTGTGGATGCCGCTGGTCACCTGGAGCCAGAACTTCAAGGAGATCGTCGCCTCGGCGCTGTACGTGCAGAACTGGGCCCTGGCGGCCGACTCGGTGAACTACCTCGCCGCCGAGAACGACCCGACGACCGTGCAGCACTACTGGACGCTGTCGATCGAGGAGCAGTTCTACCTCGTGTGGCCGCTGCTGGTGATCCTGGCCACCGTCCTGGCGGTGCGGACGGGTCGGTCACGCAAGCTCATGGTCGCCCTCGTGCTCGGCACCGCGACCGTCGCGAGCCTGGCGTACTCGCTGTGGATCACCCAGGCGAACCCGCCGGCCGCCTACTTCGTCACCCCGGCGCGGGCGTGGCAGTTCGGCGCCGGCGCCCTGCTGGCCCTGGCCATGGGCAGCGCCACGGTGCGCCGAGGGGGACGCACCGCCCTGCTGTCGTGGGCGGGCTTCCTGACGCTGGCGTGGTGCGGCCTGTCGTACGACGACTCCACCCCGTTCCCGGGCACCGCGGCGATCGTCCCCGTGGTGGCCACCCTCGCGGTGATCTGGGCGGGCGAGCCCCGCGGCGTCCTCTCCCCCACACCCCTCATGCGGTGGCGCCCCACCCACACCCTCGGCGAGATCTCGTACTCGATGTACCTGTGGCACTGGCCGCCGATCGTGATCCTGCCGTTCGTGCTGGGCCACGAGCTGGGGCTGGGCCCGCGCGTGGGGATCCTCGTGTTCACGATCGTCGCCGCCTGGGCCACCAAGCGCTGGGTCGAGGACCCGATCCGCTTCACGCACCGGTTCGGCCTGCGCAAGCCGGCCATCACGGGTCTGGCCACCCTGCTCGGCGCGACCGCACTCGTGGGCGTCTCGCTGGCCGGACACCAGACCGCCGCCGCGGCCCAGGAGCGCGCCGTCGCCGTCGCTGAGAAGCTGGTCGAGGAGGCCCCCGACTGCTTCGGCGCGGCCTCGCGCGATGCCGAGAACCCGTGCCACAACCCCGAGCTCGACGACCAGCTGATCCCGTCGCCGGAGGCCGTGGTCAACGACTACGAGAAGGAGTACCCGAGCTGCTTCGGGGGTGTGCACGACACCGAGCTCAACGACTGCACCTTCGGCGACCTCGAGGACGACTCGCTGCCCCACGTGACCCTCGTGGGCGACTCCCACGCGCGATCGTTCCTGCCCACGCTGGTCCGGATGGCCGACCAGAAGCTCATCACGCTCTCCGCCCAGCTGAGGAGCAGCTGCTCCTGGACCCGTGACGAACCCGACCACGACGATCCGCTGCGCGTGAGCACCTGCCAGGAGTTCAAGGCGAACCTCCAGGAGTGGCTGCTCGACCGCACCGACTCCACCGACCTGGTGCTGACCACCGGCTACGCACGGATGCTCAGCGGGTCGAACGAGGAGCGCGTCGAGAGCATGGAGGCCGTGTGGCGCCCGGTGCTGGACCGCGGCGTCGAGGTCGTCGCGATCCGCGACAACCCCCGACTGCCGCGCGCGCCGCAGAAGTGCCTCGCCCAGCTCGAGAGCATCTCGCCGGACGCGTGCGAGTTCAGCCGCGACGAGGCGCTGTCGCACTTCGACGCCTTCGCCGCCGCCGGTCGCGAGGTCGATGGCGCGCAGACGCTGGACCTGAGCGACCTCTACTGCGACGACGAGACGTGCCCGTCGATCATCGGCGGGGTGAACGTCTACCGCGACATCACCCACCTCAGCGTCACGTACGTGCGCACGATGACGCCCTACGTGTACCGCCGGCTGGTGGACATGAACGCCCTGCCGCGCCCCTCGTGAGGCCCCTGACATGACGATGCCGCGGCGCCGTATCACCCCCCCGAGGTGATGCGACGACGCGGCGGTCGCTGAGGGAAGACTAACCCATTCGCTAGTTCTTTGTAACTAGTCCGCTGGTTCTTTTCGGCGTGTCACTGCGAGTTCACCCGCGGGTCAGCCGAGCGCGACGAGCTCGGTCACGTCGTCGCGCGGCAGCTCGTCCACGACCGCCGTGACGTTGATGCTGTTGAGGTTCACCCCGGCGTGGTGCTGCGACAGGAAGGCCGTCTCGGAGGCGTCCATCCCGGTGGCGATGCGGATCATCGTCTCGCGCGGGGCGAGGGCGGTGGCGTCCACGACGTGCCACTCGCCGTCGATGTAGGCCTCCGCGACCGCGTGGAAGTCCATCGGCTGCAGCCCCGGCGCGTAGACCGAGACCAGGCGGGCGGGCACGTCGTGCGCGCGCAGCAGGGCGATCACCAGGTGCGCGTAGTCGCGGCAGACGCCCTGGCGCTTCAGCATCGTCTGCACGGCGCCGTCGGTGGGCCGGCTGCTGCCGGGCACGTAGGACAGGTGGGTGCCCACCCAAGAGGTCACGGCGTCGAGCAGGTCCTTGCCGGACAGGCCCTTGAACTCGGCCTTCGCGATCGCGAAGAGCGAGTCCGACGGCGCGTACCGGCTGGGACGCCGGTACTCGATGATGTCGAGCTCCTCGGTGGCGATCGGGCGGGCGTGACCGTCGACGACCGCCTCGTAGTCGATCGTGATCGGGCCCTCGGGCGCGTCGATCCGGTGCAGCCGGGTCTCGTGGCGGCCGGCGATCTCGCGGGCCTCGAGCGCGGCGCCGTTCTGGACCACCCGCAGCGACTCGCTCGAGGTGGCCACGTTGGCCGCGACGGCGATCGACAGGACGAGGTCGGCGCGGTCGAACGCATGCAGTTCGAGGTGGGCCGTGACGGTGCGCTTCACCGCACCATGCTGGCACGGGCACCCCGACGCCGCGATCCGGCGACGTCAGGCGTCGAAGGCGCCGAGGATCTCGTCGGCGGCGGCCGCCGGGGAGAGGGTGCCGGCGAGGACCTCGTCGCGCACCCGCTCGCGGACCTGGGCGACCGACTCGTCGGTGGCGAGGCGCTGCTCGATCTCGTCGCGCACCAGCGCCCACGTGAAGTCGAGCTGCTGCTGCGCGCGCTTCTCGGCGAGGCCGCGGTGGCCCATGAACTCGCGGTGGCGCAGCACCCGGCTCCAGACGGTGTCGATGCCGGTCCCCTCCAGCGCGGAGCAGGTCAGGACGGGCGGCACCCAGTCCTGCGTGCCGGCGTAGACCAGGCGCAGCGCGCCCGCCAGCTCGCGCGCGGTGGACTCGGCTTCGCGGGCGCGTTCGCCGTCGGCCTTGTTGACCGTGATGACGTCGGCGATCTCGAGGATGCCCTTCTTGATGCCCTGCAGCTGGTCGCCCGTGCGAGCGAGCGTGAGGAACAGGAACGTGTCGACCATGCCGGCCACGGTGATCTCGGACTGGCCGACGCCGACCGTCTCGACCAGCACCACGTCGTACCCGCCGGCCTCGAGCACCGTCATCGCCTGGCTGGTGGCCCGGGCGACGCCGCCGAGACTGCCCGCACTCGGCGAGGGGCGGATGTAGGCGTTCGGGTCGGTCGAGAGCTGCACCATGCGGGTCTTGTCGCCCAGCACCGAGCCGCGGGTGCGCACGCTGGAGGGGTCCACGGCCAGGACGCCGACCCGGTGGCCCCGCTCGGTGAGGTGGACTCCGAGAGCCTCGATGAAGGTGGACTTGCCGACGCCCGGAACGCCCGAGATGCCGACACGGACCGCTCCCCCGACCCTCGAGTCGGGGCCCGCCGTCAGCTCGGCGAGCACCTCGCGGGCGACCGCCCGGTGGTCGGCACGGCGCGACTCGACCAGCGTGATCGCACGTGAGATCTCCGCCCGCCGACCCGCGCGGACGCCCTGCACCACCTTCTCGACGTCGACCACGCGAGAGAGTCTAGGGCGTGGACTCCGCCGACCCGGCGGCCAGCACGACGACGCCGGATGGGGCCGTCACCACGGCAGCGGCGGGCCCAGCCCGAACTCGGCGATGACGTCGTGCACCATCGCGAGCAGCGCCTCGTCGGAGTTGTCCCCGCCCGGACGGAACGCCACCGCGTTGATGACGACGCGGCCGCCCGAGAAGGTGACGCCCAGGAAGCCCTGGCCACCCATGCGGGCCAGCTCGGCGGTGGGCCGGCCGGGCTCGTTGAACTGGCCCCACGCGTACTGGCACGGCCGCCCGTCGATCCGCTCGACGGGCCCCGTCACGCGCCCGAGGTTCGAGCAGCCCACGGCGTTGACGTCGGCGCCCAGGGCGAACCTCTCGAGACGGCGCAGCAGCCACACCGGCACGAAGGGAACGAGCGGCAGGGCCGCCAGCAGCGGGAGCTGGTTGGCGTCGCGCGCGCTCAGCGCGGCCTTCATCGCCGCACGCGCGGGGCGCAGGTCGTGCGTGACCTCGGCGGGGTCGAGGGTGACGACGACGGAGGACAGGGCGTTGCCGCGCAGGTCCTCGTCGCCCTCACGCACGCTGACCGGGATCGTGAGGTTGACGGTGCCGTTCTGCTGCACCCGGCCCAGGTGGTGCCCGAGGCGCGCGGCCAGCGCCGAGGCCAGCACGTTCGAGGTGCCGCCGAGCCGTTCCGCGCACGCGTCCCACGACGCCTCGGACACGAAGGTGACGACCCGGGCGGCACCGTCGCGGACCGGCGGATCGGGCGCGGAGAACTCCGCGGCGGGCGCGGCCGCCGGCAGGGCCGCCGTCGAGGCCCGGTGCGGCAGGCTCCGCTCGGCACGCATCTGACGGACGACCGCGCGGAGCGCCCGCACCTTCTCGGGCAGCGACCCGATGACCTCGCGCCAGTGGGCCAGGCGGCTCCGGCCACGCTCGCCACGCCGCGGATACGCCAGATCCAGGTCGAGCCCCTCGACGGCCTCGCGCAGTCCCAGCAGCACCCCCACCCCGTCGGTGACCGTGTGCGACACCACGATCGCGACCGCGCTCCCCCCGTCGTCGAGGCGCAGCACGCCGAAGCGCCAGGGCGGACCCGCGCCCGGGTCGATGGGCCGGCGCGAGACCTCGACCGACCACTGCTCGATCTGCGACCGGGGCCGCATGGCCGGCTCCACCTCGATCGGCACGGGCGCGTCGGGGCGGACCCAGCGCGGCCGCCCGCCCCACCCCGGTGCCGCCTCGACGACGCGCGCGAATCGCCCCTGGTGCAACCGGTCGGACAGGCGGCGCAGCGCGTCGAGGTCGACCGCCCGGTCGTAGACCCACGTGTAGTGCAGCGTCGGGTGGTGCCCCAGGGCACGGAACGCCAGGTACGAGGCGTGGTCCATGTAGTCCAGCCGTGTATCCGGACGAGTGTCGAGACGGGTGTCCACCGCCACAGACTAGTGCAACTGGGAGTTGCAGGGCAGGTTCCGGACCGCCGGGATCAGCCCTCCGCGCGCAGCTTCTCCAGCAGGTCGAGCGCCGAGTCGGCGATGACCGTGCCCGGCAGGAACACCTCGGCCGCACCCATCTCCTTGAGCGTGGGCACGTCGTCGGGCGGGATCACGCCACCGATCACGACCATGATGTCGGGACGGCCCTGCTCCTCCAGCGCGGTCTTCAGCGCGGGCAGCAGGGTGAGGTGACCCGCCGCGAGGGACGAGACCCCCACGACGTGGACGTCGGCGTCGACCGCCTGCTGGGCGACCTCCTCCGGCGTCGAGAACAGCGGGCCCACGTCGACGTCGAAGCCCATGTCGGCGAACGCCGTGACGATGACCTTCTGGCCGCGGTCGTGTCCGTCCTGGCCCATCTTGGCCACGAGGATGCGGGGGCGGCGGCCCTCGGCGCGCTCGAACTCGTCGGTGGCCTCGATGACCCGGGCGATGTTGCCCGCCTGGCCGGCCTCGCTGCGGTACACACCCGAGATCGTACGGATGACGGCTCGGTGGCGCCCGTAGACCTTCTCCAGCGCGTCGCTGATCTCGCCCACGGTGGCCTTCGCGCGAGCGGCGTTGACGGCCAGGTCGAGCAGGTTGCCCTCGAGCGAGCCGTCGCGGCGCGAGCCGCGCTCGGCCGAGTTCGTCAGCGCGTCGAGCGCGGACTGCACGTCGTCGTCGTTGCGCTCGGCGCGCAGGCGCTCGAGTTTGGCGATCTGCGACGAGAGCACGGCCTTGTTGTCGACCTTGAGCACGTCGAAGGGCTCCTCGTCGGGCACGCGGTAGGTGTTCACGCCCACCACGACCTGCTGGCCCGAGTCGATGCGGGCCTGCGTGCGGGCCGCGGCCTCCTCGATGCGCATCTTGGGGATGCCCTCGTCGATCGCCTTGGCCATGCCGCCGGCCGCCTCGACCTCCTGGATGTGCGCCCAGGCACGGTTCGCGAGGTCGTGGGTCAGCTTCTCGACGTAGTACGAGCCGGCCCACGGGTCGATCGTCTGCGTCGTGCCCGACTCCTGTTGCAGCAGCAGCTGGGTGTTGCGCGCGATGCGGGCGCTGAAGTCGGTGGGCAGCGCGATGGCCTCGTCGAGGGCGTTGGTGTGCAGGCTCTGGGTGTGCCCCTGCGTGGCCGCCATCGCCTCGATCGCCGTGCGCTGGACGTTGTTGTAGACGTCCTGCGCCGTGAGGCTCCAGCCCGAGGTCTGCGAGTGGGTGCGCAGGCTCAGCGACTTCGGGTTCTTCGGGTCGAAGTCGCTCACGAGCCGGGCCCAGAGGGCACGGGCGGCGCGCAGCTTGGCGACCTCCATGAAGAAGTTCATGCCGATCGCCCAGAAGAAACTCAGTCGCGGTGCGAAGGCGTCGATGTCCAGGCCCACGTCGAGGCCCGAGCGGATGTACTCGACGCCGTCGGCGAGCGTGTAGGCCAGCTCGAGGTCGTTCGTCGCCCCGGCCTCCTGGATGTGGTACCCGGAGATCGAGATCGAGTTGAACCGCGGCATCCGCGCCGCCGTGTACGCGAAGATGTCGGAGATGATCCGCATCGACGGCGCCGGCGGGTAGATGTACGTGTTCCGGACCATGAACTCCTTGAGGATGTCGTTCTGGATGGTCCCGGCCAGCTGCTCGGGCTTCACGCCCTGCTCCTCGGCCGCCACGATGTAGAGCGCCAGCACCGGCAGCACGGCGCCGTTCATGGTCATGGAGACGCTCATCTGGTCGAGCGGGATGCCGTCGAACAGCGTGCGCGTGTCGTAGACCGAGTCGATCGCGACGCCGGCCATGCCGACGTCGCCCACGACGCGCGGGTTGTCGGAGTCGTAGCCGCGGTGGGTCGCCAGGTCGAACGCGACCGACAGGCCCTTCTGGCCCGCCGCGAGGTTGCGGCGGTAGAACGCGTTGGACTCCTCGGCGGTGGAGAAGCCCGCGTACTGGCGAATCGTCCACGGCTGCGTGGTGTACATCGCCGGGTACGGCCCGCGCAGGAACGGCGTCATGCCCGGGTAGGTGTCGAGGGCGTCGAGGCCCTCGAGGTCGGCGGGCGTGTAGAGCCGCTTGACGGGGATCCCCTCGGGGCTCTGCCACGGCTCGGCGGCGAACGACTTCGGTGTGGTCATGCGGAAAGCACCTCACGCATCTGTCGCAGGAAGGCCAGCGCGTCGAGGCCCATGGCGGCCGACGCGTCCTGGCCGAGTTCGGTCTTGCCGGCGACCACGACGTACGAGGCGCCGTTCTCGCGCAGCGCGGCGACCAGGTCGGCACCCCAGTCGCCGTAGACGGCGTCGGTGCCGGCGAGGCAGACCACGGGAGGCGCTCCGGCCTCGAGGTACGTGTCGACGGCCTCGTCGACGCCCGCCGTGGCGCCCGCGGCACCGATGCCGATGCCACCGGCGGCCAGCAGGTTGATGGCGAACGTGGCGCGGGCGGTGTGCGCGGAGATCGGGCCCATCGTGGCCAGGAAGACCGGCTGCGCCACGGGCTCGTCGCGCATCTGCTCGAACTCGCCGGCGTACCGGAACACGCCGGGCGCGACCGGGTAGGGCCGGCGCTCGGGCAGCGTCTCGGCGGCGTTCGGGAACTCGCTGATGCCCGTGATCGGGCGCTGGCGGCGCGCAATCTGCAGGGCGCGGTCGTCGCGCACGGCCTCCACCAGCGGCACGAGGCGCTCGGCGGCGGCGTCGAGGTCGGCGACGCCCTCCAGCTCGTCGAGGCCGTCGAGCTCGGCGAAGAGCTCCCACGCGGCCATCGCGAGGTCGTCGGTGAACTTCTCCACGGCGTACGCGCCGCCCGCGGGATCGGCCACCTTGGCCACGTGCGACTCGTGGATGAGCAGGCTCGAGGTGTTGCGCGCGATGCGGCGGCTGAACGGCGTGGGCAGGCCGAGCGGCTCGTCGAACGGCAGCACCGTGACGGCGTCCGCGCCGCCCACGCCCGCGGCGAAGCCGGCGACGGTGGTGCGCAGCATGTTCGTGTAGGAGTCGTAGCGCGCCATCATCGGGCGCGAGGTGACCGCGTGCTGGCGCTGGGCGCGGGCCGCCTCGCCGATGCCGCTCAGCTCGCCGACGCGGTTCCAGAGGGTGCGTGCGGCACGGAGCTTGGCGATGGTCGGGAACTGCTCGTCGGTGGCCGCGTAGCGGAACTCCAGCTGGGCCGCGGCCTCGTCGGTGGTGAACCCGGCGGCCTCGAGGGCACGCAGGTAGGTGACCGCGACCATCATCGACCAGGCGAGCTCCTGGACCTCCGAGGCGCCCTGGTCGTGCAGGGCGCTGGCGTCGACGACGACGCCGCGGACGCCGGCCTCCTTCGCGAGCGTGGCCACGCGGACGAGGACGTCCAGGTCGTGACCAGCGCCGCCGAGGTTGGTCAGCGGGTGCGGCTCCACGCCCTTGTCGCGGCACACCGCCAGGAACGCCTCGGCCGCGGCGACCGGGTCCTCGGGGGCGTCGAGCACGACGGGGGCCAGGTCGAGGAAGACCGGCTCGAGCAGCTCGGCGAGACGATCGGCGGCGATGCCGCGCTCCCCCACCGTGAGCCACAGCGAGTTGCCGCCGTTCTCCAGCTCGGTGGTGACGTCGGCGGCGGAGGTGTCGGGGTCGGTGAACCAGCCGCGCACGTCCCAGCCCTCGAGCTCGGGATCGGCGGTGCCGGAGCCGCGCGTGTAGGGCGCCTCGCCCGGGAGACCGGTCTCGGGGACGTCGGCGACGAGCTCGCGCGTGCCCAGCGGGGCGATGCTGAGCCCGTCGAGGGTGGTGGTGGTCAGCGCCTCCCACACGTCGGTGTCGGGGGCGTCATCGGCGAGGCGACGCGTCTTGCGCAGGACGGCCGCGGTGGCCTTCTCCCACTCCGACAGGTCGTGCTCGATGCCCTCGGCCAGGGGCACCACGGGCTGGTCTGCTGCCATGCGTCGCATGGTAGCCGCCTGCTTCGGCGGACCGTTCAACGCATCGTCCCGAGGACTCCTGCGAGAATGGCGCCGTGCAGATCCCCGACGAACTCCTGCCCCGCGACGGGCGCTTCGGCTCCGGCCCCTCGAAGGTGCGACCCGAGGCGCTCGCCGCCCTGGCCGCGAGCGGGGACACGCTCCTGGGCACGTCCCACCGCGCGGCGCCGGTGAAGTCGCTCGTGGGCAGCATCCGCTCCGGCCTGGCCGACCTGTTCTCGCTGCCCGACGGGTACGAGGTCGTGCTCGGGGTGGGCGGCTCGCACGCGTTCTTCGACGCCGCGACGTTCGGGCTCGTCGAACGTCGCAGCCAGCACCTCGTACACGGTGAGTTCACGACCAAGTTCGCCCGGGCGGTCGCCGCAGCACCCTTCCTGGAGGACCCGGAGATCATCGAGTCGGACTTCTCCACCCATCCCGAGGCACACGCCACCGCCGGCATCGACGCGTACGCGTGGGCGCACAACGAGACCTCGACCGGCGTCATGACCTCGGTGCGCCGTCCCGCCGGCATCGACGAGGGGGCGCTCGTGCTGATCGACGCCACGTCGGGCGCCGCGGGGCTGCCGGTCGACGTGGCCGAGTCCGACGTCTACTACTTCGCCCCGCAGAAGGGCTTCGCGTCCGACGGCGGCCTGTGGATCGCGCTCATGTCCCCCGCCGCGATCGAGCGTGCGCGCCGCATCAAGGCGTCGGGACGCCACATCCCCGGCTTCGTCGACCTCCCCACGGCGATCGACAACTCGCTCAAGGACCAGACCTACAACACCCCCGCCGTGGCCACGCTCTTCCTCATGGACCAGCAGGTGCAGTGGCTCAACGCGAACGGCGGCCTCGACTGGGCGGTCTCGCGCACGACCGACTCGTCGCAGCGGCTCTACGCCTGGGCCGAGGCGAGCTCGTACGCGACTCCGTTCGTGCCCGACCCGGCCGACCGCTCGCTCGTCGTGGGCACGATCGACCTCGAGGGCGTGGACGCGGCCGACGTGGTGGCCGCCCTGCGCGAGAACGGCATCGTCGACGTCGCCGGCTACCGCGGCCTGGGCCGCAACCAGCTGCGCATCGCGATGTTCCCCGCCATCGACCCCGACGACGTCACCGCCCTCACGCGGTGCGTCGACCACGTGGTCGGGCGGCTCACGGCGGAGTGAAGTTTCCCCTGTTAACAGGGGAAACCGTCGCTATGCGGGGGAAGTTTCCCCCGCATAGCGACGGTTAACCCCGCTCGGAGTGCCGCAGGGACGTTCAGTCGACGACGGTGGCGCCGCGGTGCAGCTCGCGGTGCTCCTCGTAGATCGAGGCGTTGAGGTGCAGCGTGGCGACCTCGTCGTCGGTGAGCTCGCGGCGCACCTTGCCGGGGACGCCGGCCACCAGCGAGCGCGGCGGGATGACCGCGCCCTGGGGCACGAGGGCGTTCGCGGCGATCAGGCACTCGTCGCCGATCTCGGCGCCGTTGAGGATCGTGGCGCCCATGCCCACCAGCACGTGGTCGCCGACCGTGGCGCCGTGGATGATCGCGCCGTGGCCCACGGAGACGCCCTCGCCGAGGGTCAGCGGCTTGCCCTGGTCGACGTGGAAGACGCAGTTGTCCTGGACGTTGCTGCCGCGGCCGATCGTGATCGGCTCGTTGTCGGCACGCAGGACCGCGCCGTACCAGACGCTGGAGCCCTCCTCGAGGACGACCGAGCCCACCAGGGTGGCGTTCGCGGCGACGAACGCCGACTCGTGGACCTGCGGTGACCTGTCTCCCAGAGCGATCTTCATGCGCTCACCGTATCGCTCGGCGTGAGCCCTCCGACGGGCCCCGGCGCCGCGCCAGGACCACCACGAGGACGACCAGCGCGGCGACGCCGACACCGACGAGCACGACGGTCCGGGTGTCCACGGCCACGCCCGTGCGGCTCGCCGCGGCGACCTCCGCCGGCGCGGACGCCGACGGCTCGGGGACCGACGTGGCCACCGTGGCGGGTCCGTCCGCCGAGGCCGCGCCGACCGGCAGGTCCAGGCGGTACAGGGGCGAGTCGGCTCCCTCGCTGCCGACCAGCACCGCGTCGTCATCGACGAACGCGACCGTCTCGGCCTGCTCGAGCGGAGGCAGCGACCGGCTGCCTGCGATGCTCCAGTCGGCGGGATCGATCGTCCACAGCGAGCCGTAGGACAGCAGGGCCACCCGGCTCCCGTCGGGCGAGAACGCACCGTCGGTGACCAGCGCGGGGAGGCCGGAGGCGGTGGCCTCGAACTCGGCGGCGCGGTCCGGGTCGAGGTCGTCCTCGTCGAGGGTCATCACCATGCCCCCACCGAGGGACTTCGTCACGACCTGCAGGAGGTCCGAGTCCGGAGGCGCCAGCAGCGCCTCGACGTCGGCGGGTCCGCCGGCCAGGGCGACCGGGTAGCGCCTCGCCCCGACCGTGCCGCTCGCGCGACCGGGCTCGTCGATCGCGTAGAGGGCGAGGTCGTCGCGCTCGGCGCGGTTGTCGCCGACGTCGCCGATCCACAGCGTGCCGTCGCGCAGCGCCAGCGCCTCCACGTCGCGGAAGGTGGCCCGGACGGTGGTCACGCCGACGACGGCGCCGCTCGCGAGGTCGACGGCGAACACCTCGGGGGCGTTGCCGGAGTCGTTGACGGTGTAGGCCAGTCCCTCGTGCGCCGCGCTGACCGCGAGGCCGCTGGACTCGGTGATGCGGGCATCGCCCAGCACCGCGACGGGCTCGTCGGTGGCGGCGTCGGCGCGGTCGATCAGCGAGGTCACGACCACCACCACGATCAGCGCGACCAGCAGCCCCGGGATCAGCAGCCGGCGACGACGGGGGTTCACAGGGCCCCCTGGGGCTGGACGGCGCGCGTTATCGTGGAGCCATGGCCCGCCAGAAGCGATCCCGCATCCCCGACCTGGGCCGTCCCGAGGTCACCGAGCTGGAGTTCGGCAGGACGACGCACCGTGTGGCCGAGGTCGAGCCCATGGACGTCGACGGCGTCCGCACCATGACCATCGGCACGATCGCCTGGGGCGTCGTGGCGCTCGCGCTGCTGCCGTTCTGGGGCAACCTGCAGGACCAGGGCCGCACGTGGTGGCTGTGGACCGCGTTCGCGGGCCTCGGCCTTGGCCTCATGGGCATCGAGTTCTGCAAGCGCCGTCGCGACGCCCTCGCCGAGCGCGCGGCGACCGCCCCGCTGCAGGCCGTGATCCCCGTCGACGAGCTCCCCGAGGAGACCGTGACCGACACGGCGCCCGTCGAGCCGCAGGCCGCACCGGGCGCCACCACGCCCGATGCTGACCCGGAGCGCCCCACGGGACGGCGTCGCCGGAGCTGAGGCCGACCGGCCTCGCATCACACCCCGCACGACGGGCTCAGAACTCCTCGAGCTCGGCCCGGGTCGAGTCCAGCACCGGGTCGGGCAGCTTGGACGCCGACGCCGATCGCTTGGGCCGCGTGGCCGAGTGGGCACCGCAGCCGTGGGTGAGGGCGACGATCCGCCCGTCGGCGTTGGCCATCTTGTTCGCGCACACGCCGAAGCGGTCGGAGAGGTCGCCGGCCAGCGAGACCAGGAAGCCGCACGTCCCGCACACGCCGGGCGCCTGCTTCGCGATGGGGGTGTCCGGACCGGACTCGCCCTCGTACCAGCGCTCGGCGGCGTCCTCGCGACCCTCGATCGAGAGCACCCACTCGCGGCCGAGGCCGATCTCGCGGGCGAAGTGGCGGTCGACGACACCGGTCTCGTCGCCGTCGCCGGCGGACCACGCGGGCACGAGGCGGATGTCGTCCTCCTCGGGCGGCAGCACGTCGCCGGGACCGAGGTCGCCGGGACGGATGCGCTCGCGGTAGGGCGTCCACTCGGGCGCGACGATGGCCTCGTCACCGGGCAGCAGCACGATGTCGTTGATGCTGACCTGCTCGTCCAGGACCGAGGCGCTGACGGCCCAGTACCAGCCGCGGTACCCGGGCAGCAGGCAGGCGAATCGCTCGGTCACCAGACCGGGCGCCTCCTCGGTGCTGCCGAGGTGGTCGCCGACCGTGCCGTCGTCGGCACTGGCATCGAGGGCCGCGCGTGCAGGAGAGGTCGCCGTGCTCATGGTCCGATTGTCCCCCACCGGGCCACACCCGACCAACCCGGTCGTCCCGCGCTCATCCGCTGACTCCCGCGGGCACCAGCACGGCGGCCAGCAGGACCAGCACCGGCAGCGACGCGATCGTGGTGACGGCGACGCAGTCACGCGCGAGGAGCTGCGCGCGACCGAACTGGGTCGCGTAGACGAACACGTTCTGCGCCGTCGGCAGTGCGGCCATCACGGTCACCCCGGCGACGTCGAGGGCACTCAGGTCGAGGACGTGGCGCGCCACGAGGTACGCCACGAGAGGCTGCCAACCGAGCTTGAGCACCGCCACGAACGCCACCTCGCGACCGTTGCCGCTGCCGATCCGGGGACCGAAGCGCAACGAGACGCCGTAGGCGACGAGCGCGCACGGGATCGCCATCGCCCCGAGCAGCGAGATCGGCTCGTCCACGACGCGCGGGAGCTCCACGTGACCCAGCGAGAGCAGGACGCCGATCACCGCGGCGACCGTCACCGGGTTGCGGACGCCCGCACGGACGAAGGCCCAGGGCGTCGCGCGGTGGCCCGACTCCATGCTGAGGAACGTCAGCGCCAGCGGCGCGTAGATCGTCAGCTGCAGCACCATCGTGGGCAGCGCGAAGGCCGCGTCGCCGAGCACGTAGCCGGCGATCGGCAGCCCGAGGTACCCGCCGTTGGCGTAGGAGGCCGCCAGCCCGCCGACCACCGCCGCCGGGCGCGACCGGCCCCGCCAGCGCGCCCAGGGCAGGTAGACCGCCAGCGTGGCCACGACGCCGACGACGGCCACGACGAACCAGGCACCGAACACGGTGCCGAGATCGGTGGAGCCGAGGATGTCGATCAGCAGGGCCGGCGTGGCCACGAAGTAGACGAGCCGCGACAGCACCACCTGACTCGCGGCGTCGAGCACCCGCGTGGCGGCCAGGACGTAGCCGACCGCGATCAGGACTCCGATGACGGCGAAGCCCTCGAGAGCCCCGGTCACGCGGTCGGTTCAGTCACGCGTCAGGCGTCGAGGTCCGCGGCGAGGCGGCGCAGCAGCTGCGCGACCTGGCGGGCGCGCTTGCCCTCGGGATGGCGACCGTGGCGGTAGCCCTCGCCGAGCCCGTCGAGGAGGTTCACGAGGTCCTCGACGATGACGACCATCTCCTCGGGCGACTTGCGCCGCGCGTGGGCCTGCGCCTGCGAGACCGAGGGGGTGGGGTCGAGCACGCGGACCTGGAGGGCCTGGTCGCCGCGGCGTCCGGCGGCGATGCCGAACTCCACCCGCGTGCCCGCCTTCAAGGTGTTCACGCCGTCGGGCAGCGCGTCGGAGCGGACGTACACGTCCTCACCCTCTTCGCGGCTGAGGAAACCGAACCCCTTCTCGGGGTCGTACCACTTGACCTTGCCGGTGGGCATGACCGTTCCTTTGCGTTCTCGGAGTGCGACCCCTGCAGTCTAGTGGGCTCACCGCCGCGGAGGTGCTCGCGCCGCTCAGGCCTCGTCGTCGAAGTCGACCGAGATGGTCTGGAATCCCTTGTGCCGCTGCATCCGGGCGTACTGCGCGTAGGCGCGGCGGTCGCCCGCCGTGAGGACGACGTTGTCGGTGAACGGCGTCAGCAGGGCGCGGGGGTACAGGTGACGCCGTCGCACGACGTTGATCTGCAGGCCGATGACGATGACCGAGGTGAGCAGGAACAGGAAGGCGACGAGGCCGAGCACGAGGGCGAACGTCTGGTTCATCGACGACGCGCGGACGATGACGCGCTGCACGTACGTGTCGCCGACGAACTGCAGCACCTGCCAGCCGAGGGCGCAGAACAGCGAACCCGGCAGGACCGACCGCCACGAGGCCCGGCGCAGGCTGACCAGTTTGAAGACGGTGATGAAGATGGCCCACGAGACGAGGAAGCCGACCACGCGCATGACCAGGCCGAGGTCGGGCAGGTGGTCGATCCCGACCAGCTCCGGGTTGTCGACGATCGACTGGGCGATGGCGATCGCGAGGATTCCCACGCCGCCGATCGCGAGCACGACGACGCTGCGCAGTCGCATGAGGATCGGGTTGGGCCGGCTGTTGCGCGGCACGCCCCACGCGACGTTCGCCGCGTTCTGGGTCGACTGGCCCACGCCGAGCGACCCGTAGAGCGCGACGAGCGAGCCGAGGACGATCGCGGACGTGCTGCCGGTGATCTCGCCGGGGCGACCGAGCTGGTCGCCGATGATCGGGAACTGCCCGAGCGCCGTGTCGAGCAGCCGCTCCTGCAGCTCGTAGTCGCCCTGCAGCACGAAGCCCAGCACCGACGAGGCAATGAGCAGCAGCGGGAAGATCGCGATGAACGAGTAGTACGTCATGATCGCTGCCAGGTACGGGCCCTGGTCGTCGAAGAACTTGTAGATCACCGCGATCGGGAACCCGAGGACCGGGTGCTGCCGCTGGAAGCGGTCGACCCGGGCGACGATGCTCATGGCAGGTATTGTCGCGCAGCCCCCAGCACCCGCTCGTACACCCCGCGGGAAAGCACCGCGCCTTCTCGGCGGACGTCCTGCTCGCGGACCTCGATGAGCCGGTTCAGCCGCACCTCGCTGGGGCGGCGCCGGGCGTCCCACGGGCCCGATCCGATGTCCATCCAGAAGCGTCCCGCACCGGCCTCCTGCGCCGCGTCGCGGTCGTGGTCCTTCGACGTCAGCTGCAGGGCGACGAGCGTGCCGTCGTCGCGGCGCCCGATGAGCAGCACGGGGCGGTCCTTGCCCTGGCTCGGGTCGTCCTCGTACGGCACCCAGGTCCAGACGATCTCACCCGGATCGGGGCGACCGTCGTGGTTGCCGGCCCACGTCGTGTCGAGGCCGGCCGGGGCACGCGAGGTGCCCGCGGCCGGCGTCGACGCGGAGGAGACGGACC
The DNA here is from genome assembly GCF_900167475.1 of Aeromicrobium choanae. Lineage (NCBI taxonomy): Bacteria > Bacillati > Actinomycetota > Actinomycetes > Propionibacteriales > Nocardioidaceae > Aeromicrobium > Aeromicrobium choanae. Next base: position 2,066,550 of record NZ_LT796768.1, on the reverse strand, counting down.
GACCGATCTCCACCAGCCGCCGCAGGACGGCGGAGAGGTTCGGACGGGTCACGTGTCAGGCGGTGGTCTCGAAGGCGGGCAGCTGCCGCTTCATGACCTTGCCCGTGGGGTTGCGCGGCAGGGTGTCGAGGAACATGACACCGCGCGGCACCGCGGAACGGGCGACGTTGTCCTTGGCGAACTCGACCAGCTCGTCGGCCGTGACGTCGCTGCCCTCCTTGCGCACCACGTACGCGGCCAGGCGCTGGCCCCACTCGGGGTCGGCGATGCCGGTGACGACCACGTCGGCCACCTCGGGGTGCTCGACGAGGCAGTCCTCGAGCTCGCGCGGGAAGACGTTCTCACCGCCGGAGATGATCATGTCGTCGTCGCGGCCGGCGACGAAGAGGCGACCCTCCTCGTCGAAGTAGCCGAGGTCGCCCGAGTCCATCAGGCCCGAGTGGAACGACTTGTTGCGGCCGTCGGTGTAGCCACCGAACGGCATGTCGTTGACCACGTGGATGACGCCGATGTCGCCCTGGGGCACCTCGTTGCCGTCGTGATCGAGGATCTTGACCGTGGTGCGCCACGGGACGCGGCCCGCGGTGCCGGGCGCGGCGCGCAGGTCCTTCGGGTCGGCGATCGTGATCCAGCTGGTCTCGGTCGCACCGTAGAAGTTGTAGATCGAGTCGGTGTACATGTCCATGAAGTGCAGCGCCAGGTCGCCGGCCAGGGCCGAGCCGCTGGAGGCGGTGATCTGCAGGCTGGACACGTCGGTCTCCTTGACCACCCGCGGGTCGGCCTTGACCATGCGCTGGAGCATGAGCGGCACGACCACCAGGACGCGGACCTTGTGCTTCTCGATGTCGCGCAGGGCCTGCTCGGGGATGAACTTGCGGCGCAGGACGAACGTGGGGCACGTCGACAGGCCGAAGCCCAGGTTGATCAGGCCCCACGAGTGGAACAGCGGCGCGGCGATCGAGACGACCGAGTTGCTCTGGTACGGGATCGCGCCGAAGTACGCCAGCAGCGGCTTGAGGTCCTCGGGCTCCTTGCGCTTCGCGCCCTTGGGCAGGCCCGTCGTGCCGGAGGTGAAGATGATCATCTCGCCGTGACGCGAGGGGACGGGCTGGTCGCCGGACGGCTGGCCGACCGTGGAGGACTCGATCGAGGGCAGGTCCGAGGGTGCGTCGGCATCGGCCCAGGCGAGCAGGAGGCGGCTGCGGCGGACGTCCTCGACGAGCGGGAGGAACTCCTGGTCGAGGATGAGCAGCTCGGCGCCCTCGCGCTCGGCGAGGTCGGTCAGCTGGGCGCGGCTGGACATCGTGTTGAGCAGCAGCACGCGGCCACCCAGCTGCACCACGGCGATGAGGGCGATGACGAGGTAGCGGTGGTTGCGCGAGAGGACCGCGACGGAGTCACCGGGCTCGATGCCGCGCTCGCGCAGCACCTCGGTGAACTGGTTGACCTGCGTGACGAGGTCCTCGTAGGTGATCTCACCGGCGTCGTCGATGATCGCGATCTGCTTGGGGTAGCGCTTGGCCGCGGCGTTGATGCCGGACGGAAGACCCGGACCCCACTTCTTGAGCACGCGCGCGGCACCGATCAGCTTGTGCGGCGGCAACGCCTTGATGACGCCGATGCGGCGCAGAACCTTCAGTTTGTAACCCAAGTCACCCATGCGGGAGAGCGTAACAGTCAGATTCCGTGCATCTGAGGGTTTCCTCAGGCTCCTGCCGTGGGGGCGGTGAGCCTCGTGGGGCCCGTGGGGAAGATGCCTCGAACGGATGGTCGTTCATGGTCCGGTCGAGTCCCCCGGGAGGGCGATGTCAGGACGGCACACCACCTCGGACCACCGGCACCATCCGGGACGTCTCGCCCTCGGTGAACACGCGCGACCTGATGATGAAGCGATGCCCCGTCGGGCCCTCGATCGAGAAGCCGGCCCCGCGCCCGGGAACGACGTCGATCGTGATGTGGGTGTGCGACCAGTACGCGAACTGAGCCGCCGAGATCCACACCGGGATCGGCTCGGGGGTGCCCGCGTCCAGCTCGCCCAGGAGCACGTCGGCACTCCCGATGAGCAGCGTGCCCTGGGTGTAGCACATCGGCGCCGACCCGTCGCAGCAGCCGCCGGACTGGTGGAACATCAGCGGCTGGTCGTGATCGGCCCGGAGACGGCGGAGCAGGTCCGCCGCCTCCGGGGTCACGGCCACCCGGGCCGTCGGGGGGGAGGAGCCGACGGACTCGGGTGGCATCTCGGTCTCCATGGGGATCAGAAGAAGCCGAGAGCGTTGGGTGAGTAGCTCACGAGCAGGTTCTTCGTCTGCTGGTAGTGGTCGAGCATCTGGCGGTGGTTCTCGCGACCGATCCCGGAGTTCTTGTAGCCGCCGAACGCCGCGTGCGCGGGGTACTGGTGGTAGCAGTTCGTCCAGACGCGGCCGGCCTCGATCGTCCGGCCCGCGCGGTAGGCGGTGCTGGTGTCGCGGCTCCACACGCCGGCGCCGAGACCGTAGAGCGTGTCGTTGGCGATGCCCATCGCGTCGTCGAAGTCGTCGAAGCCCGTCACCGAGACGACCGGGCCGAAGACCTCCTCCTGGAAGATGCGCATCTTGTTGTGGCCCTGGAAGATCGTCGGCGCCACGTAGTAGCCGCCCGACAGGTCGCCGCCGAGGTCCACGCGCTCGCCGCCGGTGATGATGCGGGCGCCCTCCTCCACCCCGATCTGGATGTAGGACAGGATCTTCTCGAGCTGGTCGTTGCTCGCCTGCGCGCCGATCATCGTCTCGGTGTCCAGCGGATTGCCCTGCTTGATCGCCTTCGTGCGCTCGGTCGCCGCGGGCAGGAACTGCTCGAGGATCGAGTTCTGGATGAGCGCGCGGCTCGGACACGTGCAGACCTCGCCCTGGTTGAGGGCGAACATCGTGAAGCCCTCGAGGGCCTTGTCGTAGAACGCGTCGTCGGCGCTCGCGACGTCCTCGAAGAAGATGTTCGGGCTCTTGCCGCCCAGCTCGAGGGTGACGGGGATGAGGTTCTGCGCCGCGTTCTGCATGATGAGCCGGCCGGTGGTCGTCTCGCCGGTGAAGGCGATCTTGCGGATGCGGCTGCTGGCCGCCAGCGGGGCGCCGGCCTCGGCACCGAACCCGTTGACCACGTTGAGGACGCCCGGGGGAAGCAGGTCGGCGATCAGCTCCATCAGCAGCATGATCGACGCCGGCGTCTGCTCGGCGGGCTTGAGGACGACCGCGTTGCCGGCCGCGAGCGCGGGAGCGAGCTTCCACACCGCCATCAGCAGCGGGAAGTTCCACGGGATGATCTGGCCGACGACGCCGAGCGGCTCGTGGAAGTGGTACGCGACCGTGTCCTCGTCGATCTGGCTGATCGAGCCCTCCTGGGCGCGGATGCAGCCGGCGAAGTAGCGGAAGTGGTCGACCGCGAGTGGCAGGTCGGCGGCCATCGTCTCGCGGACGGGCTTGCCGTTGTCCCACGTCTCGCCGACCGCCAGCATCTCGAGGTTCTCCTCGATCCGGTCGGCGATCTTGTTGAGGATGATCGCCCGCTCGGTCGTTGACGTCTTTCCCCAGGCCGGCGCGGCCGCGTGGGCGGCGTCCAGGGCGGCCTCGATGTCCTCGGCGGTTCCTCGGGCGACCTCGCAGAACACCTGGCCGTTGACCGGGGAGACGTTCTCGAAGTACTGGCCCTTGACCGGGGCGACGTACTCGCCGCCGATCCAGTGGTCATAGCGCGGCTTGTACGAGACGACGCTTCCCTCGGTGCCGGGCGCTGCGTAGACGGCCATGTGCTGACTCCTTCGTCGGGGGGCGGGTGTGAGGGGGCTCACACCCGATGGGTCGACGGTAGGCAGCGCAACGTTGCGCGAACGTACGAGCGGTCAGCCCAGCTCGGCGTCGAGCCGCTCCAGGTGGTCGGCGACCTGCGCGAAGCGGGGCGAGGTGTCGGGCAGGACCCGGGCGATGCGCTCCCAGACCTCGAAGTCGTCGCGGCCGTGGCCGGTGTCGGCGAACGGGAGCAGCGCATCGGGGTCGTCGCAGACCAGCAGGTGCGAGCGCACCAGCTGGTGCAGGTCGTCACGGGCCGCGGCGACCGCGGGCGCCTGCGAGTCGGGCAGGATCGGACCGCGGTAGCGAGCGACCGCCTGGCGCAGCCGACCGGCCGCGAGGTCGTCGCGGACCCGCTGGGCATCGGTGTCCACCGCGCCGGCGAACCGGTAGGGGCGCGACTCCAGGCGCAGCCCGCCGAGGACCTGGCGCAGCCGGGACAGCTCGGCGCGGATCGTCACCTCGGGCAGCTCGTCGTCGCTGAGCGCGACCGCCAGCTCGGCGGTGGTCAGGCCGCGGTCGGCCGCGGCCACGAGCAGCGCGATCTCGCTGTGCCGGGCACTGAGCCGGGTCGTGGTCGTGGCGTGGTGCAGCAGCGCCCCGCGCACGCCCAGCACATCGATCCGCGGACGCTTCACGCCGGGGCTGTGACTCGTGCGCGACGCCGCGGCACCGCGGACCCGCTCCAGGCGCAGCTCGGCCTCGACCGCCGCCGCCGTGGCACGCACGAGCCCCAGACTCGTCGCGCTCGCGACCTCGGCGCCCCCGGTGAGGTCGATGACCCCGAGGACGGCCCCCGTGTCGGGGTCGTGCACCGGCGCGGCCGAGCAGCTCCAGGGCGTGACCTGGCGGGCGAGGTGCTCGGGCCCCAGCAGCGAGACGGCCCGGTCGAGCGCCAGGGCCGTGCCGGGGGCGTTGGTCCCGGCGCTGGCCTCGCTCCAGTCGGCGCCCGGCACGAAGTTCATCTCCTCTGCCATCCGGCGCAGCTGTGCAGCGCCCTCGACCCACAGCAGCTGGCCCGCCGCGTCGCTCACGGCGACCAGCAGTCCGGCGTCGGCCGCGCTCTCGACGAGGAGCCGCCGCACGACGGGCATCCCGGCGGCCAGCGGGTGGTCGCGGCGGATCTCCTCGAGCCGGGAGGAGTCCAGCGTGATCGCCGCGAGGGCACGCTCGGGGTCGATGCCACCGAGGAGGCTGCGTCGCCACGACTCGCTGACCACCGACCGGACAGGGCCGTCGACGGCTCCCGTGGAGAGGAAGGAGTCGTGGGCGTCGTGCAGCGCCCGCGCCAGCGCATCGGGATCGACTCCCGGCGGCACGGCGAAGGGCGATTCGGGGGGCCCCGGCGGCATGGGTGAATCCTAGCGGGCCGTGTGAACCAGGTCACACGAAGCGGGGGCTCGTCCTCAGGACCCGGCGACGACGCCCCGCTCCCGGAGCAAACCCACCACCGCCTCGACGCACTCCCCCACGCCCATGAGGGACGTGTCGATCGTGAGGTCGGCGTCGTCGGGGCGCTCGTACGGCGAGTCGATCCCGGTGAAGTCGCGGATGAGCCCGGCACGCGCCTTGGCATAGAGGCCCTTGCGGTCGCGGGCCTCGGCGACGACCAGCGGCGTGGCCACGTGGACGACCAGGAACGGCGAGCGCGGCTCGACGCGCTCGCGCATCGCCCGGCGCACCGAGGCGAAGGGCGCGATCGGGGCACAGACGGCCAGCCCGCCGGCCTCGGCGACCCGGGCGCCGACCCACGCGATCCGGGTCAGGTTCCTGGCTCGGTCCTCGCGGTTGAACCCGAGCCCGTCGGACAGCTCGCGGCGCACGTCGTCGCCGTCGAGCAGGACCGCGTGGGCCACGCCGCGGGCGATGACCGCCTCCACCACGGCACGCCCCACGGTCGACTTCCCGGCGCCCGAAAGCCCCGTGAGCAGCAGCACGGCACCGCGGGCCTCCCGCACGCCGGGCCTGCGGAAGTCGAGCGGGTCCCGCACCCCGAGCGAGCGCAGGGCGATCGCCAGCACCTCCTGCGAGGTCGTGGTCTCGCTTACGGCGGGTGCCGGGAGGTACCAGGCCTCGGCGTGGGGCACCTGCTCGGCGCAGCGACGCAGCTCCTCCATGAGGGCCATGTCGCCGGCCCACGCGTCGTCGCCGACGCCGACCAGGGCGAGCGGACGGCCCGCCGCGAGGTCCGCGGCGCGCAGGACGTCGGCGGCCCCGACGCGCCCGCCGAACAGCGCCACGACGTGGTCGCCCAGGTTCACGGGCACGACCAGCCGGGACCCGCGGGCCGGTGGATGCTCGGCGGCCCTCACGGCGCGCAGCCGGCCCGCCACCCACGTGGTGCCGTCGTCACGGGGACGCGTGTCGGTCAGGACGAGCACGGCCAGCGGTGTGCTGTCGGGATCGGTCAGCGTGAGCGAGCCCTGGGCCACGGCCTCACGGGCCGCCTCGGCCGGGACCGCGAGGTTCGCCTCGAGCGGCCAGTCCGCCGGGACCCGTCCGGGCAGGCAGTAGCCGTCGACCGCGTCGAGGAACCCGCCCAGGATCAGCTCGAGTCCGTCGAGCTGGTGGCCGCGCAGGACCGCGTCGGCGCTCACCTCGGGCCCGCGCTGTCCACGAAGTGGTCGCGTCCGGGGAGCCACGGGTCCATGGGCGACGATTGTGGCACAGCCGATGCCTGCGGTCGGCCGCACGAGAACGCCCAGCGGCCGCGCCCCTGCAGCACCGCTCGACCCCATGGGGAGGAACACGTCGATGACCGACACGCGCGAGTCGCGTCGCTACGGCATGAGCCAGCTCGACCATCTCGAGGCCGAGGCGATCTACATCATCCGCGAGCTCGTCGCGGAGAACGAGCGGCCCGCCCTGCTGTTCTCCGGCGGCAAGGACTCGGTCGTGATGCTCAACCTCGCGGTGCGCGCCTTCGCACCGGGCCCGATCCCGTTCCCGGTCGTCCACATCGACACCGGGCACAACTTCGACGAGGTCCTCGAGTTCCGCGACCGCGTCGTGGAGCAGCTCGGCGTCCGACTGATCGTCGGCTCCGTCCAGGACGCGATCGACGAGGGATTCGTGCGTGAGGAGCCGAACGGCTCGCGCAACCGCATCCAGACCCCCGTCCTGATCCGCACCACCGAGCAGCACGGCCTCAGCGCCCTGTTCGGCGGCGCCCGGCGCGACGAGGAGAAGGCACGCGCCAAGGAGCGCGTGTTCTCCTTCCGTGACGACTTCGGCCAGTGGGACCCCAAGAACCAGCGTCCCGAGCTGTGGTCGCTCTACAACGGCCGGATCCATCCCGGCGAGAGCATCCGCTGCTTCCCGCTGTCGAACTGGACCGAGCTGGACATCTGGCAGTACATCGCCCGCGAGGACATCGAGCTGCCCGACATCTACTACGCCCAGAAGCGCGAGGTCTTCCTGCGCGGCGGCATGTACTTCACGATCAACCAGCACTGCCAGCCCCGCGACGACGAGGAGGTGTTCGTCGAGTCGGTCCGCTACCGCACCGTCGGCGACGCCACCCTGACGGCGGCGGTCCCCTCGACCGCGGCCACGCCGGAGGAGGTGGTGGCCGAGGTCGCCGCCACGCGCATCACCGAGCGCGGCGCCACCCGCGGCGACGACAAGGTCAGCGAGGCTGCGATGGAGGATCGCAAGAAGGAGGGCTACTTCTGATGGACATCCTGCGATTCGCCACGGCCGGCTCGGTCGACGACGGCAAGAGCACCCTCATCGGCCGGCTGCTGTTCGACAGCAAGTCGATCTTCACCGACCAGCTCGAGGCCGTGGAGGCCACGAGCGCCCAGCGCGGCGACGAGTACACCGACCTGGCGCTGCTCACCGACGGCCTGCGCGCCGAGCGCGAGCAGGGCATCACGATCGACGTGGCCTACCGCTACTTCTCGACGCCGAAGCGCAAGTTCATCATCGCGGACACGCCGGGACACATCCAGTACACGCGCAACATGGTGACGGGTGCCTCCACCGCCGATCTCGCGATCATCCTCGTGGACGCCCGCAAGGGCCTGCAGGAGCAGAGCCGCCGCCACGCCACGCTCGTGTCCCTGCTGCGCGTGCCGCACGTCGTGCTGGCGATCAACAAGATGGACCTGGTCGACTGGTCCGAGGACGTCTACCGGCGCATCAGCGACGAGTTCGTCGACTTCGCCGCCCGCCTGGAGTTCACCGACGTCACGACCATCCCGCTCTCCGCGCTGACGGGCGACAACGTCGTGGCGCGGTCGGCCGAGATGGACTGGTTCGACGGTCCGTCGCTGCTGCACCACCTGGAGAACGTCTACATCGCGAGCGACCGCAACCTCGTCGACGTGCGCTTCCCCGTGCAGTACGTGATCCGCCCCCAGAACGGCCAGGGCGACTACCGCGCGTTCGCGGGCCAGGTCGTCAGCGGCGTCATGCGCCCCGGTGACGAGGTGCTGGTGCTGCCCAGTGGCCTGCCCAGCCGGATCAAGGCGATCGACACCGCCCAGGGCGAGCTGGCCGAGGCGTTCGCGCCGATGTCGGTCACGGTGCGCCTCGAGGACGAGGTGGACGTGTCGCGCGGCGACATGATCGTGCGCCCGAACAACCAGCCGGTCGTCACGCAGGACCTCGACGCGATGGTCTGCTGGATGGACAGCACCGCGATGACGGTCGGTGGCAAGTACGCGATCAAGCACACCACCCGGTCGGCGCGTGCCCTGGTCAAGGAGATCAAGTACGAGCTCGACGTGAACACGCTGCACCGCAACCAGGCGCCGGGCAGCCTCGGGCTCAACGCGATCGGTCGCGTGGTGCTGCGCACGACGCAGCCGCTGATGGTCGATCCCTACCAGCGGAACCGGCAGTCGGGGTCGTTCATCCTCATCGACGAGAGCACCAACCGCACCGTCGGCGCGGGCACCATCACCGAGCACTGACCCGCGATCCTCTCCGGACGCACAGGAACGGCCGCCGCCCCGAGGGGCGGCGGCCGTTCTGCCGGGGGGACTCGTGGCCTACCAGGCGCCCTTGCGACCGAGGACGACGCCGATGGTCTTGAGCAGGATCGTCAGGTCCATCCGCAGATTCCAGTTGTTGACGTACATCAGGTCGAGGCGGATCGACTCGTCCCACGAGAGGTTCGAGCGACCGCTGACCTGCCACAGGCCGGTCATGCCGGGCTTGACGTGCAGCCGGCGCCACACCCACTGGCTGTACTGCGACGTCTCGCTCTCGATGGCCGGGCGGGGGCCCACCAGCGCCATGTCGCCCAGCAGCACGTTGAACAGCTGGGGCAGCTCGTCGAGCGACGTCTGGCGCAGCATCCGGCCGACCCGGGTGACGCGGGGGTCCTGGGCCATCTTGAACAGCGGCCCCGCACCCTCGTTGAGCTCGCGCAGGTCCTCGACCCGCTGGTCGGCATCGACGACCATCGTGCGGAACTTGAAGATCGTGAACGGCACGCCGTCCTTGCCCGTGCGCTCCTGCCGGTAGATGATCGGCCCGCGCGTGTCCAGCCGGATGCCCAGCGCGATGAGGCCCATCAGCGGAGCACCGAACAGGATCGCCAGCACCGCGAACGCCCGGTCGAAGAACGCCTTGACCGCCTGGCCCACGAGGTGGCTGTTCGGCGGGTCCAGGGCCAGCGCCAGCTGGTCGCCGACCCGGGTGGGTCGCACGAACTCGACGTAGTCGTTCATGTCGGTCAGCACGAGGCACTCGATCTCGGCGCGCTGCAGGCCCCACGCGAGGTGGCGCAGCGACGGGTCGCCCAGGGCCTGATCGGCCGTGATGACCACCCGTGCCCCGTGGACCGTGCGCAGCAGCTTCGGGACGTCGCGGACCACGGAGTTCACCGTGGCGCTCCCCAGCGGCTGGGTGGAGTCCCACGTGCAGCGCCCGACCACGACGAGGTCGTGACGGTCCTCCCAGCGGGCCGCGAGCCGGTTGACGGCGTCGGCGGGACCCACCAGCAGCGTGGGCACCCGGCGCAGGGCCGTGCGGTGCACCAGCGCGGAGGCCACGATCAGCGAGGCGGTCACGCTCAGGACGACGACGGCGGCGCGCAGCTCGGCCGAGACGACGTCGGACAGGACGAGGGTGGCCAGCGCGCCCAGCGCGAGGACCGCGATCAGCCGCTTGGCCGGTCGCAGCGATCCCGCTCGCTCGTAGGCCGGCAGCGCTGCCAGGCTGAAGCCGAGCCACAGGACGACGCCGGCGGACAGGGCCGTGAGGGCCCCGGGCGCCATGCCGACGACGAGGCCGGCGACGATCGTTCCCACGAGCACGACGAGGTGCCCGACGAGTCCCTGGCGGATCAGTGCTTCCAGTGACGAACGCCCCGTGGGCATCGCCGTGAGTTCCCGGTGGACCGAAGGTGATCCGGTACCGGAGTCGCTGGTGATGGGCTCCACCAGACGCAGCGGAAGGACGGTTTCATCGCGCCCGTCGATCGCTGAAGTCATGCCAACTCCCCAATGCGCACCTGCGGTGTCGTGCTGCGGACCCCTCCGCCTCACCGCGGCACACGTGCCGTCGTGTCTGCGTACTCAGCCAAGAGCGTCGTTGAGTGGTGCCGATACAAGCCCGTAGGCTAGCCCCCCGGCCCGGTTCCCCCGCACCCGATGTCTCCCTCCGCCGGATTCCCCCTCCGACGGCCACCGAATGACGCGATGCCCCTGTCTTTCTCCTCGAAAGTAGGCCATGGCGGGACGTGTGTCAGGGCATTCCGCAAATTCCCGCATGTAGCGCACGTCACATTCACCCAGACTGCAGTTTGTCGTGATCCATGCAGGCGAACGCATCGATTCGCGCACGAGCCTCAGGGGTAACTTGAAGTTTCGGGCATCAACCGCGATTTCCCGCGCTCACGGGGCGTCGTCGAACGACCACGTGGTTCCCTCACGCACCACACGCCCCGGAGACCCCGCCACCACCACGTTTGCGGGCACCTTCTGACCCCTCACGACGGCCCTCATTCCGACGCAGACATGGTCGCCGATCTCGACGTGACCCGAGACCACCGACTCGCGGCACAGCCACACGTGGTGACCGATGCGGATCGTGGCCCCGAAGGGGTTGAGCCGCTCCCCCGTGACCGCGTCCTCGAGCCGGTGCATGTCGTCGGTGGCGATGTAGACCCCGGCCGCCCACAGCTGGTCGCCCGCGGCCACGACACGGCCGCCGTTGCGCGCGTCGACGACGGGCGCCCTGGTGGCCACGAGGGGCCCGTGCAGGACGATCGAGGACCCCGCGCCGCAGTAGAGCTCGCCTGCCGTGAGCACGACGCGCTCGTCGAGGAAGACGGTCGCCTCGTTCCCGCCGACGAGCAGCGACGTCAGGTGGTCCATCGGGGCACCGACCACGATCAGCGCGTCCTGGAAGTAGAAGGTCGTCAGCGCCGCCACGACGTGGTCGGGCAGCCGCGCGCCGGGCGCCACGTACAGCGCGTTGTCGAGGTCGTTCCACCAGGAGGGCAGCGGTCCGTCCATCCGTCGCCAGTCGATCGCGTCGAGGCGGGCCGGGTCCACGCCCGCTGCGACGAGCCGGGCCCGGTGCTCGGGCGTCATCGCGTCGTCGGTCCGGGAGAGCTCCAGCCACGTGGTCACGCCGGACATCCTCCCACCCCCGGACGCACGGGACCCCGGCACCTGTGAGGTGCCGGGGTCCCGTGGAACAGCGGGAATCAGAAGCCCATGCCACCCATGCCACCCATGTCGCCCATGTCGGGGGCGCCGGCCGCGCCCGCGGGCTCCGGCTTGTCGGCCACGACGGCCTCGGTGGTCAGGAACAGCGCGGCGATCGACGCGGCGTTCTGCAGCGCCGAGCGCGTGACCTTGGCCGGATCGATGATGCCGGTCGCGATCATGTCGACGTACTCGCCGGTGGCCGCGTTGAGGCCGTGACCCTGCTCGAGGTTCGCGACCTTCTCCGCCACGACGCCGCCCTCGAGGCCGGCGTTGATGGCGATCTGCTTCAGCGGGGCCGAGGTCGCGACGCGGACGATGTTCGCGCCGGTGGCCTCGTCACCCTCGAGCTCGAGCTTCTCGAACGCGGCCTTGCTGGCCTGGACGAGCGCGACACCGCCGCCGGGGACGATGCCCTCCTCAACGGCCGCCTTGGCGTTGCGGACGGCGTCCTCGATGCGGTGCTTGCGCTCCTTGAGCTCGACCTCGGTGGCCGCGCCGACCTTGATGACGGCCACGCCGCCGGCCAGCTTCGCGAGGCGCTCCTGGAGCTTCTCGCGGTCGTAGTCCGAGTCGCTGTTCTCGATCTCGGCCTTGATCTGCGCCACGCGGCCCTGGATCTGGGCCTCGTCGCCGCCACCCTCGACGATGGTGGTCTCGTCCTTGGACGTGACGACCTTGCGAGCGGTGCCGAGCAGCGTCAGGTCGGCGTTCTCGAGCTTGAGGCCGACCTCCTCGCTGATGACCTCGCCACCGGTGAGGATCGCGATGTCGGTCAGCATCGCCTTGCGACGGTCACCGAAGCCGGGCGCCTTGATGGCGACGGACTTGAAGGTGCCCTTCAGCTTGTTGACGATGAGGGTGGCCAGCGCCTCGCCCTCGACGTCCTCGGCGATGATCGCCAGCGGCTTGCCGGTCTGCATGACCTTCTCCAGCACCGGGACCATGTCCTTGACGGTGCTGATCTTGCTGTTGACGATCAGGATGTACGGATCCTCGAGCACGGTCTCCATGCGCTCGGGGTCGGTGACGAAGTAGCCCGACAGGTGACCCTTGTCGAAGCGCATGCCCTCGGTCAGCTCGAGGTCGAGGCCGAACGTGTTCGACTCCTCGACCGTGATGACGCCTTCCTTGCCGACCTTGTCCATCGCCTCGGCGATGATCTCGCCGACCGTGGTGTCAGCGGCGGAGATGGAGGCGGTGGAGGCGATCTGCTCCTTGGTCTCGACGTCCTTCGCCATGGCGAGCAGCTGCTCGCTGATGGCCTCGACGGCGATCTCGATGCCCTTCTTCAGGCCCATCGGGTTGGCGCCGGCGGCGACGTTGCGCAGACCCTCGCGCACGAGCGCCTGGGCCAGGACGGTGGCGGTGGTGGTGCCGTCACCCGCGACGTCGTCGGTCTTCTTGGCGACCTCCTTGACGAGCTCGGCACCGATCTTCTCGTAGGGATCCTCGAGCTCGATCTCCTTGGCGATGGAGACGCCGTCGTTCGTGATCGTGGGGGCTCCCCACTTCTTCTCCAGGACGACGTTCCGGCCCTTGGGGCCGAGGGTGACCTTCACGGCGTCGGCGAGCTGGTTCATGCCCCGCTCGAGCCCGCGCCGGGCTTCTTCGTTGAATGCGATGGACTTGGCCATGGGTGCGTGTCTCCGACATAAGTAGAAGTGGAACTAGCACTCTCACTATACGAGTGCTAATCCCCACCGTTCAAGCGACCCCGCACCCGAGGTCGCCCGATGCACCAGTCCCCCGAAGCACTAGTGCAGGGGCTGCACGTTCTCGGCCTCACGTCCCTTGGGGCCGTCGACGATCTCCAGCTCGACGTTCTGGCCGTCCTCCAGGGTCTTGAACCCGTTGATCGCGATCTTGGACCAGTGGACGAAGACGTCGTCCTGGCCCTCGACGGCGATGAAGCCGTAACCCTTGTCGGAGTTGAACCACTTGACGGTGCCATGCACCATGAGACCACCTTGTTCTGCGCGGAAAGGTCCGCGGCCGGACCAGAGCCAGCGTATCGGCAGCAGGCCCGATCCTCCTACGCGGGATTGCTCGGGAGGGACTCAGCAGCCGCCGGCGACGGCCGGGATGACCGAGATCTGGGTGCCGTCGGGCGTGCGGGTGTCGAGGCCCTCGGCGAAGCGGACGTCCTCCTCCGCCACGTAGACGTTCACGAAGCGGCGCAGCTTGCCGTCCTCGTCGACGATCCGCGCGCGGATGCCGGGGTAGGTCGACTCGAGCGACTCCAGCACGTCGCTGAGGCGGTCGCCCTCGGCGCTGACCTGGGACTCGTCGTTCGTGTAGCTGCGCAGGATCGTGGGGATGCGGACGGACACGGCCATGGGGCTCTCCTCGGGTGGGTCGGTCGGACGGCTCAGGCGATGCCGGCCGCGGTGAAGGCGTCGTAGGTGGGGGCGATGGTGGCGCGGGCGCCGACGGACCCGGAGACGGCGTCGAGCGTCTTGAGGCCGTGACCGGTGTTGATCACCACGGTCTCCAGCTCCGGGTCGAGCTGGCCGGTCTCGACCAGCTTCTTCAGGACGGCGACGGTCGTGCCGCCCGCCGTCTCGGTGAAGATGCCCTCGGTGCGGGCCAGCAGCACGATCCCCTCGCGGATCTGCTCGTCGTCGACCTCCTCGACGCCGCCGCCGGTGGAGCGGGCGATGTCGAGCACGTAGATGCCGTCGGCCGGATTGCCGATCGCGAGCGACTTGGCGATCGTGTCGGGCCGCACGGGCCGGATCGCGTCGACGCCGTCCTTGAACGCGGTGGCGACGGGGTTGCAGCCCGTGGCCTGCGCGCCGAACACGCGGTAGGGCTTGTCCTCGACCAGGCCGAGCGCGATGAGCTCGCCGAACGCCTTGTGCACCTTGGTCAGCTGCGAGCCGGAGGCGACGGGGATGACGATCTGGTCGGGCAGGCGCCAGCCGAGCTGCTCGGCGATCTCGTACCCGAGCGTCTTGGAGCCCTCGGCGTAGAACGGGCGCACGTTCACGTTGACGAAGGCCCAGCCGTCCTCCTCGCCGGCGATCTCGCTGGCCAGCTTGTTGACGTCGTCGTAGTTGCCGTCGACCGCGATGAGGTTCTCGGTGAAGATCGCCGAGTTCACCTGCTTGGGCGTCTCGAGGTTGCTCGGGATGAACACGACCGTGCGGATCCCGGCCCGCGCGCCGGCCGCGGCGACCGCGTTGGCGAGGTTGCCGGTGGAGGGGCAGGCGAAGACCTTGCTGCCGAACTCGCGCGCCGCGCTCAGCGCGCAGGCCACGACGCGGTCCTTGAAGGAGTTGGTGGGGTTGGTGCTGTCGTCCTTGACCCACAGCTTCGCCAGGCCGAGCTCGGCGGCGAGGTTGCGGGCGTCGAGCAGGCGGGTGAAGCCGGGCTCGAGGTTCGGGCTGCTCTCGATGTCGTCGGGGACGGGCAGCAGCGCCTTGTAGCGCCAGATGTTGGCCGGCCCGGCCTCGATCTGCTCACGCGTGACCGTGCCGAAGTCGTAGGCGATCTCCAGCGGGCCGAAGCAGTCGTAACAGGCGTAGTGGGGGCCGAGCTCGCGCGTGGCGCCGCACTCGCGGCACTTCAGGCCGGTGGCGGGGCCGAAGGCACCCTCGCGGAGGGTGCTGGTCTCGGGGGTCGTGACGCTCACGAAGACTCCATTCATCTCTCCGGGTCGACGTTCGACCGCGGACGGAATTAGCACCTGGCCGGTGATCGGCTGGTTGCTGGGGCTTCGTCGGGCCGTGTCCCTCTGCCCCTCGGGATGAGTGGCTTCAGACTAGGTGGCCGTCTCACGATACGTCCACTCCGTCCGGATGACGAGACGGTGACGCGGAGGCTCAGGCGGGCGCGAACCGGTCGGCGAGATCGCCGAGCCACGCGGCCACGGCGTCGGGGCCGTCGAGCACCACGTCGGCCAGCGCGACGAGCGCGTCCTGCTCGTCGGAGGCCGAGCACACGAGCGTGACGTCCATCCCCTGCTCGCGCAGGGCGATGCCCTCCTCGAAGGCCGGCAGGTCGCCGAGGTCGTCACCGGCGTAGATCACGGCGCCAGGCTCGACGCGGCCGACCACGCGCCGTAGGGTCTGGCCCTTGTCGGTGCCGGCGGAGCGCAGCTCGATCACCTGGCGGCCCGGCTCGAGGTGCAGGCCGACCTCGGCCGCGAGGGCCTCGATCTGGGGCCGCAGCTCGTCCAGCAGGCCCGGCGCGACGCCGCGGGTGTGCAGCGCGATCGCCAGTCCCTTGTCCTCGATCCGGATCCGGGAGGCGTCGTGCTCGACGAGCCACTGCGGCAGCCGCGCGGCGAGGTCGGAGACGGCCTGCGGGCGGTGCGGCCGACGCACCTCGCCGCTGGCGGCGTCCCAGCGCTCGGCCCCGTACTGGCCGCACACGACCATGCGATCGAGCCCCGGCCCGTCCTCGAAGCGGCCCAGTCGCCGCACCTGCTCCACCGGGCGCCCGGTGATGATCGTCAGCTCACGCAGCACCGGGCCCAGCCGGCGCAGGGCGGCCAGCGAGTCGGGATGGATCCAGGCCGATGCGGGGTCGTCGACGATCGGTGCGAGCGTGCCGTCGAAGTCGAGCGCGAGCAGCGTGCCCCCCGGTTCGGTCATGGGGAAAGTATGGCGCGGAGTCACGAGGACTCAGCGGGGGCTGGCCAGCACGACCGTGAGGTTGGTGCCGGACATGCCCGCGGTGGCGGGCATGAGACGCGAGATGGCCAGGTCGCCGCCGAGCAGCGCCGCCTCGCCCTGACGGCCCGCCGGGTAGTAGATCGTGTCCTGTGGCACGTTGCCGCGCCAGTCGGCGACCGCCCCGATCGTCCACCCGGCCGCACGCGCCTGACCGGCCACACGCCCCGCCAGGCCGCCGATCCCGACCTGGTTGTAGACCGAGACGCCGATCGAGCGCGTCGCCGCCGGCTCGGAGGTGGGCTCGGTGGTGGGCTCGGTCTTCGGCGTCGCGGACTTCTTCGGCTTGGGCTTGGCCGTCTTCTTCGCCGTGGCCTTCGCGGTGGGCGTGGGACCCGTCGTGGTGCGCTTCGCGGACTGCGCGGGGGCGGCGTCGTCGCGGACGGTCTCGATGATCGCCCACCCGCCGGCGACCCCCAGGATGAGCCACACCGCGGGCAGCACGATCACGGTCCAGGCCGGGCCGCGCCGTTCGGGGTCACGCCGGTCGTCGCGCGGTTCGAGCGGGGGCTGGTCCACTTCAGCGGTCGGAGCCGGTGCGTCGCGCCTGGCGCTGACGCTGGCGCTGCGAGCGGAGGCGGCGCAGGCGCTTGACCAGCAGCGGGTCGTGCGCGAGCGCGTCCTCGGAGTCGATCAGCGCGTTGAGGATCTGGTAGTACCGCGTCGAGGTCATGTCGAACTTGTCGCGGATCGCCTGCTCCTTGGCGCCGGCGTACTTCCACCACAGGCGTTCGAGCTCGAGCATCTCGCGGTCGCGGTCGGACAATGCGCCCGCGCTGACCACCTGGTCGTGACTCTCCACCGCTGCCATGTCCCTGATCGTACCGGCGGAATCACACCGTTGTCATTCCCCTGCCAGAATCCGGCGGGCGCGGACGCCCACTCCGGGGCGAGGGCACCCGTTCTCCCCTAAGGTGGCCCCATGGCGCCGGAGCAAGCTGACTTCCTCGTGATCGCCAACCGGCTGCCGGTGGACCGGCTGATCGACGCCGACGGCGCGATCTCCTGGCGCACGTCGCCCGGCGGGCTGGTCACCGCCCTCGAGCCCGTGATGAAGCTGCGCGGCGGTGCGTGGATCGGCTGGCACGGCGCCGCCGAGGAGGACCTCGAGGAGTTCGAGCACGACGGACTGCGCCTCGTGCCCGTGCCGCTGTCGGAGTCCGAGGTCGAGGAGTACTACGAGGGCTTCTCCAACGGCACGCTCTGGCCGCTCTACCACGACGTCGTCGTCACGCCCGAGTACCACCGCGAGTGGTGGGACGCCTACGTCACCGTGAACCGCCGCTTCGCCGAGAAGGCCGCCACGCTGGCCGCGCCCGGCGCCGTGGTGTGGGTGCAGGACTACCAGCTGCAGTTGGTGCCGCAGATGCTGCGCGAGCTGCGCCCCGACCTGCTGATCGGGTTCTTCCTCCACATCCCCTTCCCGCCCACCGAGCTGTTCCAGCAGCTGCCGTGGCGGCGCCAGATCCTCGAGGGCCTGCTCGGCGCCGACCTCGTCGGCTTCCAGATGCCCGGCGGTGCGCAGAACTTCGCCCGCCTCGTGCGTCAGCGCGTGGGTCACCGCACCGTGCGCGACACGGTGTTCCTGCCCGACGGCCGCAAGGTGCTCGCCCGGGCCTACCCGATCTCGATCGACGCGCGCGGCTTCGAGCAGCTCTCGCGCACCCCCGAGGTCACGGCCCGCGCTCAGGAGATCCGCGACAGCCTGGGCAATCCGCGCCACGTGCTCATCGGCATCGACCGCCTCGACTACACCAAGGGCCTGCCGCAGCGGCTCCGCGCGTTCGGCGAGCTGGTCAGCGACGGCGTCATCGACGTGGACGACGCCGTCTTCGTCCAGGTGGCCACCCCGTCGCGCGAGCGCGTGCACCAGTACCGCGTCCTGCGCGACGACATCAACCGCCTCGTCGGGCGGATCAACGGCGACATGGGGCGCATCGGCCAGCAGCCGGTGCAGTACCTGCACGCGTCGTTCCCGCGCGAGGAGATGGCCGCGATGTACCGCGCCGCCGACGTCATGGTCGTCACTCCCCTGCGCGACGGCATGAACCTCGTAGCCAAGGAGTACATCGCCACCCGCTGGGACGACCGCGGCGCGCTCGTGCTCAGCGAGTTCGCCGGCGCCGCGGGCGAGCTCAAGCAGGCCTTCCAGGTCAACCCGCACGACATCAACGGCATGAAGGACGCGCTGCTGGGGGCGATGCGGGCCAATCCCGTCGACCTGCGCAAGCGGATGCGCGCCCTGCGCAAGCAGGTGATGGAGAACGACATCGAGCGCTGGGCCAACACCTTCCTGGCCGAGCTCGCGGCCGTGCGCGACATCGGGCCGTCCGACGGTGACGGCTGAGCTTCCCGCCCGGGTCCGCCGCGGGTACGCGCTCGGCAGTGTCGCGACCGGGACCTTCGGCACCGTTCCCGGGCTGCTGCTGCTGCCCTACCTGACCGACGAGATCGGCATCGGCGCGGCACTGGCCGGTGTCCTGGTCTTCGCCCCGAAGGCCTGGGACGTGGTCCTCAACCCGATCGCGGGGCGCATCAGCGACCGCTCGACCCATCCCGCGGGTCGCCGCCGGCCGTTCCTCGTCCGCGCCGGCCTCACGCTCGCGGTGCTCTTCGCCGTGATGTTCGCCGGGCCCTCCGAGCCGAGCGCGCTCGCCGCCGCGTGGGTGGCCGTGGCCTTCCTGGGCTGCGCGAGCGCCTACGCGTTCTTCCAGGTGCCGTACGTCGCGATGCCGGCCGAGCTGACCCTGGACTACGCCGAGCGCACGCGGCTCATGACGTGGCGCGTGGTGGTGCTGGCGCTGACGATCCTGCTGTCGGGCGCCACCGCGCCGATCGTGGCCGACCAGCTCGGTCACGCCGCGATGGGCGTCTACGTCGCGGTGCTCATCGCGCTCGGCGTGCTCGGGTCGTGGTGGGGCACCCGCGGCGCACCCGAGCACCCCACCGAGACCGCCGCCGGCACCTTCGCCGACCAGCTGCGGCTCGTGGCTGCGAACCCCGACTTCCGCGCGGTCCTGCTGACCTTCGTCGTGCAGGCCGCGGCCATCGGCACGGTGCTCGCCGGCGTGGCCTACGTCGCCGACGACCTGCTCGACAGCGCCGCCGCCAACACATTCCTCTTCGTGGCCTTCGTCGGACCGGCGCTGCTGGTGACGCCGCTGTGGGAGCGGTATGCGGCCACGCGGGGCAAGCGGTCGGGGTACGGACTGGCCACCGGGTTCCTCGTGGTCGGCATGGCCGCCCTGCTGACGGCCCATGCCGGGTGGACGGGCCTGACCTACGTCGCGGCCGCCCTCGTGGGCATCGGCTACGCCGGCGCCCAGGTGTTCCCCATGGCGATGCTGCCCGACGTCGCGGCCGACGACGCGCAGCGCAGCGGCTCGAACCGCATCGGCGTCTTCACGGGCGTGTGGACCGCGGGCGAGACGCTGGGGCTGGCCCTCGGGCCGGGGATCTTCGCGCTCGTGCTCACCGCGGGCGGCTACGTGTCCTCCACCGGCGACGTCACCGTGACCCAGCCCGACAGCGCCCGCCTCGCGATCGCCCTCGGGTTCTCGGTGCTGCCCGCCGCCCTGGCCGCCCTCAGCCTCGTGCTGCTGCGCGGCTACCGCCTCGACGACCGCCTCAGGAGCCTCGATGTCACCTGACCAGATCCTGGCCGAGCTCGCCGCTCGCCGGCAGGGGGACCTCCCCACGCACGGCGGCCGGACCCTGGCCTACGTGTACGACTCGGGCCTCGAGGAGGCCGACGAGGTGGCCCGGCAGGCGATCGCGATGTACGCCGCCACGAACGGCCTCGACCCCACCGCGTTCCCGAGCCTGCTGTCGATGGAGTCCGACCTCGTCGGATTCGCCCGATCGGCGCTGCACGGCGGCGACGAGGTGGTCGGCACCGTCACGTCGGGTGGCACCGAGTCGATCCTGCTGGCCGTGCAGACCGCCCGTGACGCGGCCGGCGTCGAGCGGCCGGCCATGGTGGTGCCCACCACGATCCACGCCGCGTTCGCGAAGGCGGCGCACTACTTCGGCGTCGAGCTCGTGACCGTGCCCGTGGGCCCGGGCCATCGCGCCGACGTCGCCGCCATGACCGAGACGATCGACCGGCTCGGCGACCGCGTGGTGCTGGTGGCCGCCTCCACGCCGTCGTACGCCCATGGCGTGATCGACCCCGTCGAGGACCTCGCGGCCGTCACCCGCGAGCGCGGCCTGCGGTTCCACGTGGACGCGTGCATCGGCGGCTGGATCCTCCCGTGGACCCCGGACGCTCCCGCGTGGGACTTCGCCGTGCCGGGGGTCACCAGCATCTCGGTTGACCTGCACAAGTACGCCTACACGCCCAAGGGGGTGTCGCTGCTGCTGCACGCCGACGCCGCCCTGCGCCGCCCCCAGTTCTTCGCGCACGCCGACTGGCCGGGCTACACGATGCTCAACTCCACCACCCAGTCCACCAAGTCGGGCGGACCACTGGCGGCCGCGTGGGCCGTGGTGCAGCTGATCGGCGACGAGGGCTACCGCGACCTCGTCCGGCGCACCCTCGACGGCACCCGACGGCTCGCCGAGGGCATCGAGGCCATCGACCACCTCCACCTCGTGGAGCGCCCCGACACCTCCCTCGTCGTGGTGGGCACCGACGACGCCGTGGACCCGTTCACGATCAGCGACCTGATGCTCGACCGCGGCTGGTTCGTCCAGCCGCAGATGCGGTTCGGCGACGAGCCCGCCAACCTGCACCTGACGATCTCGGCGGCCACCGCCGCGTCCGTGCCCGAGTTCCTGGAGGCGCTGCGCGAGTCCGTCGCGGCGGCCGCCGCCGCCGGCCCGATCCGGATCGACCCGCTGCTGGCCGAGGCCGCGGCCGGCCTGGATCCGGACACGCTCGACGACGAGGCCTTCGACGGCCTGCTCGCCCTGGCCGGCCTTGCCGGCGAGGGTGGCCAGGTCGCGGTGCCCGAGCGGCTCGGCCCCGTCAACGCCCTCGTCGACGTCGCTCCCCCGCGCGTCCGCGAGGCGCTGATGATCGCCTTCCTCGACCGGCTGACCCGCTGACCATGAGCGACCCCTGGACCACGCCGGCGACGCTGAGCGGCACCCTGGTGCGGCTCGAGGCGCTCCGGCCCGATCACGCCGCCAGCCTCGCCGCGGCCGGTGACGATCCCGTCGTCTTCGAGCACCTGCGCGGGTGGGACGTGATGACGCCCGAGGTGGCCGCCGCACGGATCGAGCGCACGCTGGCCAACCCGGCGCTCGTGCCGTGGGCGCAGGTCGACCTGCGCACCGGCGAGGTGGCCGGCATGACGTGCTTCTACGACGTCGACGCGGAGCTGCGCACGGTGGCGATCGGCCACACCTGGATCGGTCGTCGCTTCTGGCGCAACGGCCTGAACACCGAGGCCAAGCTGCTGCTCCTCACCCGCGCGTTCGACGAACTCGGCTGCGTCCGCGTCGTGTGGCACACCGACATCCGCAACGAACGGTCACAAGCGGCGATCGCCCGCCTCGGGGCGCAGCGTGAGGGCGTGCTGCGCAAGCACAAGCCGCGCGACGACGGGTCCTGGCGCGACACCGTGACGTTCTCGATGCTCGACGACGAGTGGCCGCAGGCCCGCGACCGGCTGGCCGCCGCGCTGCGGCGCTGACTCAGGAGACGATGCGGGCGTTGCGCAGGATCCGCTGCGTGGCCACCGAGACCACGAACGCCACCACCATCGCCCCGATCGTGACGGCGAAGGCGGGGGTGGGCCCCGACGGGCCGAACGCGCCGTCGGCGGCGCGGCCGGCGAGCGACGCGCCCGTGGCGTAGCCGAGGCCGGTGGCGCCGGCCATGAACGTCATGGCCGTGCCGATCCGCGCGGGCGGCACGATGAGGCCGGCCAGCGCGAACGCGCTGATCAGGTAGGGCGCCACCGCGAAGCCCAGCACCGCGATCACGGCGACGACCTGCGGGATCGTCTGCACGAGCAGCAGCGGCAGGGACAGCGCGACCATCGCCCCGGACGCCCACAGCATGCGCGTGGCGTAGAGCACGCTGACCGGGACGGCCGCGAGCGACAGTGCCGCGATCATGCTGCCGATGCCGAGGACGGCGTGGATGAGGCCGGCCACGTCAGGGTGGCCCTGCTGGGTGGCCAGGACCGTGGAGCCGGCCTGGATGCTGCCGAAGAACGTGCCCATGAGGTAGACGGCGAACGCCAGCACGATGAACGCGGCGGTCCACAGCTTCACGCCGTGCGTGGGCGCGTGCTCGCTGCCGCGGGGCACGAGCGCCGCGGTGCGGTGCACGGCGAACCAGGAGCCGAAGACGAGCAGCAGCACGGCGGCGGCCAGCAGCGCTCCGTCGGCCCCGACCAGCACGCCGAGGATGCCGACGAGCGCCGGGCCGAGCACGAAGGACGCCTCGTCCCCCGCACCCTCGTAGGAGAACGCCAGGTCGACGAAGCGGTTGACCTCGGACTCGCGGATGCGGCCCTCGTCGACCCGCAGGGCCAGGACCGGTCGCCACCGCACGCGGGCCAGCGGGCCGACCTGCGGCATCACGAGGCCGGTGAGCGCCGCGACCGCGATGAGGGCCCCGGAGGAGACGCCCCGGTCGGAGCAGACGACGATCGCGACGAGACCGATCGACCCGAGGATCGACTGCGTGAGCACGACGGGCCGCTGCCCGACCCGGTCGGCCGCCGCGCCGAAGAACGGGGAGCCGATCGCACTGGCGACCGCGAGCGCGCCCGCCGTGGCGCCGGCGATGCCGTACTTGCCGGTGGACTGGGCCACGAGCAGCAGCACGCCCATCTGGCTCATCGCGAGCGGGATGCGCCCCAGGAACGCCACCGCGACGAACGAGAATCCAGCTGCGCCCCAGAGGCGGCGGTAGTCGGTGATGGCAGAAGACACAACCCGCCCATGCTACCGGCCGGGCCCATCGACGCCCTCCTACACTCGTGCCGTGGTGGAAGCGACGATCGGGCGAGCACGGGTGGCGACCTCCACCCTCCTGTTCTCCAACGGCTTCCTGCTCGGGGCCTGGATCGTGCACATCCCCGTGGTCATGGATCGCACCGGGATCTCCGCGGCCACCCTCGGCACGCTGCTGCTGTGGATGGGCGCGTGCGCGTGGCTGGGCATGCAGGCCGCCGGCTTCTTCGTCGACCGCACCGGCAGCGCGCGCGCCGTCACGGTCGCCCTCGTGCTGATGTGCCTGTCCCTCCCGCTGCCGGGCCTGGCGACCGACGTGTGGACGCTGGCCGCCGCGCTCGGTCTCCTCGGCGCCACCAACGGCGTCGTCGACGTGGCCCAGAACGCCCAGGCGGTCACCGTCGAGCGGGCGTACGGCCGGCCGGTGATGTCCTCGTTCCACGCGTGGTTCTCCGCCGGCGGCTTCATCGCCTCGGCCCTCGGCGGCACCATGCTGGCGCTGGGCTGGCCCGTGCCCCTGGACTTCCTGGTATTCGCGCTGCTGGGCCTCGTGCTCGTCGCGCTCGTGCGGCCGCACCTGCTCGACCACGACGTGCAGGATCGCGAGGAGGGCCTCGAGCGGCCGCCGTGGACCGCCCGGATCGTGCTGCTCGGCGCGCTGGCGTTCGCGCTGATGCTCGCCGAGGGCGTGGCCTACGACTGGAGCACCGTGCACCTGCGCGACGAGCTCGGCACGACCGAGGCCGTGGCCGCGGTCGCCTACGGCGCCTTCAGCGCGACGATGTTCGTCACGCGGCTCGTGGTGGACCGCATCGTCGTCGTCACCGGACCGGGCCCCTTCGTGCGCTGGGCCTCGATCCTGGGAGCGATCGGCCTGGCGATCGCGATCGTCGCGCCCACGCCGGCGATCGCCATCCTCGGCTGGGCGGTGGTCGGGATCGGGCTCGCGGGGTGCGTGCCCCAGTTCTTCAGCGCGGCGGGCAACGTGGACCCCCGCCACGGCGCGGCGATCATCGCGCGGGTCACGGGCATGGGCTACGTGGCCCTGCTCAGCGGTCCCTCGATCATCGGGCTGCTGACCCACTGGGTGCCGCTCACCACGGCCTTCCTCGTCCCGCTCGCGCTGTGCCTCGTCGCCAGCGCGCTCGCACCCACCGCGCTGAGGAAGCCCGAGTGAGCCTCGAGCACCTGATGGCCCCGGACTGGGCCGAGGCGATGGAGCCCGTCGCACCCCAGATCGCGGCGATGGGCGACTTCCTGCGCGCCGAGGTCGCCGCCGGCCGCACCTACCTGCCCGAGCCGGACGCGATCTTCCGCGCCTTCCGCACCCCCCTGGCGCAGGTGCGGGTGCTCGTCACGGGCCAGGACCCCTACCCGACTCCCGGCCACCCGATGGGCCTGTCGTTCTCGGTCCGGCCCGACGTGCGGCCGCTGCCGCGCAGCCTGGCCAACATCTACCGCGAGCTCGAGGCCGACCTCGGCATCGCGCCGGCGCCGCACGGCGACCTGTCGGCGTGGGCCGACCGGGGCGTCATGCTGCTCAACCGCTGCCTGACCGTGCGACCCGGCGAGGCCGCCAGCCACCGCGGCCGCGGGTGGGAGGCGGTCACCGACCGCGCGATCGCCGCCCTCGTCGAGCGCGGTGGCCCGCTCGTCGCGATCCTGTGGGGCCGCGACGCCCAGTCGCTGGCGTCGCGCCTGGGCGACGTGCCCCGGATCGAGTCGGCCCATCCCAGTCCGCTGTCGGCATCGCGCGGGTTCTTCGGCTCGCGTCCCTTCAGCCGAGCCGACGCCGCCCTGGCCGCCCAGGGCGCGGAGCCGGTGGATTGGGAACTGCCCGGATAGGGTTGCGGAGTGACAGAGACACGCATCCGCGACCGGGCCGTGATGATCGACCAGGGCTTCGTCGTGCTCCAGCGCTGGGGCCTGCGCCTCATCGTCGTCGCCGCCGCCCTGTACGTGCTCGGCTGGGGCGTCGGACGCACCTGGATGATCTGGTTCCCCGTGTCGCTGGCGATCCTGTTCGCCACCGTGCTCGGCCCGCCGACCAAGCGCCTGCGTGACCTCGGGGTCCCCGCGGCCGCAGCGGCCGGCGTCGTGATGCTCGCGTTCCTCGCGGCGCTCGGCTTCCTGTTCTCGATCCTCATCCCCCAGCTCGTGGAGGAGGCGCCCGAGATCGCCGATCGTGCCGCGAAGGGCGTCGGCGAGGTTCAGGACTGGCTCGTGAACGGGCCACTGCCGATCGAGGCGGGTCAGATCTCGAACGCCCTCGACTCGGTCGAGGACTGGCTGCGCAACAGCGCCGGGGACATCAGCAGCGGCGTGCTCTCCACGATCGGCGTGGCCACGAACGTGGTCCTCAACACCGTGCTGGTGCTGATCCTGACCTTCCTGTTCATCAAGGACGGCCACCGCTTCCTGCCGTGGGTCGAGCGCCTCGGCGGCCACCGCGTCGGCGGCCACCTGCGCGAGATGCTCTACCGGGCCTGGAACACCCTCGGCGGCTTCATCCGCACCCAAGCGCTCGTGTCGTTCATCGACGCCGTGCTGATCGGCGCCGCGCTGGCGATCGTGGGCCAGCCGCTGTGGGTGCCGCTCGCCGTCATCACCTTCATCGGCGGGTTCATCCCGATCGTTGGTGCGTTCGCCAGTGGCGCGATCGCCGTGCTGGTGACCCTGGTGACCAACTCCCCGCGGGACGCCCTCATCATCCTGGCCGTGATCGTCGCCGTGCAGCAGCTCGAGGGCAACGTGCTCTCGCCGATGCTGCAGGGCAAGAGCATGAACCTGCACCCGGCCGTCGTGCTGATGGCCGTCACCGCCGGCGGCTCGATCTTCGGCATCACGGGCGCGTTCCTCGCGGTGCCCGTGACGGCCACGATCGCCGAGATCCTGCGCTACGCCAACGAGCGGATCGACGCCGCCCTGACCGCCGGGGGTGATCCGGTGGCGGCGCTCACGGCACCCACCGTGGCCGACCTCGACGCCGACGCCGACGCGTCGAGTGCAGAGGAACGCGACACCTGAGCGAGCGGCCCGCCTCCCGCGGCGGGTCTCAGTCGAAGACGACCGTCTTCATGCCGTTCAGCAGCACCCGGTGCTCGGCGTGGGCGCGCACCGCGCTCACCAGGGCCCGGGCCTCGAGGTCCTGGCCCATGGCCGCCAGCTCGGCCGCCGACGAGCGGTGGTCGACGCGACGGAAGTCCTGCTCGATGATCGGCCCCTCGTCGAGGTCGGCCGTCACGTAGTGCGCCGTGGCGCCGATGACCTTCACGCCGTGACGGTGGGCCTGCTCGTACGGGCGGGCGCCCTTGAAGCTGGGCAGCAGCGAGTGGTGGATGTTGATGGCCCGGCCGTGCACGTCGCGGCACATCTGGTCGGTGAGGATCTGCATGTAGCGCGCCAGGATGAGCGCCTCGGCGCCGCGGCTGTCCATCAGGTCGATCACGAACTGCTCGGTGTCGCGCTTGGTCTCGGGGGTGACCTGAATCTGGTGGAACTCGATGCCGTGCCACTCCACGGTGTCGCGCCAGTCGGGGTGGTTCGACACGACCGCAACGATCTCGACGGGCAGCTGGCCCTGGCGCGCGTGGAAGAGCAGGTTGTTCAGGACGTGGCCCTGCTTGGACACCATCACGACGACACGCAGGGGCGCGGTGGCGTCGTGCAGGTCCCAGTCCATGTCGAACGGCTCGAGCACCGGCGCGAGCGTCGCGCGCATGACCTCGAGCTCGACGTCGCGATCGGCCGCGAAGCGCACGCGCATGAAGAAGTGCAGGGTGTCGGGATCGGCGTACTGCTGGCTCTCGGTGATCGTCCAGCCGTCCTGCGCCAGCGTCGATGCGATCGCCGCGACGATGCCGACCCGGTCGGGGCAGGCGAAGGTCAGGATGAAGTCGCTGTGCGGCCGGGGGCTCTCCATGGACGCATCGTCTCAGGTGCGCGTCGTGAGGATGACGCCCAGGTAGAGGACGTAGGCCGCCACCGCGGCCACGCCCTCCGCCCGCGACACCCGCCGGCCGGTCGCCATCACCGGCAGCAGCAGCACGGCGACGAGCGCCATCAGCGGCAGGTCGACGCGGATGAGGTCGCTCGTCACCTCCAGCGGGGCGACGA
The DNA here is from genome assembly GCF_900167475.1 of Aeromicrobium choanae. NCBI lineage: Bacteria > Bacillati > Actinomycetota > Actinomycetes > Propionibacteriales > Nocardioidaceae > Aeromicrobium > Aeromicrobium choanae. The sequence continues at coordinate 2,039,358 of NZ_LT796768.1, read as the reverse complement.
GCGACGTGACGCCGAGGATCAGCGCGAGGTTGTACACGCTCGAGCCGATGAGGTTTCCCACCGCGATGTCGCGATCGCCGCGCAGGGTGGAGACGACCGTCGTGACCAGCTCGGGCGCCGACGATCCGATCGCGACGACCGTCAGGCCGATCACGACCTCGCTCACGCCCATCGCGGCGGCGAGATCGACCGCTCCCCGCACGAGCCAGTCGGCACCCAGGACGACGATCCCGAGTCCCGCCGCGAGCATGACCAGGTGCCGGACGAGGCCGCCTCCGCTCCCGTCCGAGGCCGCCGGGACGCGCGACGGGTCGCGCACCGCCAGCGCGACGACCGCCACGGTGTAGAGCACGGCGATCGTCACGAGCACCGTGCCGTCCACGCGCGAGATGCTCCCGTCGAGGGCGAGGAGCACCACCAGGATCGACACCGCGGCCACGACCGGGAGCTCGAAGGCGATCGTCCGCGACTGGATGGCCAGGGGCGCGATCGCCGCGCTGAGGCCGAGGATCAGCAGCAGGTTCACGATGTTCGTGCCGGCGATGTTGCCCACCGCCAGAGGACCCGCCCCGCGCAGCGCGGCGTCGATGCCGATCGCCAGCTCGGGCAGGCTCGTGCCGATCGAGACGACGGTCAGGCCGATCACCATCGGCGGGATGCCGAGCCGCGTGGCGACGCCGGAGCCTCCGCGGACCAGCAGCTCGGCACCGACGATGAGCGTCGCCAGGCCCGCCACGACGAGCAGGACGGCCACGCCGCCCCTACCGCCCGCTCGCGGACTGCCCGAGCCGGTCGCGCAGCAGGAGGGCGTGGTTGTGCTCCTCGTCCTTGGCGGCGAACAGCAGGGTGACGACCTCGTGCTCCTCCACGAGGTCGTGCAGCCGCTCGAGCGCCGGGTTCGCGTCCAGCTCCGTGGCGTACCGGTCACCGAAGGTCGCGAAGTCGAGGTCCCCGCCGTGGAAGGCGCGGCGCAGCTCGGTGCTGGGAGCGACCTCCTTGAGCCACACGTCGACCGCGGCACGCTCCTTCGTCATGCCCCGCGGCCAGAGCCGGTCCACCAGCACCCGCAGGCCGTCGTCGGGCGACGGGTCGTCGTGGACCCGGCGGACCCGGATCATCGGCTCCCTTCGACGACGGTCGTCAGCATGACCGCGGCGTCGTCGATCGCGAGGAGGTCGTGGCGGTGGTCCGGGATGACCAGCAGCTCGCCGGGCCCGCCCTCCCACGCGTCGTCCCCGGCCGTGAGGCGCACGCGCCCGGAGAGCACGAACAGCGTCGCCTCCGAGGGCGCGTCGTGCTCGTCGAGGCGGTGGTCTGCCGCCAGGGCGATGAGCGTCTGCCGCAGCCGGTGGTGGCGCCCGGGATGCAGGGCCACCGCGCTGCGCCCGCTCGGCGCCGACCTCGCCGTCTCGATGTGGTCGTGCGCGAGGGTCGCCAGGTCGGTGGATTCCATGCCCCGACCGTAGCCCGAACCGGGTGCGCGACGGCGGCACGCGTGGGAGAGTCTCGGTCCATGCGCATGAAGCTCGGCCGCCCGGACCTGTCGGTCCACGACGCCCTCTTCGACCTTCCCGCCGCCGCCCCGGACGCCCCGTCGGTCACCTTCGCCGGCGTGTCGACGCTGTCGTTCGAGGACGGGGGATCAGCCCTGCTCATCGACGGCTTCTTCTCCCGCCCGTCGCTCGCCCGGGTCGGTCTCGGCCGGATCTCGCCGGCTCCGGAGCGGATCGGCGACGGCCTCCGGCGGCTGGGCCTCCTCGGCGTCGGGGCATCGCGCCTCGAGGTCGTGCTGCCCGTGCACAGCCACTTCGACCACGCGATGGACTCGGCCGAGGTCGCGCGGCGGACCGGAGCGCTGCTGGCCGGCGGGACGTCCACGCTCAACATCGGCCGCGGTGCCGGGCTCCCCGACGACCGCTGCCGCCCCCTGGAGCCGGGCGTCCCGACCGCGTTCGGCCCCTGGACCGTCACCGCGGTGCCGTCCGAGCACTGTCCCCCCGACCGGTATCCGGGGACGATCGACGAGCCGCTGCGGACGCCGGCGCGAGCGAGCGCCTACCGCTGTGGCGAGGCCTGGTCGCTGCTGGTCGAGCACCCGGCCACCGGGGCCACGCTCGTCCAGGGCAGCGCCGGATTCCGGCCGGAGGCCCTGGCGAGCCTGCGGGCCGATGCGGTGTACCTCGGCATCGGGCAGCTCGGGCTCCTCGGTGCGGAGTACATCGAGCAGTACTGGACCCACACCGTCACGGCCGTCGGTGCGCGGACGGTGGTGCTGACGCACTGGGACGACTTCTTCCGGCCGCTCACCCGTCCGCTGCGCGCCCTGCCGTACGCCGGCGACGACCTCGACGTGACGATGCGCGAGCTGCGCTACCTGGCGGGCCGGGACGGTGTGTCGCTGCACCTGCCCACCCTGTGGCGGCGTGAGGACCCGTGGACTGACTGACGCCTCGTGGAGCCCCCGACAGGATTCGAACCCGCGACATCTTCTTTACAAGAGAAGCGCTCTACCGACTGAGCTACAGGGGCGCGGCGGTGTGGCCGCCCGCCCCATCCTAACGACGGTCAGACCCGCCCGGCCTCGCACGCTTGCGCGAAGTCCTCGTCGACCTGCTCGTCCTCGGGCAGGGCCGGCGTGATCGCCTCGTCCCCGTTGCCGATCTCGGCGAACCGGGTCAGGTCCGTGACCTGGTCGTCGGCGTCGCCGCCCGGCGTGAGGAACCCGTCGAGCACGATGGCGCAGTCGGCGGCGCCGAACTCCTGCCAGCCCGTGACCGTGCCCCACTCGTCGGTCCCCTGGCCGGCGACCACGCCCTGGGTGCGCAGCACGCCGATGACCCGCACCAGACCGTCCTCGGTGGTGACCTCGTGGGCGGTCCGGGTCTGCAGCGACAGGTTGACCGCCCCGTCGGCATCCGACACCTGCCAGACCGCCGTCATCCGGGTGTCGCGCGGGGCGAGCGCCGGGTCCAGCACCGTCGCCCGGGCCAGGCCCGGCTCGGTCTGGGCCTCGGCGGCGTCCTCGATCGCGGACGCCAAGGACTTCGGCAGGTCGTTCCCGACGGCCCCGGGATCGGTGGCGGCCTGCAGGGCCCACGTGCGCACCGCGGCCACCATCTCGTCGTACTCCCGCGCCGGGACGCCGTCGGGGCGCGGGGGCGGCTCGGGCACGGCTCCGGCCGGCGTGGGCCAGCCGGCGATGCCGAGGTCATCGAGGGAGATCTGCTGCGTGGGCGCCGGCTGGGGGTCGGGGGTGGGCGACGGCTCGGGATCCTCGGACCCGCCGGTGCAGCCGCTCAGCAGGAACGTCATCAACACGAGCAGCAGGACCGGACGACGCATCCGTCCAGTATGCATACTGGCCCCGTGGCCCCTCCCAACCCGACGCCCCCGTACCCCCGCCTGCTGCGTGCCACGAGCCTGCTCGACACGCCCTTCGCACTGATCGACGAGGAGGCGCTGTGGGCCAATGCCGGCGACCTCGTCCGGCGAGCCGGCGGGGTGCCGATCCGCCTGGCCACCAAGTCGATCCGGGTGCGGTCGATCATCAAGAACGCGCTCACCCTCGACGGCTTCCGCGGCGTCATGACCTACTCGCTGTCCGAGTCGGTCTGGCTCGCCGACCAGGGCGTCGACGACATCCTCCTGGCGTACCCCAGCGTCGAGCGCGAGGCCTACGCCGAGCTCGTCGCCGACGAGCGCCGGCTCGCGTCGATCACCGTGATGGTCGACTCGCTGGAGGCCCTCGACTTCATCGAATCCGTCGTCGGAAAGGACCATCCGCCGATCCGGGTGTGCCTCGACGTCGACTCGTCCCTGCGGGTGCTCGGTGCCCACCTGGGCGCCCACCGCTCCCCCGTCCACACCGGACGCGAGGCCAAGCGGGTCGCGGCCGCGATTACCGCCCGCCCGGGCTTCGACCTCGTCGGGCTGATGTTCTACGACGCGCAGATCGCCGGACTGCCCGACGGCGGCCCGGCCATCGCGCTGGTCAAGCGGCGCTCCGCCGCCGAGCTGCGCCGGCGGCGGCGCAAGATCGTCAAGGCCGTCCGCAGCATGACCGACCTGCAGATCGTGAACGCCGGCGGCACCGGCAGCCTCGACCTCTGGCGCGACGACCCCTCGGTGACCGAGATGGCCGCCGGCTCGGGACTCTTCGTCCCCACGCTCTTCGACGACTACCGCGCGTTCACGCCCCGGCCCGCGGCGTTCTTCGCGCTCTCGGTGGTGCGCAAGCCCTCCCGCGACGCCGCCACGTGCTTCGGCGGCGGGTACATCGCGTCGGGTCCGGCCGGGAAGTCGCGCGTGCCCACGCCCGTGTGGCCCGAAGGTCTCGAGCACTACCCGGCCGAGGGTGCCGGCGAGGTCCAGTCGCCCCTGCGCGGGAAGGTGGCGCGCACGCTGTCGATCGGCGACCGCGTGCTCTTCCGGCACGCCAAGGCCGGTGAGATGTGCGAGCGGTTCGACCGGGTGGCCCTCGTCGACGCCGCGGGTCACGCCTCGCTCACCCCCACCTACCGGGGCGAAGGGAAGAACTTCGGATGACCACGTGGAGCAACTGGGCCGGGAACGTGACGGCCAGCCCCGAGGCGATCGAGCACCCCTCCTCCACCGACGAGGTGGTCGCGCTCGTCCTCGCCCACCCGCGGGTCAAGGCGGTCGGGGCCGGGCACTCGTTCACCCCCATCGCGGCCCCCGAAGGCGTGCAGCTGCGGCTCGACCGGATGAACCGCGTCCTGCACGCCGACACCGTGAGCGGCCTCGTGCGCGTGCAGGCGGGCATCTCGCTGCACGACCTGAACCGCCGCCTCGACGCGTTGGGCCTCGCGCTGCCGAACCTCGGCGACGTCGACCCGCAGTCGGTCGCCGGCGCCACCTCGACGGGCACCCACGGCACCGGCGCGCGGCTCTTCGGCATCGCCCGCGCGGTGGCCGCCCTGCAGCTGGTCACCGCCGAAGGGCAGGTGCTCGAGATCGATGCCGGCCACGACCTGTTCGACGCCGCCCGCGTGGGCCTGGGCGCCCTCGGGATCGTCACCGAGGTGACGTTGCAGTGCGTCCCGGCGTTCCTGCTGCACGCCCGCGAGGAGCCGATGCCGCTGTCGGCCGTGGTCGCCGACCTCGACGCGCTCGTCGACGGCAACGACCACTTCGAGTTCTACTTCTTCCCCCACACCGACAAGGCGCTGACGAAGCGAAACAACCGGGTCGCCGAGGGCACCGAGGCACGCCCGCTGCCGCGCTGGCGGCACGCGCTCGACGACGAGTTCCTCTCGAACACGGTCTACGAGCGGGTGCAGCGCCTCTCCACGCGCCGACCGGCGTTGATCCCCAGGATCAACACGCTCTCGGGATCGCTGCTCGGTGCGCGCGAGTACACCGACGCCTCGCACGAGGTCTTCATCTCGCCCCGCCGCGTGCGCTTCCGCGAGTCCGAGTTCGCCCTGCCCCGCGCCGCCGCGGCCGAGGCGATCGCCGAGATGCAGCGCTGGTACGCCCGCACCGACCAGTACGTGTCGTTCCCCGTGGAGGTCCGCTTCACGGCCGCCGACGACATCTGGATGTCGACGGGCCACGACCGCGACAACGTCTACATCGCGGTGCACCAGTACCACCGCACCGACCCCACGGCGTACTTCGCCGCGATGCAGGACATCTTCGTCGCCCACGAGGGCCGGCCCCACTGGGGCAAGATGCACACCCTCGGCGCCGAGCACTTCCGCAAGGTCTACCCGCGGTTCGACGACTTCGTGGCCGTCCGCGACCGCCTCGATCCCGAGCGGAAGTTCACCAACGCCTACCTGCGGCAGGTGCTGGGCTGAGGCAGCGCTGGCAGTGACGTTCGCGGGGGCGACACGCCGTGAGGCACCCCGCAAACGTCACTGCCAGCGCTTCAGGCGTCCTCAGGCGCGGGTCTGGCTGACCGCGTAGAGCGTGATGCCGGCGGCGACGCCCGCGTTGAGCGACTCGAGCGCCGACGACATCGGGATCGACACCAGCTGGTCGCAGGTCTCGCCGACGAGCCGGGACAGGCCCTTGCCCTCGCTGCCGATGACGATCACGAGCGGGTCGCCGCCGAGGTCCATGTCGGGCAGCGACACGTCGCCGTCGGCGGCCAGGCCGATGACCATGAGGCCGGCCTCCTGGTACGCCTTGATCTGGCGGGTGAGGTTGGTGGCCCGGGCGACCGGCACCCGCGCGGCCGCACCGGCCGAGGTCTTCCACGCCGCCGCGGTCATCTGCGCCGCACGACGCTCGGGGATCACGACGCCGTGCACGCCGAACCCGGCCGCCGAGCGCACGATCGCGCCGAGGTTGCGCGGGTCGGTGATGCTGTCGAGCATGACGATCAGCGGCTTCTCACCGCGCTCGGCCGCCAGCTCGAGCAGCTCGTCGGGGTCGGCGTACTCGTAGGCCTCGAGCTTGGCCGCGATGCCCTGGTGGACCGCACCGGACGTGATGCGGTCGAGCTCGACGCGCGCCACCTCCAGCAGCGGCACGTGGTGGTCGGCGGCGAGCTGGAAGATCTCGCGCACGCGATCGTCGCGGTCGATGCCCTCGGCGACCTGCAGCGACAGCACGGGCACGTTCGCGCGCAGCAGCTCGACGACCGAGTTGCGACCGACGACGAGCTCGGGGCCGTCGTCGTTGCGGCGCTTCGGCCGGCCGGACTGACGCTTGTCGGCCGCCTTGGCCATCTTGTACTTCTTGTGGTTCGGACGGTCCTCGGCGCGGGGCGTGGGGCCCTTGCCCTCGAGTCCCTGCCGGCGGCGACCGCCGGATCCGGCCGTGGGATTTCCCTTGCCCGTCTTCTTGATCGCGCCCTTGCGCTTGCTGTTGCCGGCCATCAGTGGCCACCCTTCAGGTTCCAGCGGGTCCCCGAGGGCGTGTCCTCGAGTTCGATCCCCGCAGCAGTCAATTGGTCGCGGAGCTCGTCGGCGCGAGCCCAGTCCTTCGTCGCCTTCGCCTCGGCACGCGCCGCGACGAGCGCGTCGACGAGCTGGCCGAGCGCCTCGGTGGCCGCCCCCGACTCGCGCTGGGAGCCCCACGTGAGCGGGTCGAGCCCGAGCACGTCGAGCATGGCGCGCACGGACGCCAGCGTGTCGGCGAGACGGGCGGTGTCTCCGTCGGCGAGCTGACGGTTGCCCTCGCCGATCGTGGCCTGCAGCACCGCGAGGGCGGCGGGCACGGAGAGGTCGTCGTCCATGGCCTCGGCGAAGGCCGCCGGCACCGAGCCGGGCTCGCCGGCTCCGACGAGCTCGGCCGCGCGGACGCAGAAGCCCTCGATGCGCTCGAACGCCGTGGCCGCCTCGGCGAGCGACTGCTCGCTGAACTCGATGATCGAGCGGTAGTGCGCGGCGACGAGGTAGTACCGCAGCGCGATCGCCGGGACGCGCTTGACGACCTCGCTGACCGAGAGGGTGTTGCCGACGCTCTTGCTCATCTTGGAGTTGCCCAGGTTGAGCATCGCGTTGTGCATCCACACCCGCGCAAACGCCTGGCCGGCCGCGCGCGACTGGGCCAGCTCGTTCTCGTGGTGAGGGAAGCGCAGGTCGAGGCCGCCGCCGTGGATGTCGAACTCGTGGCCGAGGTACTTCGCGGCCATCGCCGAGCACTCGAGGTGCCAGCCCGGGCGGCCGCGGCCCCACGGGGTGGGCCACGAGGCGGACTCGGGCTCGTCGGCCTTGCGGCCCTTCCACAGCGCGAAGTCGCGCGGGTCGCGCTTGCCCTCGGGCGGCGCGTCGGGGGCTTCCTGCATGTCGTCGATCCGCTGGTTCGAGAGCTGGCCGTAGTCGGGCCACGAGCGCACGTCGAAGTAGACGTCGCCGGAGCCGTCGGTGGCCGGGTAGGCGTGGCCGCGCTCGATCAGCGTCTGGATCATCTCGACCATCTCCGGCACGTGGCCGGTGGCGCGGGGCTCGTACGTGGGCGGGCGGCAGCCGAGGACCTCGTAGGCCGCGTGCAGCGCGCGCTCGTTCTCGTAGGCGACGTCGAACCACGGACGGCCCTGCTCGAGCCCCTTCGCGAGGATCTTGTCGTCGATGTCGGTGACGTTGGCGATGATCGTGACCTCGTAGTCCGAGCGCTCGAGCCACCGGCGCAGCACGTCGAAGACCAGCTCCTTGCGGATGTGGCCGATGTGCGGCGGGCCCTGCACGGTCAGTCCGCAGTGGTAGATGCCGACCTGGCCAGGCACGACGGGGTCGAGCGGCCGCAGTTCGCGGCTGGCGGAGTCGTAGAGGCGCATCGTCACCTGCCCAGCCTATCGGCCTCAACCCTCTCACCAGACCGCGACGAACCCGGGGTTGCACGTCACTTCGCTACCACCGGTCACAGATTTCACCTACCCTGAGGCGGTGATCCGCCGACACTTCCCCGTCGCGGCAGCGCTCACCGCCCTGCTGGCGTCCGTCATGATCGCCCCCGGCCTGGCCACCGCGCCCGCCGAGGCCGCATCCCACCCGCGTCCCGAGCTCACCCGCTGGACGCCCAAGCTGGTCATCCCGGCCGGCTCGAAGGCGAAGAGCTGGCGCTCCCCGTGGGTCTCGACCCCGCAGGCGAGCACGGCGCTCATCCCCTCGTGGAACGTCACGCGGATGCCGAACGGCACGTGGATCAAGGTGAAGGTGCGGGTCGCGAGCGGCTCGAAGGCCTCGTCGTGGAAGACCGTCGCGCAGTGGCGCCACGGTCTCGCCGGCGGTGCGCGCCGCACCTACGGAGCCCAGGCCGACGCCCTGGCCCGGGTCGACACCGACGTCGTCCGCGCGGCCACCGGCCGCACGTTCACGAAGTGGCAGGTCCAGGTCTCCGCCGGGCGCAAGACCGCGTCGACCAAGTCGCCGATCGTCCGCACCGTCTCGGGCGTCTCGTCCACGTACGTCACGAAGTCGGCCGCCACCTCCCGCACGACCATGACGAGGACGGTCGACCTCAAGGTGCCGATGTCCTCGCAGATGATCCACACGGGTCACTACCCGCAGTACGGCGGTGGCGGCGAGGCCTGGTGCTCGCCGACCTCGACCTCGATGGTGCTGCGCTACTTCGGCCTCGGCCCGAAGGCCGCCGACTACGCGTGGGCCTCCGGCGCCGACCGCTGGGTCGACCACGCCGCCCGCTACACCTACGACTCGTCCTACAAGGGAACGGGAACGTGGCCCTTCAACACCGCGTATGCGTCGATGTACAGCACGGACGCGGTGGTCCACCGCCTCGTGAACCTGCGCGAGATCGAGGCGTACGTCAAGCAGGGCGTCCCCGTGGTCGCCTCGGTCGCCTTCGGCCGCGGCCAGCTCAGCGGCTCGCCGATCAGCGCGACGCCCGGCCACCTCATGGTGGTCCGCGGCTTCGAGAAGGACGGCGACGTGATCGTGAACGACCCCGCCGGCCGCACGAACGCGCAGGTCCGCCGGGTCTACGACCGCGCGCAGTTCGAGCGCGCGTGGCTCAAGGGCAGCGGCGGCGTCACGTACGTCATCGCACCGCGCAACAAGCGGCTCGCGTTCTGATCCCGACTAGGGTTCAGGCGTGAGCGCTCCCCGGGTCGGCATCGGAACCGACGTCCACCAGCTCGTCGACGGCCGGCCGCTGTGGGTGGCGGGCCTGCACTGGCCCGACGCGCCGCGCGGCCTCGAGGGCCACTCCGACGGCGACTGTGTCGCGCACGCCATGGTCGACGCCGTGCTGGCGGCGGCCGGCCTCGGTGACATCGGCAGCCGCTTCGGCACCGCCGACCCGCGCTACGCGGGCGCGTCGGGCACCGAGTTCCTGCGCGCCACGGCCGAGCTCGTCCAGGAGGCCGGGCTCACGGTCGGCAACGTCAGCGTGCAGCTGATCGGCAACGAGCCGCGCCTCTCGGGCCGCCGCGACGAGGCCACGCAGGTGCTCTCCGACGCCATCGGCGCTCCCGTGTCGCTCTCGGGCACCACCACCGACGGCCTGGGCCTCACCGGCCGCGGCGAGGGCATCGCCGCGATCGCGGTGGCCCTGGTCCACTAGTCCCGCCCGCTCCGCGCCGCCCGCCCTCTCTCCACTTTTGGAAACGGTTTCACGTCAGAACGGCCCTTCGACGTCAATCCGTTTCCAAAAGTGGAACGGGGGTGAGGAGCGGGCGGCGGAGCGGTCGGGGGCTCAGGTGGGCAGGTCGGCCACGGCGCGGTCGTCGGAGGCGTAGTACTCCGCGAGGATCTTCTGCGCGACGCGGGCGCCACTCTCCTCGAGGCGCCGTTTCCCGCCGGGCAGGCGCCCCAGCACCCGGTGGCGTGCCGAGTTCGCCACCCACAGCATCAGGTGCGCCCACGGCGGGCGCCACGGCAGGCCGAGCTCGCGCATGCTGTCGCGGCCGAGGAACAGGCTCAGCATGCTGAGGGTGCGCTCGGTCTTCCAGCGCCCGTGCGGCAACCGGCCGAGCACGGCGATGATGTCCTGCGAGAGCTGCGGTCCGGCCTCGGTGATCCCATCCTGGGCCAGCACGACGTGGTAGTTGATCCGCTGGCGCTCGCGTTCGGAGTCCACCAGCCACTGCTCGTCCACGCCCATCAGCCAGCCCACGTACTTCCACAGGTGCATCACGGCACGGGAGTCACGCTGACTCACCGGCACCCCGAGCGCCTTCACCCCGATCAACACCGTGCCGTCGAAAAGGCCGAGCGTGCCCGCCTGGTCGGCCTGGTTGATGGGCAGTCCCCACCGCTCGACGTCCCACCGGGGCTCGAACGTGTGGTTCACGAGCGCGTGCATCGCCCGGACGTGCGCCGTGGTGCGCCAGCCCTCGGAATGCACGTCCAGGCCGCCGGCCGTCGTCACCGCCACCGCCCACGACTGGGTCTCGGCCAGCCGCCGCTGCGTGCTCGCCCCGGCCAGCGCGCCGGTCGCCACGAGCAGGTCCGGAGGCCCGCCGAACCGGTAGCCCCCGATCAGTGAGAGCTGCAGCAGCACATCGGCCGCGTTGCGCCCGAACCGCCGGAAGACTCGCGCACCCTCCTCGACGAGGTCGCGGTCGAGCCACGCCGGGTCCTGCCGCAACGTCCCGACGAACTCGGCGAGCGCCGGGGGTGCCTCGGCACCGACGCCGTGCTCGAGCGCGGTGCGGAACTGCGCCATGGACACCCGCTCCGGATCACCGGCCGGACGGCGCATGGCCGCGGCCAGCCGCGCCCCCAGCTCGTCGCGCTGGGTGAACCCGCGCCCGATCCGCGCCATCAGGAGCTCGTCGACCTCCCGCACCCCGCCGAGTGTCTTCAGCACCCGTCCCAGCCTCACGTTGCGCTCTCCCCCGGCACGGAAACGGGCGGGCGGACTCTGGACCGTCGTCATGACGACACCGTGACACGAGCATTTGCTCGCATACAATTCGCGTCATGGCTCTTCGGAAGCTCCCCCGTCAGCAGCGCTCGCGCGACATGGTCGACCGGATCGTCGCCGCGGCCCGGGACGTGCTGGTGGCCGACGGCTACGACCGGCTCACCACGAACCGCGTGGCCGACCGCGCGCGGGTGAGCCCCGGCTCGCTCTACCAGTACTTCCCCGACAAGGCGTCGATCGTCGAGGAGGTCACCGCGCGGTACGTCGACCGGCTGGCCGAGGACGTGGTGGCCTCGCTCGTCGACCACGTGCACGAGGATCCCGAGGCGATGGCCCGGGCGACGGCCGAGGCTCTCCTGTCGGCCCTCGAGCGCGATCCCACGCTGCTGCGCGTGGTGTGGCAGGAGCTCCCGGCGTCGCGCCACCTCGACGACCGGCTGGGCCTGGAGCGCCGGGTGCGCGACGTGCTGCGCGCGTACCTCGGCGGACGACAGGCGCCCGGCTCACGGCGCCGCGACCCGGCCCGGTCCTCGTGGCTGATCGTCCTGGCGGTGGAGTCGCTGGCCGTCCGCTTCGTGCTGGACGACGACCCTCCGCTGACTCGCGAGGAGCTCGTGGAGGACCTCGTCGCCCTCGGCCTGGCCTGGTGGTGACCACGCCACAACAGACGAGCGCCCGGCCGAAGCCGGGCGCTCGTCAGTGAGTGGATTGCTGCGTCAGGAGGCGAGGACCTCGTCGAGACGGATCTCGGCCTTGTCCTCGTTCGTGTTCTCAGCGAGCGCGAGCTCGGAGACGAGGATCTGGCGCGCCTTGGCCAGCATCCGCTTCTCGCCGGCCGAGAGGCCACGCTCGTGATCGCGGCGCCACAGGTCGCGGACGACCTCGGCCACCTTGAGGACGTCGCCGGAGTGCAGCTTCTCCAGGTTTGCCTTGTAACGCCGGGACCAGTTCGTGGGCTCCTCGACGTGCTCGGCACGGAGCACGCTGAAGACCCGCTCGAGTCCTGCTTCATCGACCACGTCGCGGACGCCCACGAGATCGACGTTGTCGGCCGGGACACGGACGACCAGATCGTTCTGAGCGATGATCCGGAGAACGAGGTACGTGCGGTCCACGCCCTTGATGTTCCGGACCTCGATGTCTTCGATCACCGCCGCGCCATGATTGGGGTACACGACGGTTTCGCCGACAGAGAAAGCCATGGAGAAAGCACCTTTCCTAGGTGACCAGAATAACATGGCGGAACGAGTACCCTGCCTGCCTTCGTTCCCGGGGGCCCCGGATACCATGCCAGCGTGAGCACTCGTCGCACTCTTGCCGCCATCACCCTGGCCGTCGCCGCCCCGTTCGCGCTCTCCGCCTGCGGCACCAGCTTCGGCGCCCAGACGAACCAGCAGTACCAAGCCGCTGTCGGCTCGAACCTGCGCACGGGCCCGATCGGCGTCTACAACGGCCTGTTCGTCGACAACGCCGACGGCACCGCCACCTTCTCCGGTGGCCTGCTGTCCACCGAGGACCAGACCATCGAGTCGGTCACCGTCGACGGCGCCGCCAAGAAGCTGGCCCGCCCGATCACCCTGAAGCCGAACACGCTGCTCACGCTGGGCGCCGCGGGCGAGATCGTCGTCAAGAGCGACATCGCGGCCGGCGACTACGTGACCATCAGCTTCGCGGCCACCCCCGGTGGAGATGTCAGCATCGAGGTCCCGGTCGTGGCCCGCACCGAGATGTACGCCGACGTCGCGAAGCGGCCCACGAGCGAGCCCAAGCCCGTCCAGGAGCAGGAGTCCGATCCGGCCGCCCCGGAGTCCGAGGACGGCGACGAGGACACGTCCCCGCCCTCCTCGTGACCCTCACCCCGAGCACGACGAACGGCCCCGGCGATCGCCGGGGCCGTTCGCGTTCGAGGGTCAGGCGACGGGAAGCTCGCCCGTGACGAGGTACACGACGCGGCGCGCCATGCTGACGGCGTGGTCGCCGATGCGCTCGTAGTAGCGACCCAGCAGCGCGAGGTCGATCGCCGTGTCGACACCGTGCTCCCACGTGCCCTCGAGGAGGACGCGGAAGAGCTCCTGGCGCAGGCGGTCCATCTCGTCGTCCTCGATCTCGAGCTCGGCGGCCGCGCCGAGGTCGCGCTCGGACACGATCCGCGCGGCCGACCCGATCATCGAGTGGGCGACCCGCGCCATGTCGCGGATGAGCGGCTGCACCGGCAGCGGCACCGCCGCCTCGGGTGCGCGGCGGCGGGCGATCTTGGAGACATGGACCGCGAGCGCGCTCATGCGCTGCAGGTCGGCCACCATCCGCAGGGTCGAGACGAGCTGCCGCAGGTCGGTGGCGACGGGCTGCTGGGTCGCCAGCAGCACGAGGGCCCGCTCCTCGACCTCGTCGATCGCCTCCTCGATGCCATGGTCGGAGTCGATGACCGCCTCGGCGGTGGCGATGTCGGTGTCGAGCAGTGCGGTCGTGGCATCGGCCACCGCGGTTCGCACCCGGTCGGTGATGAGGACGAGCTCGTCGACGATGACGTCGAGCTGCTCGTAGTACTGGTCGCGCATGGCTCGACGGTAGGCGCGCCGCATGAATGCGAGACGACCTGCGGTGAACGGGGGGTGAACGCCAGCGGAAACCGTGGCCCATGGGCCCGCCGCGGTGGTGGCCGGCGGGTGTCGTCGGCCTACGATCGGTCCCGTGGAGGTCTCCCAGATCCTGGCCGGTGCAGCCGGCATCGTGCTCGGCGCCGTCATCACGTATGTGTGGCGGTTCTCGGAGCGATCCCAGGAGCTCGTCCCGCCCGCCCCGGCCCCCGCCGTGCCGCCGGACATCGCGACCGTGCTGTCGGTGCTGCGGTCCTCGGCCCTGGTGCTCGACCAGGAGGAGCGCGTGCTGCGCGCCTCCGCCCCGGCGATCGCGCTGGGCCTGGTCACCGACGACGACCGGCTGCGCAGCGGCGACCTGCTCGACCTGGTCCGGCAGGTCCGCCGCGACGGCGAGGTGCGCGAGGACGAGTTCGAGATCCGCATCCGCCGCCGTCCCCTCGTCTACGTGCGCGCTCGGGTCGCCCCGCTGTCGCACGGGCTCATGCTGGCCCTCGTGGAGGACCGCACGAGCGAGCAGCGCGTCGAGGCCCTGCGCCGCGACTTCGTCGCCAACGTCAGCCACGAGCTGAAGACCCCCATCGGGGCGATCAGCCTGCTCGCCGAGGCGGTCAGCGAGGCCCGCGACGATCCCGAGGCGGTCGAGCGGTTCGCCGGGCGCATGCAGACCGAGGGCGAGCGCCTGACGCGCCTGGTGCAGCAGATCATCGACCTCTCGCGGCTCCAGGCCGACCTCGCCAGCGACGACGCCGCCCTCGTGAAGGTGGGCGAGCTCGTCGCGGAGGCGATCGAGCACTCGCTCACCGACGCGGAGGCCAAGTCCATCACCATCTCGCAGGACGTCCAGCCCGACCTGTACGTCCAGGGCGACCGGGCGCAGCTGCACGCGGCGGTCAGCAACCTCGTCGAGAACGCCGTGACCTACAGCCCCAACGACTCGGTCGTCGCGGTCGCGGCCACCGGCGACGACGAGGACATCCGCATCACCGTCTCCGACCACGGCGTGGGCATCCCGCCGGAGGAGCAGGGCCGGATCTTCGAGCGGTTCTACCGGGTCGACCCCGCGCGCGCTCGCGCCACCGGGGGCACGGGCCTGGGCCTGTCGATCGTCAAGCATGTCGCCGCCGGCAACGGCGGCTCCGTCGAGGTCTGGAGTGAACCAGGCCTCGGTTCGTCCTTCACGCTGGTGCTGCCGGCGCGGGACGTCGATGAAGGAGAGTTCGAGTGACCAAGGTCCTGATCGTCGAGGACGAGGCCAGCTACAGCGAGGCCCTGTCGTACGTCCTGCGCAAGGAGGGCTACGACGTCGCGGTCGCCGAGACCGGCCCCGACGCGCTGACCGCGTTCGAGCGCGGCGGCGCCGACATCGTCCTGCTCGACCTCATGCTGCCCGGCCTGTCGGGCACGGAGGTGTGCCGCACGATCCGCCAGACGTCCTCGGTGCCGATCATCATGGTCAGTGCGAAGGACACCGAGGTCGACAAGGTCGTCGGGCTCGAGCTGGGGGCCGACGACTACGTCACCAAGCCGTACTCGCCGCGCGAGCTGGTGGCGCGGATCCGGGCGGTGCTGCGTCGCGGCGCGCCCGAGGAGGTCGACGACGACGCCGTGATCGAGGTGGGCGGCGTCCGGATGGACGTCGACCGCCACCTCGTCACGGTCGACGGCGGCGAGGTGAAGCTGCCGCTCAAGGAGTTCGAGCTGCTCGAGTTCTTCCTGCGCAACAGCGGTCGCGTCCTGACCCGCGGCCAGCTGATCGACCGGGTGTGGGGCGCCGACTACGTGGGCGACACCAAGACGCTCGACGTCCACGTCAAGCGGCTTCGGGCCAAGATCGAGGACGACCCGGCGCACCCCACGATCCTCACCACCGTGCGGGGCCTGGGCTACAAGTACGCCTGACGCTGGGAGTGACGTTCGCGGGGTCGCACACGGCGTGTCGACCCCGCGAACGTCACCGCCAGCGCTGCGGTCAGCGGCCCTGGTTGGCCACGGCGGCGATCGCGGCCGCGGCGGCGTCGGGGTCGAGGTACTGGCCCCCGCGCTGCGTGGGCACGAGGTCGTCGTCGAGGTCGTAGACCAGCGGGATGCCGGTGGGGATGTTCAGTCCCACGACCTCGTCCTCGCCGAGCCCGTCGAGGTGCTTGACCAGCGCGCGCAGCGAGTTGCCGTGGGCCGTGACGAGCACCGTCCGGTCGGCGCGCAGGTCGGGCACGATCTGGTCGTACCAGTAGGGCAGCATGCGCACGAGCACGTCGGCCAGGCACTCGGTGCGGGGCATCAGCTCGCTGGGCAGGTCGGCGTAGCGGGCGTCGCCCACCTGGCTGAACTCCGAGTCGTCGGCCAGCGCCGGCGGGGGCGTGGAGTACGAGCGGCGCCACGTCATGAACTGCTCCTCGCCGAACTCCTCGAGGGTGGCCTTCTTGTCCTTGCCCTGCAGGGCACCGTAGTGGCGCTCGTTGAGGCGCCAGCTGCGCTTCACGGGGATCCAGTGGCGATCGATGCCGTTCAGCGTGATCTCGGCGGTGCGGATCGCTCGCCGCAGCAGCGACGTGTGTGAGACGTCGGGCAGCAGGCCCGCCTCGCGCAGCAGCTCCGGGGCGCGCAGCGCCTCCTGGAGCCCCTGCTCGTTGAGGTCGACGTCGACCCATCCGGTAAACAGGTTGAGGGCGTTCCACTCGCTGTGACCATGACGCAGCAGGATCAAAGTGCTCATGGCGACAGCCTAGTGCCGCGCCCGGGACCCCGGATCAGGACTGGGCGGTGATGGACTGCAGGGCGCGCAGGTAGTCGTCCTGGGAGTGCACGCCCGCCAGCGTGTAGCGCGCCTCGACCACCACGAACGGCGCGGCGTCGGCGCCGATGGCCGCGGCGGTGCTCCGCTGCTCCCCCACCTCGGCCAGCAGCTCGTCGCTAGCCAGGAGCGCCTCGGAGGTCTCCAGGTCGAGGCCGACGAGGGCTGCGCGGCTGGCCAGCACGAAGCCGTCGGCGATGTCGGTGCCCTCGAGGAGGTGGGCCCGCCACAGCTGGTGCAGGAGCTCGCGCTGGACCTCGGGGCCGGACTCCTCCGCCCACGTCAGCAGCCGCCACGCGTCGGTGGAGTCGGCGGGCACGACCTCGTCGACGTTGAGGTCGATGCCGGTGATGCGCGCCGCGGCGATGACGTCGTCGGCCGGGGCGGGGGCGTCGAAGGTCGCGGCCCGGTACGAGACCTCGATCGGCTCGCCGGTCAGGATCGTGAACAGCGCCGCGGCGCGCTCGAAGCGCACGGCTCCCACGTAGGACCAGGGGTCGACGACGTCGGCGAAGACGATGGCTTTCACGGGTCAGTCCTGGGGACGCAGGTGGCGGAACGCGTCGAGGTTGCGCGTGGGCTCACCGCGCGACTCGCGCCAGCGCCACTCCTTGCGGATGCTCGAGGCGAAGCCGAGCTCGAGGATCGTGTTGAACGACTCGTCGGCGTACGACAGCACCGATCCCAGCAGGCGGTCGAGCTCCTCGGCCGTGACCGCCTCCAGCGGCAGCCGGCCGTCGAGGTAGATGTCGCCGGCGGAGTCGATCGCGAAGGCCACCCCGAAGAGCTTGAGGTTGCGCTCCAGCATCCACCGGTAGACGGCCTCGTGGTTCTCGTCGGGGTTGCGTGCCACGAAGGCGTGCACGCCGAGGGCGTGCCGGCCCACCTCCAGGCGGCACGTGGTCTTGAGCTTGCGCTCCCCCGGCAGCTCGACCTCGAACACGTCCTGCCCGTGGCGTGCGTACTCCAGGCCGGCCTCGTCGAGCGAGCTGACGATCACGTCGCGAACGTCGGTCATCCTGCCTCCTCCCGCGCCGCCTCACGATCGTGCAGGGCGGCGGCATAGACGTCGAGGGTGCGCTCGGCGGTGACGTCCCAGCCGAACGACTCGGCATGGCGGACGGCCTTGGCGCCGGCGTCGGAACGGAACTCCCGGTCGGTGAGGTACGGCCGGAGCGCCGCCGCGTAGGCGGCCGGGTCGTGTCCGTCGACGAGCGTGCCGGTGACGCCGTCGGCGACGGCCGTGGTGAGGCCGCCGACCGCGGCGGCGACCACGGGGGTGCCGCAGGCCTGGGCCTCGATCGCGACGAGCCCGAACGACTCGCTGTACGACGGGACGCAGACCACCGCGGCCCGGGAGTACCAGGTGGCCAGCTCGGCCTGGGTGACCGTCGGGACGAACTCCACCCGGTCGGCGATGCCCAGCTCGCGGGCGAGGTCGGTCAGCTCGGTGGGGCGGTCCAGCCCGCTGCCGGACGGCCCGCCGATGATCGCGACCCGGTGCGGCACGTCGAGCAGCGCCGAGGCGTGCAGCACCACGTCGGGTGCCTTGAGCGGCTGGATGCGGCCCGCGAAGACCACCAGCGGCGGCTCGTCGTCGGGCTCGGTGGCGCTGAAGACGTCGAGGTCGACGCCGGGGTGGACGACCTCGACCGCGCGCGGATCGGCCTCGTACAGGTCGATCAGCTCACGCCGCTCCTCGGCGGTGTTGGCGATCAGGCGGTCGGCGAACCGGACGATCTCCTCCTCGCCCGCGACGCGGCCGACAGGCTCGGGTCGGTCGCCTGCTGCGAGCGACGCGTTCTTGACCTTGGCCATCGTGTGCATCGAGTGCACGAGCGGGACGCCCCAGCGCTCGCGCAGGACCGTGCCGACCTGGCCCGAGAGCCAGTAGTGCGAGTGGACGAGGTCGAAGTAGCCGGGCTCGTGCCAGGCCTCGACGCGCAGCACGTCGCGGACGAACGAGCAGAGCTGGCTCGGCAGGTCGCCCTTCGTCAGTCCCTCGAACGGACCGGCGGCGACGTGGTGGACGCGGATGCCCTCGTCGGCCTCGACGACGGGAGGCAGGTGGCGGGACGTGGCCCGGGTGAAGACCTCGACCTCGATCCCGCGGGCGGCCAGCCGGCGCGAGAGCTCGAGGACGTAGACGTTCATCCCGCCCGCGTCGCCGGTTCCCGGTTGGTCGAGGGGGGAGGTGTGCGCCGACAGCATCGCGACACGACGGATCCCTCGGGCAGCCATGCGCCCCATTCTGGCACGCTGTCCCCATGCCCACAGCCGTCGTCACCGGAGCCAGCAGCGGGATCGGCGAGGCCACGGCCCGCGCCCTGTCGGCCGCCGGCTACACCGTCCTGGCCGCCGCCCGCCGGCGCGACCGCATCGAGCGGCTCGCCGAGGAGATCGACGCCATCGCGTTGCCGTGCGACATCACGAACCCCGACGACGTGGCCCGCCTGGCCGAGGCCGTCGGCGACCGGCTCGACCTGCTCGTCAACAACGCCGGTGGCGCCAAGGGCCTCGAGGACGTCACCGAGGCCGACCTCGACGACTGGCGCTGGATGTACGAGACGAACGTCCTCGGCACCGTCGCGGTGACGAAGGCGCTGACCCCGGCGCTGATCAACTCCGGAGCCGGCACGATCATCAACGTGGGCTCCACCGCGGGCCGCGTGACGTACGAGGGCGGCGGCGGGTACACCGCGGCGAAGCACGCCCTGGCCGCCGTCACCGAGACCTTGCGGCTCGAGCTCAACGGCCAGCCCGTGCGCATCACCGAGATCGCGCCGGGCATGGTCAGGACCGAGGAGTTCAGCCTGACCCGCTTCGACGGCGACAGCACGCGCGCCGATGCCGTGTACGCGGGCGTGGACGAGCCGCTGCTCGCCGAGGACATCGCCGACGCGATCACGTGGGTCGCCACGCGGCCGCGGCACGTGGACGTCGACCTGATGGTCATCAAGCCCGTCGCCCAGGCCGCGCAGTGGAAGGTGCACCGCCGGCCCCAGTGAGGCGAGGGGCCGGCGGGCCCTCTCAGTCCGACGCGGGAACGTCCGCGCTCGCGGGATTCTGCGGCGTGGCCGGAGGCGTCGCGGGGGACGTCGTCCCGGAGGTCGGCGTCGTGGCCTTGCGCGCCGCGGTCTTGCGGCCCGGCGCTGCCGTGCGCTTCGCGGTGGACGTCGCGCCCGCCTTCTTGGCCGGCGCCTTCTTGGCAGTGGCCTTCTTCGCGGCAGTGGCCTTCTTCGCCGTGGTGGCCTTCTTCGCAGCGGTGGTCGTCGTGGCGGTGGCCTTCTTCGCCGGGGACTTCCTGGCGGGCGCCTTCTTGGCGGCGGGGTTCGGGCGCTTCGCCGCGGCCTTCGTGACCGGGTCGGGCGTCACCTCCGCCGTCGGCGCGGTGCCGGGCACCTCCGGGTCGACGGGCCCGCTCGCGTCGGACGCGGCCAGCGCCTCGCCGGCGAAGGAGAGCCTGTCGTCGGCCTCGGTGGCGGAGTCGGGCAGCGTCGCCTTCTTCGCAGCCTTCTTCGCGGTCGTCTTCTTGGCTGCGGTCTTCTTCGCCGGGACGCTCTGCGCCGCGGCCTCGCCCAGGGGATCGCCGTGCGGCCTGGCCGAGCCCGTCTCCGCCGGGGGTCGGGTGGCCTTGGCCGGCGGGGGCGTGGCCGAGCCGCCGGGCTTGACCAGGTCAGGGGCGAGGCGGGCGACCACGGCGGTCAGGTCGGCGATCTGCTTCGCCGTCGTGTCACGGACCTGAGCCACCTCGTCGCGGACCTTCTTGAGCTCGGCGGAGGAGGACTTGGTGGCCTTGTCGATCTGCTGGGCCGCCGCCTTCTCGGCCGCCTTGCGGACCTTCTTGAGCTCACCCCGCAGGTCGTTGATCGTGGCGATCGTGTCGCGGAGCTTCTTCTCGACCTTGCTCTTGGCCATCGGGTGATCCTCTCGGTGGTGCGGAGTCGGTGCTGCCAGCCTAGGAGGATCGGGGGTCGCGCGCCCGCTGCGACTCAGTGCGTGCCGGCCTCGGTGCGGCCGCGGTCGATCGTCCCGTCGGGCTTCCACCCGGGCGGACCGAGCACGTAGCCGACCTTCTCGCGCCACGTGGACGCCGACCTCACGTCGGCGGCCATCTTGCGGTAGTCGCCGTACTGCAGCGTGAGGACGTTGTAGGTGTCCACCGGGTGCGTGAGCCCGTACTTCGGACGGTGCAGCTCGCGCTGGAAGGTGCCGAACAGCCGGTCCCAGACGATGAGGATGCCGCCGTAGTTCTTGTCGAGGTACTCCGGATCCGAGCCGTGGTGCACGCGGTGGTGCGAGGGGGTGTTGAACACCCACTCGATCGGCCGCGGCAGCCTGCCGACGACCTCGGTGTGCACGAAGAACTGGTAGATCAGGTTGATCGCGAACGCGGCGAACAGGGTCCACGGCGCGAACCCCAGCAGCGGGAGCGGCAGCCAGAAGAAGAACTCGAACCACGGGTTCCACTTCTGCCGCAGCGCGGTCCCGAAGTTCATGAACTCGCTGGAGTGGTGCGACTGGTGGCCGGCCCAGCCGATGCGCACGCGGTGGCTGAAGCGGTGGTGCCAGTAGTAGCAGAAGTCCAGCCCGACGATCAGCGCCGGCCAGTACCACCAGGCCGACGTGTCGAGCTCGAACAGCGCGAAGTGGGCGAACACGAACACGAACGCGAAGAAGGTGATGATCTTGAAGACCGTCAGGAACAGGATCGAGCCGATGCCCATGGAGATCGACGTGCGCGCGTCCTTGAGGGCGTAGCCCGTGACGTTGTCGTCGTGGTCGAGCCACTTCAGCGCGGCCAGCTCGATCGCGATGCTCAACACGAAGAACGGCACCGCGTACGTCAGCGGGTTCTTCATCGGGTCCAGGAGTTCGGCCAGCACCCCACCACGATACGCGAGCGCTGTGACTACCATCACAACGCATGGGCATCGATCCGGCCGGGCAGGTCGTCGTCATCACGGGCTCCTCGAGTGGCATCGGCGCCGCGGCTGCGCGCCGGCTCGCCGCGCGCGGTGCGACCGTGTGCCTGCTGGCCCGGCGCGAGGCCGAGCTCGAGGCCGTCGCCGCGGCCATCCGGGCCGAAGGCGGTGACGCCCACCCCTACCCGGTCGACCTGACGGACGAGGCCTCCACCCGCGCCGCGGTCGAGCGCGTCCTGGCCGACCACGGCCGCGTCGACGTCCTGGTGAGCAACGCCGCGCGCTCGATCAGGCGCCCCATCGTGGACTCGCTCGACCGCCTGCACGACCACGAGCGGGTCATGGCGATCAACTACTTCGCCGCCGTGCGCCTCATCCACCTCGTGCTGCCGTCGATGCTCGCCACGGGGCGCGGCCACGTCGTGATCAGCTCGACCCTGTCGACCCAGGTGCCGATCCCCCTGTTCTCGGCCTACCTCGCCAGCAAGAGCGCGTTGGAGTCCTATGTGCGCTCGCTGTCGGCCGAGCTGGGCCATCGCGGCATCACCACCAGCACCGTCCACTTCCCGATGGTGCGCACCGAGATGTCCGGCGGCACCGAGATCTACCGGGCGATGTCGATGATGAGCCCGGACGAGGCCGGCCGGTGGATCGAGCGCGCCGTCGTGTCGCGCCCCTCGCGGATCACCAGCGCTTTCGGCGTCGCCGGCGAGACGTCGATGGCCCTGCTGCCCGGCATCGTCACGCGCGCCACCGCCCCGTTCTTCCGGCGCATGGACCGCAACCTCGCACGTCGCGCCGCCGCCGGCGACGTTCACGAGTAGCGTGGGTCACAGCGGCCACCACCCCCGGCCGCGCGACACCACCGCAACCGACAGGCCGGCACCACCCCCGCCAGCCCAGGAAGAGGAAGCATGAGCACGCCCAGCAGCTTCGGCACCCACCACGAGCAAGTCGTCTTCTGCCACGACGAGGCCTCCGGACTGCGGGCGATCATCGCCCTGTACTCCACGGCACTCGGCCCCGGGCTGGGCGGCACGCGGTTCTTCCCCTACGCCAGCGAGTCCGACGCCTTGGCCGACGTGCTCAACCTCAGCCAGGGCATGGCCTACAAGAACGCCCTCGCCGGGCTCGACCTCGGCGGCGGCAAGGCCGTGATCATCGGCGATCCCCGCACCGACAAGTCCGAGGCCCTCCTGCGGGCCTACGGCCGCTTCGTCCAGACGCTCGCCGGGCGCTACTTCACGGCCTGCGACGTGGGCACCTTCTCCACCGACATGGACGTCATCGCCCGCGAGTGCGACTACGTCACCGGCCGCACGGTCGAGCACGGCGGCGCCGGCGACTCCAGCGTCCTGACCGCCTTCGGCGTCTACCAGGGCATGCGAGCCTCGGCGCAGTTCACGTGGGGCGACACCTCACTGGCCGGCAAGCGCGTCGGCATCGCCGGCGTGGGCAAGGTCGGACGCCACCTGACCGCACACCTCGTTCAGGAGGACGCCCGGGTGGTCGTCACCGACATCGACCCGGCCGCCGTGGCGCGCCTGGTCGAGCAGTACCCGGGCCTCGAGGTCGCCGGGTCCACCGAGGAGCTGATCGCCGCCGACCTTGACGTCTACGCGCCGTGCGCCCTGGGCGGAGCCCTCAACGAGACGTCGGTCGAGTCCCTCACCGCGCGTGTGGTGGCCGGCGCAGCCAACAACCAGCTGGCGCACGACGGCGTCGGCAAGCTCGTGGCCGACCGCGGCATCGTCTACGCGCCGGACTACTGCGTGAACTCGGGCGGCGTCATCCAGGTCGCCGACGAGCTCGACCCGAGCGGCTTCTCCTTCGACCGTGCGAAGGCGCGGGCCACCGGCATCTTCGACACCACGCTGGCCGTCCTCGAGCGCGCGGCGAGCGAGGGGATCACCACGGCCGAGGCCGCCGACCGCCAGGCCGAGCAGCGGATCCGCGAGATCGGACGGCTCGCGCAGATCCGGCTCCCCTGACGACGGCGAGGGCTGAGCGGCCATCCCGGCGTGCGCGGGATGTAGTTAGATCGCCTAGCCTTCTACCGTGCCTCCACTCGACCATCGGTCCTTTCCGCTCGCGCGCCTCGTGGGGCCGCGCCGATCCATCGTCGTGGTGCTGCTGGGGCTGATCGTCTCCGGACTGATCATGGCGTTCGCCCCGGAGCCGACCGCCGGCAACGAGGCCGGATCCAACCTGCCCGAGTCGGCGGAGTCGGCGCGCGCCGAGGCACTGCTCGACGAGCTGCCCCAGGCTGACGAGGCGCCCGCGATCGTCGTTTTCTCCCGCGAGGGCGGGCTCTCCCCCGAGGACCTCGCAGCGCTGGGCGAGCGCTCGCAGGCGATCGGCGCCGAGCTCGACCTCGAGGCGAGCCCGCCGGTGCCGTCGGAGACCGGTGCGGCCGCGATCGTCGCGATCCCGGTGAAGACCGGCCTGAGCAACGACGACAACGCCGAGCTCGTCGAGCAGATCCGTGAGGTCGCCCGGGCCGACCTGCCCGACGGCGTGAAGGCCGAGGTCACCGGCGCGCCGGCTGTCCAGGCCGACCTCGGCGCGGTGTTCGACGGCGCCGACGTGCGCCTGCTCGCCGTCACGGCGGCCGTCGTGGCGGTGCTGCTGATCATCACCTATCGCAGCCCGTGGCTGTGGCTCGTCCCGCTGACCGTCATCGGCATCGGCGACCGCGTCGCCGCCCGCACGCTCGAGGGCATCTCCGGCACCTTCGGCTTCGAGATCGACGGCTCGATCACCGGCATCACCTCGGTCCTGGTCTTCGGCGCGGGCACGAACTACGCCCTGCTGCTGATCGCCCGCTACCGCGAGGAGCTGCGGCGCCACGACTCGCGCCACGAGGCGATGCGGACCGCCGTCGGCGGTGCCGCGCCCGCGATCCTGTCCAGCTCCGGCACCGTGGTCCTGGCCCTGCTGTCGCTGCTGATCGCCGACTCGCCGTTCGTCAGCGGCATCGGCCTGGCCGGCGCGATCGGCATCGTCATCGCGGTGGCGTTCGCCCTGCTCGTGCTGCCGTCGGCGATGGTCCTGCCCGGCCGCTGGCTGTTCTGGCCGTTCGTGCCCCGCAACGGCGACGAGGACCCGTCCGAGCGTGGCTGGTGGTTCCGCGTCGGCAGCACCGTCACGTCGCGCCCGTGGCCCGTCGCGATCGCCTCCCTGGGCGTCCTGACGGCCATGGCCGCGGGCGCGCTCACGCTCTCCACCGGCCTGGGCCAGAGCGAGCAGTTCCTCGACACCCCCGAGTCGATCCAGGCCCAGGAGACGCTGCAGGACGGCTTCCCCGCGGGCATCTCCGCGCCCACGGTCGTGGCGACCTCTCCCGACCAGGTGGAGGCCGTCACGGCCGCTGCCAACGGGGTCTCGGGCGTCGAGAGCGCCCGCCCCGCCGGGGCCTCCGACGACGTGGCCGAGGTCCAGGTCGTGCTGTCGGTCGCGCCCGAGAGCGAGCAGGCCCTCACCGCGATCGAGGACCTGCGCACCGCCGTCAAGGACGCCGATCCCGACGCCCTCGTCGGCGGGCCGGACGCGCAGGCGCTGGACGAGGCGCAGACCGCCGCCGACGACCGGGCCACGGTGATCCCGATCGTGCTGGCCATCGTGCTGGTCATGCTGCTGGTCCTGCTGCGCTCCGTCGTGGCGGCCGTCATCCTGTGCGCCACCACGGTGCTGTCGTACCTGTCGGCCCTCGGCGTGGGGTGGCTGCTGTTCGACCACGTCCTGGGCTGGTCCGCGATGGACGTCAGCACGCCGCTGCTGGCCTTCATCTTCCTGGTCGCGCTGGGCGTGGACTACAACATCTTCCTCACCGCGCGAGCGCGCGAGGAGATGGCCCTCACCGGCGACGCGACCGCCTCGATCGTGAAGGCGCTGGCCGTGACCGGAGGCGTGATCACCAGCGCCGGCGTGCTGCTGGCGGCCGTCTTCACCGTGCTCGGCGTGCTGCCGCTCGTGCTGCTGGCCCAGCTGGGCGTCGTGGTCGGGTTCGGCGTGCTGCTCGACACCGTGCTGGTGCGCGGCGTGGCGACGCCGGCCCTGGTGGCGCTGTGCGGCCGCCGCTTCTGGTGGCCCAGCAAGCTCTCGCGCTGAGGGCGGGAACGCCAAGCACCCGTGGGGCACAGAGGTGCCCCACGGGTCGTGAGCTCGGTTTCCGATGCAGGCGCTGGAGAGGAGCCTGGCAGCGGGGAGAAGTTCGCCCTACCGCTCAGCTGGCGGCAGGGTCTCCCAGTTTCTTGGCGAGATCAACGTACTGGTCGGGAATCGGGTCGCCCGACTCTCCATGAAGCTCTCGCTCCAGATCATTGAAGTCCGTGTCCAATGTCCGGTACTTGAGATCGCGAGCGACCTTCGTCTGCTTCGCTTTGGCACGGCCGCGGCCCATGGGCTCGACCCCCTCGCACTCAGTGGTTCAGTATGTCGTGTTCCCAAGAGTACCCAAAGGACCTCGGAACGCATGAACGACCCCCGGTCAGGCGAGCCGCCGGACCGTCGTTGCAACGAATATTCTCAGCCGAGAGTGACCGAACCGCCCGCGCCGTGAGTTCCGGCCGCCGCGACCTCTCCCGCGATCCACGCGTCGACGCCGTGCTCGCCCAGCAGGGCGACCGCCGCGTCGGCCGCGTCGGCCGGGACGATCGCGACCATCCCGACGCCCATGTTCAGCGCCAGGTCGAGGTCGGCCTGTGCCACCTTCCCGAGCTCGCCCACGAGGCCGAAGACCGGGGCCGGGGTCCACGAGGACCGGTCGAGCCGGACGGAGACCGAGTCGGGCAGGACACGCTCGAGGTTCGCCGCGAGCCCGCCGCCGGTGATGTGCGACATGGCGTGCACCTCGACCGCGTCGGCCAGCGCGAGGCACGGCTTCGTGTAGAGGCGCGTGGGGGTGAGCAGCTCCTCGCCCAGCGTGCGGCCGAACTCCGGCACCTCGCGGTCGAGCTTCCAGCCGGCGATGTCGAAGAAGACGTGGCGCACGAGCGAGTAGCCGTTGGAGTGCAGCCCCGAGGAGGCCATCGCCACCACGACGTCACCCTCGCGAACGAGCTCGGCGCCGAGCAGGCGGTCGGCCTCGACGACGCCCGTGGTGGATCCGGCGACGTCGTACTCGTCGGGGGCCAGCAGTCCGGGGTGCTCGGCGGTCTCGCCGCCCAGCAGCGCGGTGCCGGTCTCGGCACACGCCGCGGCGATGCCCTTGACGATGTCGGCGATGCGCTCGGGCACGACCTTGCCGGTGGCGATGTAGTCGGTGAGGAACAGCGGCTCGGCACCGCAGACGACGAGGTCGTCCACGAGCATGCCGACCAGGTCGAACCCGATCGTGTCGTGCCGGTCCATCGCCTGCGCGATGGCGACCTTCGTGCCGACGCCGTCGGCGCTCGTGGCCAGCAGCGGACGCGTGTAGCCCTTGAGAGCCGAGGCGTCGAACAGGCCGGCGAAGCCGCCGATGCCGCCCACGACCTCGGGGCGGGTGGCCTTCGCGACCCACTGCTTCATGAGCTCGACCGCGCGGTCGCCCTCCTCGATGGAGACTCCGGCGGAGGCGTACGAGGTCACTGGATCACCTTCAAGGGCTCGGTCCCGTTGGCCGGCAGCTCCAGCAGGTGCTTGCCGATGAGGTCGTCGTCGGGCAGATCGATCGGGTAGACCCCGTCGAAGCAGGCCCGGCACAGGTTGTCGGCCGGGACATTCGTGGCGGCGATGAGGTCGTCGAGCGACACGTACGACAGGCTGTCGGCGCCGATGGAGCGACAGATCTCGTCGACGGTGAGGCCGTTGGCGACCAGTTCGGCACGCGAGGCGAAGTCGATGCCGTAGAAGCACGGCCACTTCACCGGCGGGCTGGAGATCCGCACGTGCACCTCGGCGGCGCCGAACTCGCGCAGCATCCGCACGAGGGCGCGCTGGGTGTTGCCGCGCACGATCGAGTCGTCGACGACCACGAGGCGCTTCCCGGCGATGACGTCGCGCAGCGGGTTCAGCTTGAGCCGGATGCCGAGCTGACGAATCGTCTGCGAGGGCTGGATGAACGTGCGGCCCACGTAGGAGTTCTTGACCAGGCCGTGGCCGAAGGGGATGCCGCTCTCCTCGGCATAGCCGATCGCGGCGGGCGTGCCGGACTCCGGCACCGGGATGACGAGGTCGGCCTCGACGGGCGCGGTGTTGGCCAGGCGGCGGCCGATCCGCTCGCGCACACTGAAGACGCGCTGGTCGTTGATCGTGGTGTCGGGACGCGCGAGGTAGACGTACTCGAAGATGCAGCCCTTCGGCGCGGCGTCGGCGAACCGGCTGCTGCGCAGGCCGTTCTCGTCGATCGCGACGAACTCGCCGGGCTCGATCTCGCGGATGTAGGAGGCGCCGACGATGTCGAGGGCGGCGGTCTCGCTCGCGATGACCCAGCCACGCTCGAGGCGGCCGAGCACGAGCGGGCGGATGCCTTGCGGGTCGCGCGCGCCGTAGAGGGTGGTCTCGTCCATGAACACCAGGGAGAACGCGCCACGCAGCTGGGGCAGGACCTCGAGCGCCGCGTCCTCGACCGAGCGGTCGCGGTAGGACGCCAGCAGGGAGGCCATCACCGACGTGTCGGTGGTGGCGGTCTCGGCCGAGACCGACTTCGCGTCGCCCTTGGTCCGCTCACGCAGCAGCTGCACGAGTTCGTGCGTGTTGGTCAGGTTGCCGTTGTGCCCCAGCGCGACCGATCCCTGGGCCGTGGGCCGGAAGGTGGGCTGGGCGTTCTGCCACACGCTGGCGCCGGTGGTGGAGTAGCGGGCGTGGCCGATGGCGATCTGGCCCTGGAGCGACTCGAGGGTGGCCTCGTCGAAGACCTGGGACACCAGGCCCATGTCCTTGTAGACGAGGATCTGCCGGCCGTTGCTCACGGCGATGCCGGCCGACTCCTGCCCGCGGTGCTGCAGGGCGTAGAGGCCGAAGTAGGTGAGCTTGGCGACTTCCTCGCCGGGGGCCCAGACCCCGAACACGCCACAGGCGTCCTGGGGTCCGGCATCAGAGGGATCGAGCTCGTGGGTCAGGAGACCATCTCCGCGGGGCACGCCGTCAGTCTACCGGCCGTTCCCGGCTTCCCTGACCAGGACCGTCCGGCGCGGACCCGCATTAACAGTCAAGGTTGACTGGAAGTCTTCCGTCGCGCGGCTTGGAGCATTACCGTGTGAGGCACATCACAACCGAGGCCTCAGAGGGAGACCCCATGTCCGATGCCACGTTCATCGCCGATCACGCCCGAGCCGCCGCGCAGTCCGCGCCCGACGAGACCGGCTGGATCTACGAGGGCCGCGAGTGGACCTGGGCGCAGGCCTGGGACTCGATCCGGCGCACCGCCGGCGCGCTCTCGGGCGAGGGCATCGGCCACGGCGACCACATCGCCGTCGTGGACAAGAACAACCCCGCCATCTTGCAGCTCGTGCTCGGTGCGAGCCTCGTCGGCGCCGCGACGGCCATCGTGAACTGGCGCCTGGCCGGCGACGAGCTGGACTACACGATCAACGACGCCGGCGCGAAGGTGCTGTTCGTCGGTCACGAGCTGCTGGACCAGGTCGACGTCATCCGCGACCGGCTCACGACCGTGGAGAGGATCATCGTCATGGGCGGCGACGCCGACGAGTTCGAGGCGTGGCAGGCCGCCGGCGAGCCCCTCGAGCAGGCGGACGGCTCGGCCGTCGACGACACCGTCGTCCTGATGTACAGCTCGGGCACCACGGGCCGCCCCAAGGGCGTGATGCTGACCCAGCGCAACCTGGTGGCGCACACCGAGAGCGCCGACACCGGGATCGCCTACGGCGAGGGCGCCAAGATGCTGATCGCGATGCCGATGTTCCACGTCGGCGGCACGTCCTACGCGATGTTCGGCCTCAAGAACCGGGTGCCGGGCCACATCATCCGCGACGTCGAGCCCGGCGCACTGGCCGGCGCGATGATGTCGGGCGTCACCCACGCCTTCCTCGTGCCCGCGGTGGTCGCGATGCTGCTGCAGGCCGGTCCGGACGCGATGAAGCTGTTCAGCGGGCTGCGCGGCTTCTCCTACGGCGCCGCGCCGATGCCGCTGACGATCCTGCGCGGTGCGCAGGAGCACTGGCCCGACACGGCGTTCTACCAGGTCTACGGCCTCACCGAGTTCTGCGGCGTCGTCACGATGCTGCACGACGACGAGCACCGCGACCTGGAGCATCCCGAGCGGCTGCTCTCGGCCGGCAAGCCGATCCCGGGGGTCGAGGCCCGCGTGGTCGATCCCGCCACGCTGCAGGACGCGGCCCCCGGCGAGGCCGGCGAGCTGTGGTTCCGCACCGAGCAGGCCACCGCCGGCTACCACGGGCGTCCCGAGGCGACCGCCGAGCTGTACGCCGAGGACGGCTGGGTCCGCACCGGCGACATCGGCCGGATCGACGCGGACGGCTACGTATACGTCGAGGACCGCATCAAGGACATGATCATCACAGGCGGCGAGAACGTGTACTCCCCCGAGGTCGAGCGGGTTCTCTCCGAGCACCCCGACCTGCTCGAGGTCGCGATCATCGGCGTGCCCGACCCGACGTGGGGCGAGTCCGTGAAGGCCGTCGTGGCGCTGCGTCCCGGGGCCGAGGCGACCGAGGCCGAGATCATCGCGTGGGCCCGCGAGCACCTGGCCCACTACAAGGTGCCGAGGAGCATCGACATCGTCGAGCTGCTGCCCCGCAACCCCTCGGGCAAGATCCTCAAGCGCGACCTGCGCAAGCCCTACTGGACCGAGGCGGCGCGCCAGGTCTGAGTCAGGAGACCGACTCGATCACGACGTCGCTCTTGGGAGCGACGCCGTCCGGGCCGTTGCCCTCCGCGGCGATGGCCCGGGCGGCCTCGAGCCCGGCTTCGTCGACGGTGCCGAACACCGTGTAGGCCGCCGGGAGCTCGGCGTCGTCGAGCACGATGAAGAACTGCGAGCCGTTGGTGTCGGGGCCGCTGTTGGCCATCGCGAGGGTGCCGGCGGGGTACGTCTCGTCGCCGCTGAGCTCGTCCTCGAAGGTGTATCCGGGGCCGCCCGTGCCGCTGGCCGACGGGTCGCCGCACTGCAGCACGAACCCGGGGACCAGGCGGTGGCACTTCGTGCCGTCGAAGTAGCCCTGTTCGGCCAGCGACGCGAACGAGTTCACGGTGCAGGGCGCGGCCTCGGCGTCGAGGGTGAGCGCGAAGGTGCCCCGGTTCGTCTTCATCGTGAGCGTCTCGGGCGCGAGCAGCTCGGCGGGCGGCAGGTCGGCGTCCTTCGCGGCCGACCCCTCCTCGGCGTACGTGCACTCGCCCGACGAGGAGGCGGAGTCGTCGTCCCCTCCGCCGCAGGCAGCGAGGATCGGGAGGACCAGGGCCGACAGGAGCAGGAGTCGCACGCGCATGGGGAAGACCCTAGCGAGCGTCGTCGTCGACCAGAGGCAGCAGTGGCGTGAGGTCGGAGCGCTCGCCGCTCGCGCGGACCCGCGCGTCGGCCCAGGCGAGGCGTCCGCGGCCGAGGGCGATCCAGGTCTCGGGGTCGGTCTCGACCACGGCCGGCGGCGTGCCGCGCGTGTGGCTGGCCCCCTGGATGCACTGGATCGCGGCGAACGGAGGGATGCGCACCTCGACGCTGTGGCCCGGCGCCCGGCGCTGCAGCACCGCCAGCAGGTGCTTCGTGGCGGCCTTCATGTCGGCCCGATCGGCCGTGCCCGAGTCGATCCGGGCACAGATCGCGGTGAACTCGGCCGGGTCGAGCGGGGTCAGGGTGCGCGCCACGCGGCCACCTTAACCGCGGACCGTGCGGGGCTTCCCACCGCTATGCGGGGGAAGTTTCCCCCGCATAGCGGTGGTTTCCCCTGTTAACAGGGGAAACTTCAGCTCAGCCGAAGCGCCGAGTGGCGCGGGCGCGGGGCGGCGGGGCGACCGGCGAGGTACTCCTCGGTGGAGACGCCGGTGACGTCGGCGGGGTCGCGGCCCTCCTCGGCGAAGACGCGGCGGGCGATGTCGGCCCACGACTCCACGGGACCGCGGCCGGTGACGTGGTGGACCCCGTACGGCGCCTCGGAGCGGAGCAGGTCGAGGATCCCCTCGGCCAGCACCGACGCCGGCGTGAGCCGTCCGAACTGGTCGTCGACGACCGACGGCGAGACTCCGTCACGGGCGAGGCGGCGCATCGTGTCGACGAAGTTCGCGCCCTCCCCGACGACCCAGCTGGTGCGGACGAGGTAGCTCTTCGGCACGACCGACGTGACGGCCTCGGTGGCCGCCTTCGTCTGTCCGTAGACGCCCAGCGGCGAGACGGGCTCGTCGACCTCGTGCTCTTCCTTCGTGCCGTCGAACACGTAGTCGCTCGAGACGTTGACGAAGGTCAGACCGTGGTCGATCGCGATCCGGGCCAGCGCGGCGACGCCGGTGACGTTGATCGCCCAGCACCGCGTGCGGCCCTCGGGCGTCTCGGCGCCGTCGACGTTCGTGTACGCGGCGGCGTTGATGAGTGTGCCGACGTCGTTCCAGTCGATCGAGTCGAGGGTCTCGGGCCTGGCGAGGTCGACCTCGGGGAAGTCGTGGTACTCGGCGTCCGGGAGGAGCTGCTGCAGCGCCTTGCCCAGCTGCCCGCCGGCACCGATGACGACGGTGCGGCGCGGCGCGAGCGGCGTGACCTCGGCCAGCAGCGGGTGGCTGCGGTCCTTCTCGGACATCTCGGCCACGGGCAGCGGCCACGGGACGGCCACCTGCGGGTCGAGCAGGTTGACGTTGGCGTAGACCGCGTCGGGGCGCCAGTGGTCATTGACCAGGTAGCTGTAGGCGGTGCCGTCCTCGAGGACCTGGAAGGAGTTGGCGACCCCGCGGGGCACGAACACCGCGGTCTGCGGGTTCAACTCGATCCAGAACGTGGACCCGAAGGACTCGCCCTCGCGCAGGTCGACCCAGGCGCCGAAGGCTCGCCCGGACGCGACCGAGACGTACTTGTCCCACGGCTCGGCGTGGATGCCTCGGATGGTGCCGGCGACGCCGTTGAACGAGATGTTGTGCTGGACGGGCCCGAAGTCGGGCAACCCCGCGGCGACCATCTTCTCGCGCTGCCAGTTCTCCTTGAACCAGCCGCGGTTGTCGCCGTGGACGTCCAGGTGGACGACGAGCAGGCCCGGGACGGGGGTGGTCTCGATCCTCATCGGCTTCCTCACTGACCCATCGATGCGTACTTGGCCTCCGTGGCCGCCTTCGCGGGGCGCCACCACGACTCGTTCTCGCGGTACCAGCGCACCGTGTCCTCGAGGCCCGACGCGAAGTCGGAGAACTGCGGCGTCCAGCCCAGCTCGGTGCGCAGCTTGGTGGAGTCGATCGCGTAGCGCAGGTCGTGGCCCGCGCGGTCGGCCACGTGCTCGAAGTCGTCGGGCTCGCGACCGAAGAGCTGCAGCAGCGCCTCGACGACCTCGCGGTTGGACTTCTCGCCGTCGGCCCCGATGAGGTAGGTCTCGCCCATCCGGCCCGACTCGAGGATCGTGAGCACGGCCGAGTTGTGGTCGTCGACGTGGATCCAGTCGCGCACGTTCAGTCCCTCGCCGTAGAGGCGCGGCCGGACGCCGTCGATCAGGCCGGTGATCTGACGCGGGATGAACTTCTCGATGTGCTGCCACGGACCGTAGTTGTTCGAGCAGTTGGAAATCGTCGCGCGAACCCCGAACGAGCGCACCCAGGCCCGCACGAGCAGGTCGGAGCCGGCCTTCGTCGAGGAGTAGGGGCTCGACGGGTTGTACGGGGTGGACTCGGTGAACCGCTCGGGATCGTCGAGCTCCAGGTCGCCGTAGACCTCGTCGGTGGAGATGTGGTGGTACCGCACGTCGTGCTTGCGGGCCGCCTCCAGCAGGGCGAACGTGCCGACGATGTTGGTGTCCAGGAAGGGCCGCGGTCCGACCAGCGAGTTGTCGTTGTGCGACTCGGCGGCGAAGTGCACGACCGCGTCGTGCTGCCCCACCAGCGAGTCGACCAGCTCGGTGTCGGCGACGTCGCCCACGACGAGTTCGACCCGGTCGTCCGGCAGCCCCGCCAATGACTCGCGGCTGCCCGCGTAGGTGAGCTTGTCCAGGACGGTCACGTGATCGTCCGTCCGGTCGATGACCTGACGGACGAAGTTGGACCCGATGAACCCGGCACCGCCGGTGACCAGCAATCGACGCATGCGCACGAGCGTACCGGCCGACGGATGCCGCCCTTCCCAGCGATCACCTAGGGTACGAACCATGCGCGGCATCATCCTGGCCGGGGGAACCGGCTCGCGACTGCACCCGATCACCCTCGGCGTCAGCAAGCAGCTCGTCCCCGTCTACGACAAGCCGATGATCTACTACCCGCTGTCGACGCTGATGGCGACGGGCATCCGCGACATCCTCATCATCACGACGCCGCACGACGCCGAGGCGTTCGAGCGGCTCCTCGGCGACGGCTCGCGCTTCGGCGTGAACCTGACCTACGCGCAGCAGCCCTCCCCCGACGGGCTCGCGCAGGCGTTCATCATCGGCGCCGACCACGTGGGCGCCGAGGGCGCCGCGCTCGTCCTGGGCGACAACATCTTCTACGGCGCCGGGCTGGGCACGAGCCTGCACCGCTTCGACCACACCGAGGGCGCCGCGGTCTTCGGCTACCAGGTCGCGAACCCGCGGGCCTACGGCGTCGTCGAGTTCGACGAGAGCGGCCGGGCGATCTCGATGGAGGAGAAGCCGGAGCACCCGCGGAGCAACTTCGCGGTCCCCGGCCTGTACTTCTACGACAACTCGGTGGTCGAGCGGGCCCGCGACCT
The DNA here is from genome assembly GCF_900167475.1 of Aeromicrobium choanae. Lineage (NCBI taxonomy): Bacteria > Bacillati > Actinomycetota > Actinomycetes > Propionibacteriales > Nocardioidaceae > Aeromicrobium > Aeromicrobium choanae. Next base: position 2,004,957 of record NZ_LT796768.1, on the reverse strand, counting down.
GAAGCCGTCGCACCGCGGCGAGCTGGAGATCACCGACCTGAACCGCACCTACCTCGAGGAGGGCACCCTCCAGGTCGAGGTCCTTCCGCGCGGCACCGCCTGGCTCGACACCGGCACCTTCGACGACCTGGCCGACGCGGGAGCGTTCGTGCGCACGATCGAGAAGCGGCAGGGCCTCAAGGTCTCGTGCCCCGAGGAGATCGCCTGGCGCCAGGGCTGGCTGACCGACGACGAGCTGGCCGAGCTGGCCCGACCGCTGGTGAAGAGCGGCTACGGCAGCTACCTGCTGGGGCTGCTCGGCGCCTGAGGGCCGAGCCACGCGTCCACCACGCGCGCCGTGACGGCGCCGTCGTCCAGCGGGGCGAAGCGCTCGCGGAACGCGCGCGCCTGCTCCGACGTCTCGCCGGCCCCGGCGAGCGCCTCGACGACCTCCTCCGTGGAGGTCACGATGGGTCCCGGCGGCGCCTCCTGCAGGTCGAAGTAGAAGCCGCGGTCGTCGCGGTACTGGTCGACGTCGGGCACCAGCAGCACCTGCGGGCGCTCGGTGACCGCGAAGTCGAACATCACCGACGAGTAGTCGGTGACGAGCACGTCGGCGGCCGCCAGGAGCGCGGTGATGTCGGAGTGCGCCGTGACGTCGAGGACGCCCTGGCTGCTGATCCGGCCGCGGTTCGCGGCGGCGTTGCTGTGGCTGCGCAGCAGGACGGTGGCGCCGGTCTGCTCGTGGACGGCGGCCGCGTCGAGGTGGGAGACGAACGCCCGGCGACCCTGCTCGGTGCGGGCGGCATCGCGCCACGTGGGCGCGTAGAGGACCACGCGCTCGTCGCCGAGCCCGAGCGCCTCACGGGTGGCGCGCCTCAGTGCCTCGCCGGGGTCGCCGGCGAGTGCGTCGTTGCGCGGGTAGCCCTCGAGGAGGACCGGGCCCGCGAAGCCCAGCGCGCGCGGCAGCGTCTCGGCGGCGAACGCGTTCTGCGCCAGCAGCGCCTCCCATGCGGCGGCCTCGCGGGCCATCGCGGCGGTGTACCCGGCCGAGAGCCGGGGTGAGGCGATGTCGCGACCGATGCGCTTCAGCGGGGTGCCGTGCCAGGTCTGCAGGTACCGCTGGCCCTCGCGGAAGCGCACGTAGTGCGGGAACTCGGCGTTGTTGACCAGGTACCGCGCATGCGTGAACGCCTCGTGCCATTCACGCGAGTGCAGCAGCACGGGCCGGGTGCCCTCGGGAGGGGTCACGGAGTGGTCGGTGACGACCCAGTCGACGGGGATCCCCCGGCGGACGAGCTCACGCGCCACGGGGCCGACGCTGTCGCCGGCGCCGGTGCCGCCGAAGCACATCGCGACGGTGCGCTCGCGCAGCGGACCGGCCTGCTCGCGCACCTCGTCGAGCAGCAGTCGCTGGCGGCGGCGTCCGCGGTCGTGCACGGGGATCGGGTTCCGGACCACGAGCGAGACGGCGGCTTCGCCCGGCGACCACCCCCGCGGCGTGACGAGCAGGTCGACCAGGTCGATCGCCCGCTCGGCCATCGGCAGGGTGAGCACCGACGGGTCGGCGAGGTCGAGGGGTTGGTCGGCGGTGACGGCGAAGCGCCCCGCCGGGATCGTGGCGGCGACGCCGAACCGGTCGACGCGGGCGTCGAGCGCGAGCGGTGACGGCCCGGCGCCCCAGGCCTCGGACAGGGCGGTCACGTGCACGTCGAGGCCATCGGCGTCGAGCTCGACGCCGGCGGGCGTGGCCCGGGCGTGGAGGGGCGCGGCCGCGGCGAGCGCGGGCACGACTGCCTCGACGGTGCGCACCACGCCACCCGACTCGATCGTCACCGTCAGCGTGATCGGCTCGCTGCGGTCGGCGTCGATCGTGGCCCACCAGGACGCGCCGGTCTGGTCGGCCCAGCGCTCCCCCGACTCAGCATCGGCGACGGGATCGGGACGCATCGTCACGGTGGTCTCGATCGCCCCGCGGTTCGTGGCGGCCTCGACGCGGACCGTGTCGGTCTCGGGGTCGAAGGCCAGCCCGGAGACGAACGAGGTTCCGGCCACGTACACGGGCTCGGAGCCGGCGACCTCGATGCTCAGGCGCGCGACGAGGTCGTGCTCCTGCGCCGCGAGGAGCCAGTCGGGCACCGCGACCGGGTCCCCGAGGTCGATCCGCAGGGTGCCGCGATCGACGAGGAACGAGGGGCCGTGGACGGTGCGTGACTCGGCCAGGCGCTCGACGGTGGCGCGGTCGCCCCCTGACGCGGCGTACAGGGCCACCCGGTCGCGGACGGGCAGGTCGAGCCATTCGGCGTGGGTCCAGGCCCTGGCTCCTGCGGCCACCTCGCCCACGAGGGACCGCCACTGCTGGTCGTCGAGCCGGAAGGCGGTGCGCACGCGCTTGGCCAGGGCGGGCGGCGACGGCGCGTCGCCGTGGCCGCGCAGCCGCTGCACGATCCTGCGCACGAGGTCCATCCGCTCAACCTACCGATCCGGGCGGGTCGCGCTCGTCACCCGGTGAGCGTCAGGGGACGGTAGTGGTGGTTGCGTCGCCAGGGCTCGGCGGGACGTCGCCGGAACTCGACGATGCGGTCGATCGGGTGGAGCCGGAGCTCCCATCCACGGTCGTGGACCTCGTGGTGGTGGCGCGAGCAGAGCAGCACTCCGTCGTCGACGGTGGTGGGCCCGCCGCGCGACCACGGAACGAGGTGGTGGCTCTCGCACCAGCCGGGCGGCCGGTCGCAGCCGGGGAACGCGCAGCCGAGGTCGCGGAGCGCGAGGGCTCGTCGCTGCGGCACCGAGTGGTAGCGCTCCTCGCGACCCAGGTCGAGCGCCTTCGACCCGCTGCCCATGACCGCCGGCAGGATTCCGGCATCGCAGGCGAGCCGGCGCAGCTGCCCGGCCGAGACGGTGGTGCCGTGCTCGGTGACCCCGGCGCGGTCGGTGCTGCCACGCAGCGTGGCCTCGTCGACCGTGACCACGAGCGTGGCCGGAATGCCGCCGTGGTTGCCGAAGCCGTCCTTCGGCAGGTGGCGCACGAGCTGGACGAACGCCTCGCCCTGAGCGTGGGGACGATCCGGGGCGCCGTCCTGCTTGCGGGGCGACGTGGCCGAGTCCATGAGGGAGCGCAGGACGTCGCCGGTGACGGCGTCGACCTCGAAGCCACCCTTGACCATGCCGGTCTCGGCATCGGGGCGGGACATCCAGAACGACACCTGCGTGGCCTGGCGACGCTCGGCCTGCTCGACCTGACGGTTCTCGATCGTGTCGGCGCGGTGGACGTCGACCACCTCGACCGCCCGGCGGGCCTTGCGCCGCAGCTGCTCCAGCGGGAGGTCGGGTGCGGCCGCGGTGAGGTCGCACTCGACGGCGCGACGCTCCTCGGCGGTGAGATCGGCGGGCAGGTCCTGCAGGGCGTCGGAGACGATGCGCGCCTTGTCGGTGGACATGCCGGCGCGACCGAGCGACTCGCGCAGGACGGGCGCGGCGTCGAGTTGCTGCGCGAGGCGGACCTGCTGCGCGGCTTCCCGCCGCGAGACGCCCGCCTCCTTCGCCACCAGCGCGGTCATCGACAGCTCGCCGGCGTTCTTGTGGGCCTCGGCGCGCGAGGCCTCGGCCATCGCGGCCAGCCCCAGCGCGGTCGCTTTGCGGACGAGATCCTGCGCCAAGCGGTTCAGCCGGACCAGCTCGTCGGCGGTGAGCTCGCTCAGGTCGCACGCCAGCGCCGCGTCGAGGGCCAGCGGCCCCGACTCGATCTGACTGAACACCCGATGCATGCGTCCCCCGACGACTCGAACTGATGTTCTGAGTCTACTGCATTGGGCCCAACACAACAAGCATCATTCGGGAGATTCCTGCTCGCCCGCGTGATCACGCTGCCACCAGAACGTGAGTTGCTCGCGCGGCACCTTCGGCTGCACGACCACCTTCAGCCGGCGCGACCCCGCGAGCGCGAGATAGCCCTGCCGGTCCTCCAGCTCGAAGTCCCACGGCAGCTGGAGCGCCAGCGCCTGGTCGACCAGCCGACCGGGCACCTCGTGCTCCCCGATCTCGGTCGGGATCTCCACGTCGGCCGGATCGACGAGGTCGCCCTTCCACAGCACAACGTCTCGGCCGCGGTCGAGTCCCCACGGCTCGACGCCCGTCAGCGCGAGGCCACCCACGCTCTGGCGCGCTGCCGCCGAGCCCGTCGGGTCGATGCTTCTGACGATGTCGCTCCGCGTCCGTCCGTGATGGCTGACCTCGACGACCAGGTGCGAGGTGTCCACGTCGTCGAGGTCCGGCAGTGGGAGGTCAAGCTCCCAGACGCTGTCCTCGTTGCTGCGCCGCGTCGTCCGGGTGCGGTGACCGATGAACTCGTCCGACGGAGTCACGGTGAACTCTCGCTCCCAGCCCGTGACGTCGCGCAGCCAAGCGCGGCACGTCGGGGCGCCACCGTCGAGGTGCCGCAGCCACGCGGCGACGGTCAGGCGCAGACCGCTCTCGTCCAGTCGTGCCCGCAGGATCGTGGCGTCCAGCGGCGTCTGCCGCTGGGACAGGACGCGCGCCTCGTCGGGCACGTCAGGGTCACCGGTGAACGGGAAGACCAGCGCCGGCGCGCCGCCGGTCTGGTCAGACCGCAACGAGGGCAGATCGAAGCCGCCCTGCTCCACGAACACCGCCACGTCCGACGTGCGTCCGGCCCGGAGCAGCGCGTAGACCACGCGCGCCTCGGCCGGAGCGTGCGCAAGGTCGATGGCGGGCTCGGCCAAGAGGTCGAGAGCGCCCCGGAACAGCCGGTCGCGATAGCCCTCGTCCGTCACCTTCGCGAGCGTGCGCAGGTACCGTGGCACGTCGTTCGACAGCACCTGCGACGCGCGTGCGGCGCGAGCGCCGGGCACGCCGTCAAGCGCTTCGAGACTCAGCGTGATTGCGTCGAAGAAGGCGCCGATCGACCGTTCCGTCGCCTCGCGGGTGATCGAACCCGGGCGCACGCGCCACAGGTAAGTCGGTACCGCCACCAGGTCGACGTGCTCGGCCGCCGCGTAGGCCTGGGCCGTGACCTCCTGGTCCTCGTAGAGGACACCCTCCCGAAACGCGAGCCCCGCCCGGTCCCAGAAGGCTCGCCGATAGACCTTCGACCAGGCCGTCGCTTGCGCCAGGATCTCCGGCTGCTCGTGCGCCACGACGGTTCGTGACCCGTCGGCGTAGAACTCGACTACCCAGGGCGGCGTGGGGCTCGGGGCGTCCACATCGCGGAACTGCCGGTAAGGCAGGAGCGCATAGTCGGAACCGGAGCCTTCGAGCGATGTCAATGCTGCGTCGAAACCTCCGTCCCTCGTCACCATGTCGTCAGAGTCGACGAACGTCAGGTACGGCGCGGTGGCGTGTTCGACGCCCGTCATCCGCGCCGCGCTCAGTCCGCCGTTCGGACGCGTCACGACCTTGACCCGAGGGTCGCGCCGCGCGTACTTCCGAGCGATCTTGGCACTGCCGTCGGGAGACCCGTCGTCGACCACGATCACCTCGAGCGGTGCGGCCGCCCAGTCCAGGATCGAGTCGAGGCACTCCGCCAAGTACTCCTCGACGTTGTACACGGGCACGATGACACTCAGCAGCGGCTCGGGAGCCGCGCGCCGGAACAGCCTCACGCGTCCCACCCGAGGAGCCCGTCGACGACCCGCTCGGCAGCGTGCCCGTCGTGGAACCGGTTGAACCGCTCGTTGAACGCCGCGTACGCGTCGGCGTGCTCGGGCACCCACGAGGTGTCGCGCACGAGCGCCGCCAGCTCGCCCGAGTCGCGCACCACCGGCCCCGGCGCGGAGTCCTCGAAGGGGAACAGGAATCCGCGCAGCTCCTGCTCGTACTTCTCCAGGTCGGGCACGAAGAAGACCATCGGCTTGCCGGTGATCGCGTAGTCGAACCGCAGCGACGAATAGTCCAGGATCGCGAGATCGGACGCCAGCACGAGGTCGTTGATCTCGGGGTGGTCGGTGACGTCGACGACCCCTCCCCCACTGCCGTGCCGCTGGTCGGACCGCGCGACGGAGTGGTGGCTGCGCTGCAGCACGACCACGTCGTCGCCGAGCTCCTCGGAGAGCGCCTTCACGTCGAGGAGGTTCGGGTCGGCCGACGTGTTGTCGCCGCGTGAGAGGTCCTCGCGCCACGTGGTGGCGTGCAGGACGGCCACCTGGTCGTCGCGGATGCCCAGCAGGCGACGCGTCGCTCGACGCACCTCCGCGGCGTCCTCGTCCAGCAGCGAGTCCGTGCGCGGCAGGCCGTGGTCGAACGCCGGACCTTCCCAGTCGTAGGCCTCGCGGTAGAACTCGGCCGCCTCGGGATACGGCAGGCAGATCACGTGCCAGTACGCCGACCGCCGGTCGGTCGCCTCGAACTGCGCCCGCCAGGGCGCCATGCGGCGCACGAAGTCGGGCCGGCCCATCCGCTTGAACGGCTGGCCGTGGAACGTCTGCAGGTACACCTGCCCGGGCCGCAGGCGCGTGTAGGCGCCGACTTCGGTGTTCTTCACGAGGTACTTCGACGCGGCCAGCGCGGAGTACCACTCACGGGTGCCCGCGACGACGCGCTTGGCGCCCTCGGGCAGCGGCACGGAGTGGTCGACGGTGCCCCAGTAGAGCCGCATCCGCGGGTTGCGGCGGTGCAGCTCGCGGTGGATCGCGGCCTGGCTGTCGGTGGCCACCTCGGCCCAGTAGCACTGGAGCATCGCGGCACGCGGGTCCACGTCGACCTCGAGCGCGTCGTACGCCTCGCGCAGGTCGCGCTGGCCGTACATGGTGTTCTCGTCGGGCTGTCGCGGCTTGATCAGGCGCAGGCCGACGTCGGTGGTGTGGCCGACGAGGGGACCGTCGACGAGGTCGGTGGGCCAGCCCACGAGGTCGGCCGCGAGTGGCAGCGTCGTCTCACCGGCCACGACGGCGTAGTCGCCCACGGGCAGGGGCAGGGCGCCACGACCCCATCGGTCGGCGGTGGCGGGGAAGACGGCCCGGAAGCTCGAGCCCAGCCGGGTGAACTCGACGGTGGTGAGGGTGAGCCCGGCGGACTCGAGCGTGGGCGCGGCGTCGAGGCCACGACCGCTGACCACGATCGTGCCGCGCTCCAGCGAGATCGTGTCGACGACCGGACCGATCGGCTCGGGCTCCGCGACCAGGCCGATGCGACCGGAGGCGGTGCGGCCGGCGAGGCGGACCTCCACCTCCAGCTCGAGCGCCTGCTCCGGGCCGAGCCGCGACAGGGGCACGGCGATGGCCCACGTGCTGCGGTCGTAGGTCTCGCGCCACATCGCCGGACCTCCGCGGTGCCCGGAGGTCTCGCCGGTCCACTCGACCCGCACACCCGGTGTCAGGACGGTCAGCTCCGGAACCTCACCCGGCGCGTCGATGTGGGCGAAGCCGGCGCGGAACACGGCCTCGAAGCGATCGCCCACCACGCGGGACCGGACCACCTCGCCGGCGAAACGGGTCTCGGAGTCGGCCAGCACGAACGCCTCACGAGGGATGGCGGGGTCGTCCCAGCCGGGCAGGTGGACCGTCGGCTCGCCCTCGTGCACCCCGGCGGCGTGCTGGCGCACGTCGAGCAGGCCCCGGTTGAGTGCGGCGTGGAGGGCATCGGCGTCGCCGTGCTCGAGGTGGTGCAGCGCGACCTTCGCCCAGGAGGGGACGCGGCGCACGAGCGCGCCGCGGTCGACACCCTGAAGCAGGTCGGACAGCCCGGCGCGGAGATCGGCCTCGACGCTGCCGTCGAGGTCCTTCGGGAGTCGCCGGACGAGCGGAGGGAACTCCTTGACGAACACGTCGAGGGGCTTCGCCGGACCCGTCGCGAGGTCCAGCACCCGCCGCGAGAGCGACCGCAGCCTGCCCATGTCACCTACGCCTTCGCCGAACATCCCGGACGGCGTCGATGCTATACGCTCGCCGCGTGTCGCCTTCCGCTGCTGCACCGGGCGAGCCGGCCACGAGCTTTCCCGACGGGGCCTGGTTCTCGGTCGTGGGCAACGTCCGCCTCGGCGCCGGCGGCCAGACCCGCATGGTCCTGCTGCGCCACCGCCTCTTCGTCGCGGCCGGGCTCGACTTCCCGATCCTGACGTACAACCCGGTGCCCTCGTACGAGCCGATCCGCGCGGGCCTGCTGGCCGACGGCCTGCTGCTGCCCGAGAGCCGGATGCTCAACCTGCACGAGGACCTCCGCGAGCGGGACCTGGGCGCGCTTCCCGCCGTCGAGACCTGCCCGATCGCGCCCGGCTCCAGCACCGAGGACGACGTCGAGGACGGCTACACGTGGCGGCGGCGCCATCTCGACGCCTCGGGCACCGAGACCACGTGGGAGTACCTGCGGCCCGACGGCACGACCTACGCGTTCACGCCCCCCGACGTGATGGACGGCGACACGCGCGTGCTCGACCGCAGCGGTCGCGTCGTGCTGGCCGGCGAAGGCCTCGGCGACCTGTGGCGCTGGTGGACCCGGCAGCTGGCTCCCGAGGACGGCGCGGTGCTCCTCGTGAGCGACAGCCGGTTCGTCGCTGAGGAGCTCGGCCTGCTGGACGACCCGCGCTTCGTGCTGATGCACCAGATGCACAACCCCCACCTGCGCGGCGATCGCCGCTGGGACTCGCCGATCGAACCCTCCTACGCGTCGTCGCTGGAGCACGTGGACCGGTTCGACGCGCTCAACACCCTCACCGAGCGCCAGCGGCACGACCTGCGGCTGCGGTTCGGCGACCTGCCGCAGTTCCACGTGGTGGCCAACCCGGTCGAGGCCGTCGAGCCGCCCTCCCCCGCACCGGCACGCGTGCCCGGACGCATCGTCGTGATCGCGCGCCTGCACCCGCAGAAGCAGCTGGACCGGGCGATCGACGCCTTCGCTCTGGTCGCCCCACGGCACCCCACCGCGACGCTGGAGATCTACGGCGACGGCGACGAGGAGGAGAGGCTGCGGGCCCGTGCCGCGCAGCGCGACGTGGCCGACCGGGTGGTCTTCCACGGGCACGTGCCCGATGCCGCCGACCGGCTCTGGGAGGCCGACCTCGCGTGGCTGACCAGCCGCTTCGAGGGCTACGGGCTGTTCATCCTCGAGGCGCGGATGCGCGAGTGCCCGGTACTGGCGTTCGACGTGCCCTACGGCCCGGCCGAGCAGATCGAGTCGGGCGTGGACGGGGTGCTCGTGCCCGCGGGTGACGCGGCCCGCCTGGCCCACGCGACGCTCGACCTGCTCGCCGACCGCGAGCGGCTCGAGGCGATGCGCCCGCGCGCCCGCGCCGGGGCCATCGCCCACGGCCACGAGTCGTTCCTCGCCGACTGGGCGCAGGTGGCGCGCGACGCACTGGCTCGCAAGGCCGAGCGTGTGGACGTGGGGGACGTCGCCGTGGACTTCGAGGGGCGCTCGGCCGTCGTCTGGGTGGACGGCGAGGGAGACCTCGGCGAGGTGCAGCTGCGCTGGCAGGCGTGGCAGCCGGGCGACGACGCCCCCACGGACCTCACCACATCCGTCGAGCACGAGGGCATGGCCTTCGAGATCCGGGCGGGCCGCGCACCGAAGGGCGCGCACGAGCGACTGCTGCTGACCTGGCAGAACTTCTCCTGGCAGCAGGCCGTGCCGCAGCGACGCTGGTGGCAGCGCGGCCGCTAGGTCACTCGGGCCGGTCGAAGACCTGACGCGCCAGCGCCTGGACATCGCGATCGAGGTGATCGAGCCTGTCGTCCACGCGGCGGAACTGCTCGTCCACGCGCTCGAACCCCGCGCTCATCTCGCCACGCAACCCGTCGATTCGCGCGTTCACCCCGCCGATCTCGGCGCGCAGGACCCGGGTGAACGAGCCCGTCACCAAGCCCACCATCGCGAACATGACGACTGGAGGACGACGATGCCAGACCTCGCAGACGCCCACCAGAGTGTGCGTCGGATCAGTGGAGGGCCGTCAGGCTGGAGCGGGGCCGGCCTCGGACGCGGTCTCCTCGTCGTCGTCGGACGGGAGACGGCAGGTCCACTCGAGGACGAGCGCGGCGATCAGCAGGAGCAGGGCCGCCGCCGCGGCGGCGCCGGCGCGCCAGAACCTCAGCTCGCCGAGCTCGGTGGACGAGCCGAGGTAGGCCAGCGCATAGCCCGCGTAGCCGCCGGTGAACACGCCTCCGACGAGCACGGCGGCCTTGGCCAGCGCCAGCAGGCGGATCGCATGGTCGGCGGTGAAACGGCGCTGGCGCCGGTGGAGGTTCTGCCACGTGCCCCACGCGAGGGCTCCGACGGCGATGGCGCCGCACAGCAGGACGACCGCGGCGGCCCAGCCGGGAACCGGAGGAGACGTGCCGTCGAGCCGCACCGTGAGGGGCGGCAGCAGACGGCCGGCGACGAGACCCGACGCGATGAGCACCGCGACGTAGAGGGGCGAGCTGCGCCGGGCCTTCCTCATCGGACGATCACAGAATGATCTCGACGTCCTCGCGCTTGGTGATGCCCGAGGCGTCGACGCCCGACACGAGGTCGGCCACGAAGCCGTGACCGGGGATCTCGCCCTCGGGATCGATCTCGAGCCACGGCACGAGCACGAAGCCCCGCTCGTGGGCGCGCGGGTGCGGCAGGGTGAGCGAGTCGTCGTTGGCGACGCGGTCGCCGACCACGATGATGTCGACGTCGAGCGTGCGGGGGGCACCGGGCTCGCTGCGCTCACGCTCGAACGCGTCCTCGATCGCCAGGGCGCGGTCGAGCAGCGTGTGCACCGTCAGCGTGGTGTCGATGAGGACGACCGCGTTGAGGAAGGAGCCCGAGCCTTCGGGCGTACCGACGGGCTCGGTCTCGTAGACCGAGGAGATCGCGACGACCGTGACCTCGGGAGTGTCCTCCAGGGCGGACACGGCGCCCTGCAGGCGGCCGGCACGATCGCCGAGGTTCGAGCCGATTGACAGGACGGCCTGACGGATGGGTCGCATTCCCCCGGTCATCGTGTCGGCGTCGAGCTCGTAGGGCGTGGGTGCTTCGGTCACAGCTTGCTCCGCTCCATCGTCACGGTGACATCGGTGAACGCCACCTCGATCGGCGCCTCGGGCTTGTGCACCGTCACACTGACCCAGCGGACGGGCTCATGGCCCAGACACACGCTCACTATACGGAGGGCCAACGTCTCGATGAGATCCACGGGGTCCCCCGTGATGATCGCGTGCACCTCCTCGGCGAGTTCGCCGTAGTGCACGGTGCGGGTCAGGTCGCCCGAGACCGCCGCGGGCTCGAGGTCGACCGACAGCACGAGGTCGACGACGAACGTCTGGCCGTCCCTGCGCTCATGGTCGAAAACGCCGTGGTGGCCCACGGCCGAGAGCCCTCGGAGCTCGATCCGGTCCCCCGGGTGCTGGTCGGTCACGTGTCTGCGTCCTCCGGTTCGATCAGGGGCGAGGCGTGCCTCGCGAAGAATCGCCATCGTCCCGCATCGCGGACGAGGATGCTCGTGGCGACCGCGCGACCGCCGTTGAACGACTCGACCGACCCCGCGTCGGAGAGGATGTTCTCGGTGCACACGACGATCGCCGTGGTCGGGTCGGTGGCCGGCAACAGGGTGACCTCGACGTCGGTCAGGAAGAACTGGATGTAGCCGACGCCGGCCATCAGCACGGTCCAGGAGCGCAGGATCGGGCCGGTGCCGTTCAGCGGTGGAGCTCCCGGATGCACGCAGGTGGTGGCGACGTCGTCGACCCACAGCGACGCCATGAGGTCGACGTCGCCGGTCTCGATCGCGTCGTAGAAGGCGCGGTGGGCGGCCAGGACGTCAGCCACGTGCCGCCTCCGAGCGCAGTCGGGCCGCCACGCGCACGGCGTCGGCGCTGGGCCGCGGGTCGTGCACGCGCACGCCCCACGCCCCAGCGAGGGCGGCGAGCGTGCTGAGGGCGGCGGTCGCGTCCTCGCGCCCGTCGACCGGTCGCGGGCCCACGGAGTCGGCCAGCAGCGCGCCCAGGAAGCCCTTGCGACTGGCGGCGACGAGCAGCGGCCGGCCGAGGTCGGTGAAGCGCTCGAGGTGCGCGAGCAGGGTCCAGTTCTGGTCACCGGTCTTGCTGAAGCCCAGGCCGGGGTCGAGGATGACGCGTTCGGGATCGACGCCGGCCTCGCACACCGCCGCGTACTGGCTGCGCAGCTCGGAGACCACGTCCTCGACGACGTCGTCGTAGTCGGTGTGCTGCTGCATCTGGTCCGAGTGCGCGCGCCAGTGCATCACGACGAACGGGACGTCGGCGCGGGCGACGAGTGGCACCATCCGCGGGTCGGCCCGGCCGCCCGACACGTCGTTGACGATCGCCGCGCCCGCCTCGATCGACTGCTCGGCGGTCTCGGACCACATCGTGTCGACGGAGACGACGACGCCCGCGTCGGCCAGCCGGCGCACCACGGGGACCACGCGACGCAGCTCCTCCTCGCGGTCGACCGGGAGCGCGCCGGGCCGGGTGGACTCACCGCCCACGTCGACGAGGTCGGCTCCGCGCCGCACCAGGTCGAGGCCGTGCTCGGCAGCGGCACCGGGGTCGAACCAGCGACCTCCGTCGGAGAACGAGTCGGGCGTGACGTTGACGACCCCCATCACGACGCACCGGTCCTGCGGGAGCCCGGTGATCGGTGAGGTCGTCATGCGCGCTCCTGCCTCACCTGCTGATGAGGTTCATCGCCTCGGCACGGGTGGCCGGGTCGAGCAGCTGGCCGCGCACGGCGCTGGTGATGGTGCGGGCGCCGGCCTTGGCGACTCCGCGCATCGTCATGCACAGGTGCTCGGCCTCGATGACGACGATGACGCCCCGGGGCTCCAGGACCTCCACGATCGACTCGGCGATCTGCGTGGTGAGGCGCTCCTGCACCTGCAGCCGGCGGGCGTAGACGTCGACGAGGCGGGCGAGCTTGGACAGCCCGGTGACATGGCCGTGCTCACCCGGGATGTAGCCGACATGGGCGACGCCGAAGAACGGCACCATGTGGTGCTCGCACATGCTCCACAGCTCGATGTCGCGCACGAGGACCAGCTCGCGGTGCCCCACCTCGAAGACGGCGGAGAGCACCTCCTTGGCGTCCTGGTCGTAGCCGCCCAGCAGCTCGGTGTACGAACGGGCGACACGGGCCGGGGTGTCCTCGAGTCCGTCGCGCTCGGGATCCTCTCCGAGGGCTGCGAGCAGTTCGCGGACGGCCGCCTCGGCGCGGGGTTGGTCGACGGGCACGGCGCTCCTCAGATCGTGGGTGACTCGCCCGGCTGGGGCTCGTCGACGGGAGGTGCGTCGGGGCCGGTGTCCGGTCCGATGACGATACCGTCCTCGCGATCGTCGCGGCCGGAGCCGTTGCGGTGCGGCACCACGATGGGCGGCTGCGACGACGGGAGCCGGGTCTCCGAGCCGGTCCAGGCCGGGCGGATCTCGCGCCGGTTCAGGGCCTCGAAGATGCGGGCGACCTCGGCCTTGTCGAGGGTCTCCTTCTCCATCAGCTCGCGCACGAGGCTGTCGAGCACCTCGCGGTTGTCCACGAGGATGTCGAACGCCTCCTGGTGGGCCTGCGCGATGAGCGAGGAGATCTCGTCGTCGATCGTGGCGGCGATGTCCTCGGAGTAGTTCCTCGAGTGGCCGATGTCGCGGCCCAGGAACGGCTGGCCGTTGTCCTCGCCGAACCGCACGGCGCCGATGCGCTCGCTCATGCCGTACTGCGTGACCATCGCGCGGGCCAGGCTGGTGGCCTTCTCGATGTCGTTGCCGGCGCCCGTGGTGGGGTCGTGGAAGACCAGCTCCTCGGCGGCGCGGCCACCGAGCATGTACGCCAGCTTGTCGAGCAGCTCGGCGCGCGTCTGGCTGTACTTGTCCTCGTCGGGCAGCACCATCGTGTAGCCGAGGGCGCGACCGCGCGGCAGGATCGTGATCTTGTGCACGGGGTCGCTCTGCGGCAGCGCCGCGGCCACCAGGGCGTGGCCGCCCTCGTGGTAGGCGGTGACGAGGCGCTCGTGCTCGTTCATGAGGCGCGAGCGCTTCTGCGGGCCGGAGATCACGCGGTCGATGGCCTCGTCCAGCGCCTCGTTGTCGATCGTCGTGGCGGCACCGCGCGCGGTGAGCAGCGCGGCCTCGTTCAGGACGTTGGCCAGGTCGGCGCCGCTGAAGCCGGGGGTGCGACGCGCGACGGCCTCGAGGTCGACGCCGGGTGCGATGGGCTTGCCCCGGGCGTGGACCTTGAGGATCTGGGTGCGGCCGGCCAGGTCGGGGGCCTCCACGGCGATCTGGCGGTCGAAGCGACCCGGGCGCAGCAGCGCGGGGTCGAGCACGTCGGGACGGTTCGTCGCGGCGATGAGGATGACCCCGCCGCGCACGTCGAAGCCGTCCATCTCGACGAGCAGCTGGTTGAGGGTCTGCTCGCGCTCGTCGTGACCGCCGCCCATGCCGGTGCCGCGGTGACGGCCGACGGCGTCGATCTCGTCGATGAAGACGATCGCGGGGGCGTTGTCCTTGGCCTGCTCGAACAGGTCGCGCACACGGCTGGCGCCGACGCCGACGAACATCTCGACGAAGTCCGAGCCGGAGATCGAGTAGAACGGGACGCCCGCCTCGCCGGCGACGGCGCGCGCGAGGAGGGTCTTGCCGGTGCCGGGCGGCCCGTAGAGCAGCACGCCCTTGGGGATCTTCGCGCCGACGGCCTGGAACTTGGCGGGCTCCTGCAGGAACTCCTTGATCTCGCCGAGCTCCTCGATCGCCTCGTCACACCCGGCGACGTCGGCGAAGGTGGTCTGCGGGGTGTCCTTGGTCATCAGCTTCGCCTTGGACTTGGCGAACTGCATGACCCGGCCGCCGCCGCCCTGCATCGAGTTCATCAGCCACAGGAAGATCAGGATGAAGATGACGAACGGCAGGAAGCTGAGCAGCACCGAGAGGAACGTGTTCTTCGGCGGGATCTTGACGTTGTAGGCGTTCATCTGGTCGTCGTCGACCATCTTCTGAGCCTGGGTGACGAGCTGGGACCCCTGGTCCTGGCCGAGCCACGTGGCCTTGACCTTCTTCTCGTCGTCGCCCTTGAGGGTCGCGCGGACCTCCTGGTCGCCGTCGACGAAGGTGACGTCCTTGATCTTGGCGTCGTTGAAGTAGCCCACCATCGTGGCGGTCTTGACCTCGCGGTACCCGTCGGCGGACCCGGAGAACGACAGCACGCCGATGACCACGCCCGCGATCAGGATGATCCACAGCCACGGTCCCTTGAACACGCTCTTGATGCTCATGCCGCCTCGTCGTTCATGCAGGTGGTGTTCCGTTCGATGCTCACAGCCGCGTACTCAGGAGTACATGTGCTTGGCCAGTGTGCCGATGCTGCGCAAATTGCGGTACTTCTCGTCGTAGTCGAGTCCGTACCCGATCACGAAGGCGTTGGGGATGTCGAAGCCGACGTACCGGACGTCGACGGGCATCTCGAGGGCCTCGGGCTTGCGCAGCAGGGTGGCGATCTCGACCGAGGCCGGGCCGCGCGACTTCAGGTTGGCGACGAGCCACGACAGGGTCAGGCCCGTGTCGATGATGTCCTCGACGATCAGGACGTGACGGCCGTCGAGGTCGGTGTCGAGGTCCTTGAGGATGCGAACGACGCCGGAGGACTTGGTGCCCGCGTACGACGACACCGCCATCCAGTCGATCTCGACGTGACGGTTCAGCTCGCGGGAGAGGTCGGCCATCACCATGACCGCGCCCTTCAGCACGCCGACGAGCAGCACGTCGCGGCCCTCGTAGTCGGCCTCGATCTGGCGGGCCATCTCGGCCAGCCGGGCCTTGATCTGCTCCTCGGTGAAGAGCGTCTGGGTCAGGTCGAGGTCGGCTTCGACGTGCGAGGTGTCCACGACGCCCAGCGTGCCACAAGGGACGGCATCGGTGTCAGCCGGTCGCGCGCACGCACGATGAGGCATTCGGGTGCCTCAGCGGGGCGGAATGCCTCATCGTTCGTCGCGGAACCGGACCCCGGCTCCCTCGCGGACGGCGGCGACATGGCCGGGCAGCTCGATCCTGGTGCCGCCGCGGGCGTGCAGCAGGCCGTCGAGAGCGAGGGTGTGGGCGTGCGACAGCTCGCCCGGCGCCGCTCCGGCGGCCACGGCGAGGCGGCGCCACACGCGCAGCCGCACGGCGCGATCGAGGTCCGCGAACGACTCGACGTCGGCGATCTCGCCCGAGGTCGGCGTCTCGGCGGAGGCCATGGCGTCGAGGAGGTCGGCGTCCGCGCGCACCAGGTCGGCCGTGCGCCCCAGCGCCTCGGCCACTCCCCCACCGAGCACCTCCTCCAGCAGCGGCAGCAGCTCGCGCCGCACGCGGACCCGGCGGTAGGAGGGGTCGTCGTTGTGGGGGTCCTGCCACCACTCGAGGTCGTGCAGCGCGCAGATCCGCTCGGTCTCGGAGCGCCGCAGCGTGAGGAACGGCCGGTGCAGGCGGCCGCTCACGGGGCGCATGCCGTCGATCGCGCGAGGGCCCGATCCGCGGGCCAGGCCCAGCAGGACCGTCTCGGCCTGGTCGTCGAGGGTGTGCGCGAGCAGCAGGCCGGCGCGGCCGGCCTCGCGGTGCAGCGCGCGGTAGCGAGCGACGCGCGCGGCGTCCTCCGGCCCGGTGCCGAGGCCGCCGACCTCCACCGTGCTGACCGTGGCGGGCAGGCCGAGCGACGCGCACTGCTCGGCCGCCTGGGCGGCCACGTCGGCCGAGCCCACCTGGAGGCCGTGGTCGACGACCACCGCGCGCGCCTCGACACCGCGACGCCGGACGAAGAAGGCGACGACCGCGGCCAGGGCCAGGGAGTCGGCGCCACCCGAGACCGCGACGACGGCTCCGGGGGCCAGGTGGGGCTCGACGAGACTCCGCGCCCGCGCGACGAGCGGGTCGAGGCGGGTCACGGCTGTCCGCGCCTCAGCCGTGCACGCGGGCGACCCAGGACTTCGGGTCGACGATCTCGGCGCGCGTGGGCAGGTGCTCGGGCGCGGCCCAGACGGCGTCGAAGCCGTCCTTGCCGACCTGGTCGGTGACGGCGCGGACGAACGTGGCGCCCTCGCTGTACTGGCGCATCTTGGCCTCGTAGCCGAGCAGCCGGCGGAACACCTTCGACAGCGTCGAGCCGGAGGCCCGGCGCTTGGTGAACTTGCGGCGGATCTCGGCGACGCTCGGCACGATCTCGGGGCCGATGTCGTCCATCACGACGTCCGCGTGGCCCTCCAGCAGCGACATCAGCCCGGTCAGCCGGTCGACCACCTCGCGCTGCTGCTCGTTCTGGAACAGGTCCGAGAGGGACTTGTCCGAGTCGCCGCGGACGATGCGCACCAGCTCGGGCAGCGCGTCGGAGAGCATCTCCGTCACCGCTCCCCCGCCGACGTCGGTGACGTCCATCAGCTGGTCGACCTGGCTCAGCATGTGGCCGCGCATCCACGGCACCGCGGTGAACTGCGCGCGGTGCGTCTCCTCGTGCAGGCACACCCAGCGCCGGAAGTCGGCGGGATCGACGTTCAGCTCGCGCTCGACGTGCACGATGTTCGGTGCCACCAGCAGCAGGCGCCCGGGGCCGTGTCCACCCTCGGCGAACGGGTCGAACTGGCCCAGCACCTTGCCACCGAGGAACGCCACGATCGCGCCCAGCTCGGCGCCGGTGACGCGCCCGCCGACGGCCTTCGGGATGCCGGTGGGCAGCTTGCCCTCGGCGGCGAGCTTCTCGTTGAACGGGGTCATCAGGACCTGGAACGCGGCGAGGTTGGCGTCGGCCCAGCGCGGGCGGTCGACCACGAGCACGGGCGTCGGGTAGGCGGGGACCAGTCCGGTGAACTCGCGCACGGGCCCCTCGGCGATCGCCGAGGCCTCGCGCAGCTCGGCGACGACGTCCTCGACCTCCGCCGCGCTCAGGTCGGGCCCGGGCTTCATGAGGCGCCGGGCCGTGGAGCTGGCGACGTTCCAGTCGATCATGGCGTCCAACCTACGGCCTCCCACCTCGGCCCCACGCCCGACTTTTGTGACGCGGTTCGGTCCGCCGCGACCATCCGCGCCGAATGCCGTCACAAAAGTCGGGGGGGGTGGGCGCGGAGGACGCGAGGCGGGGGTCAGCGCGGGCCGACGTCGAGGACGCGGACGACCGGCTCGCCCTCGGCGTCGGAGGCGTCGAGGTCGACCTCGGCGCTGATGCCCCAGTCGCGGTCGCCCTCAGGGTCGTCGAACACCTGACGGACCTGCCACACCCGCCGGGTCTCGTCCTCGACCATGAACAGCTGCGGGCCTCGGGCCTGGGCGTCGCTGCCGAGCTCGCTGTACTCCTCGCGGTAGCCCGCGATCGCCTCGCGCCACGCGAGCGCGTCCCACCCGGAGCCGGAGTCGAGCTCGCCGAGCGCGTCCCACCGGCCGAACGCGGCCAGCTCGACCCGGCGGAACATCGCGTTGCGCACCAGCACGCGGAAGGCGCGGGCGTTGGCGGTGAGCGGGCGCGGCGTCTCGGCGCCGGTGGCCTGCGGGCGCACGTCGGCCGGGTCGCCACCGGGCGCGATGAGCTGCTCCCACTCATCGAGGAGGCTGGAGTCGGTCTGGCGCACCAGCTCGCCCAGCCACTCGGTGAGATCGGTCAGCTCGTCGTTGCGCACCGCCGTGGGCACGGTGCGCACGAGCGTCTTGTAGACGTCGGAGAGGTAGCGCAGGACGAGCCCCTCGGACCGGGCCAGGCGGTACTCGGCGATCACCTCCGAGAAGGTCATCGCCCGCTCCCACATCTCGCGCACGACCGACTTCGGCCGCAGCTCGTGGTCGGCCACCCACGGGTGCCCGTTGCGGTACATCTCGTAGGCGGCGTTCAGCAGGTCCTCGAGCGGCTTGGGGTGCTCGACGTCCTCGAGCAGCTCCATCCGCTCGTCGTACTCGATGCCGTCCATCTTCATCTCCGCGACCGCCTCGCCGCGGGCCCGGAAGCGCTGGGCGCTGATGATCGGGCGCGGGTCGTCGAGGGTGGACTCCACGACCGACACGACGTCGAGGGCGTAGGTGGGCGACTCGCGGTCGAGCAGGTCGAAGGCCGCGACCGCGAACGGCGACAGCGGCTGGTTGAGCGCGAAGTTCGCCTGCAGGTCGACGGTGAGGCGCAGCGTGCGGCCCTGGGCGTCGGGCGGGTCGATCCGCTCGACGACCTCGCCCGCCAGCAGCGCCTCGACGATGTGGTCGACCTCGGCCAGCAGTCGATCCTGCGACTCCTCGGTCTCGCCGCTCTCGCGGACGAGGTGCTCCAGCGCCGCGCGTGCGTCGCCGGGCCGGGTGATGACGTCGAGCACCATCGCGTGGCTGACCTTCATCCGCGAGACGAGCGGCTCGGGCGTGCCGTTCACGAGCCGCTCGAAGGTCCCGTGGCCCCACGAGACGAAGCCCTCCGGCGGCTTCTTGCGCTGGATCCGCTTGAGCTTCTTCGGGTCGTCGCCGGCCTTGCGCACGAGCCGGGCGTTCTCGATCTCGTGCTCGGGCGCCTCGACGACGACGTGCCCCACGGTGTCGAACCCGGCGCGACCCGCGCGCCCGGCGATCTGCTGGAACTCGCGCACCTGGAGGTGACGCTGGCGGGTGCCGTCGTACTTCGACAGGCCGCTGAAGAGCACGGTGCGGATCGGGACGTTGATGCCGACGCCGAGGGTGTCGGTGCCGCACACCACCTTGAGCAGGCCCTGCTGCGTGAGGGTCTCGACGAGGCGTCGGTACCGCGGCAGCATGCCGGCGTGGTGGACGCCGATCCCCATGCGGATCAGGCGCGAGAGCGTCTTGCCGAACGCCGAGGTGAAGCGGAAGTCGCCCAGCGCGTCGGCGATCGCGTCGCGCTCGGCGCGCGTGGCCACCTTGGCGCTGGTCAGGGCCTGCGCGCGCTCCAGTGCCGCCGCCTGCGAGAAGTGCACGACGTAGACCGGCGTCTGGTGCGTCTCGACGAGCTGCTCGAGCGTCTCGTGAACGGGCGTGGTGACGTACTCGCTGACCAGCGGCACGGGACGCTCGACCGACGTGACCGCGACCGTCTCGCGGCCGGTCCGGCGGGCGAGGTCGGCCTCGAGGCGGGTCGTGTCGCCCAGCGTGGCCGACATGAGCAGGAACTGGGCGCGCGGCAGCTCGATCAGCGGCACCTGCCAGGCCCAGCCGCGGTCGGGGTCGGCATAGAAGTGGAACTCGTCCATCACGACCAGGCCGATGTCCGCCGCGGCCCCCTCGCGCAGCGCCATGTTCGCGAGGATCTCGGCCGTCGCCGCGATGATCGGCGCGTCGGCGTTCACCGCCGCGTCACCGGTGACCATGCCGACGTTGTCGGCCCCGAAGACCTCGCACAGGTCGAAGAACTTCTCGCTCACGAGCGCCTTGATCGGCGCGGTGTAGACGCTGCACTCGCCGCGGGCGAGCGCCGCACCCATGGCCGCCGTGGCGACGAGGCTCTTGCCCGAGCCGGTGGGGGTGGCCAGCACGACGTTGGACCCGGCGACCATCTCCAGGATCGCCTCGTCCTGCGCCGGATAGGGCGTCAGGCCGCGGTCCTCGATCCACCCGAGGATCGCCTCGTGCACTGCGTCGACGTCGTCGGTGGTGCCGCCGGGGAGCCGGTCGACCAGTCGGGACGGGCTCATGTCACTCACCCCCACAGGCGCAGGCGGCCATCGACGCGGCGACGCGGTCGAGCGCGGCCTGGGTGACGAACGGGTTGACCTGCTCGGTGTCGTCGGCCATCACCGCGAAGGCGACGGGCCGCCCGCCGTCGAGGGTGACGATGCCGGCCAGGGAGTGCACGCCGGTGAGGGTGCCGGTCTTGGCCCGGACGAGACCGCGCGCGTCGCTGCGGTCGTAGCGGTTCTCGAGGGTGCCGCTGAAGCCACCCACCGGAAGGCCACTCAGCACCGAGGCCAGGCGCGGCGTGGAGGACGCCTCGACCATCGTCTCGGCGAGCGTGGTGGCGGAGATCCGGTTCTTGCGCGAGAGCCCGCTGCCGTCGTTGAGCACGAGTCCCCCGGTGCTGACGCCCGCCGAGGCCAGGACCTCGGTGGCGACCTTCGAGCCGCCGGCGAACGAGCCGGGCTGCCCTCCTCCGATCGCGGCCTGGCGCAGCAGCACCTCGGCGACCTCGTTGTCGGAGTCGGCCAGGAACCGCTCGACGATCCGCGACAGCCGGGCGCTGCGGGCCTGCGCGACCTTCGTGGCGCCCGCGGGCGCCTCGACCCGGGCCGGCTCGCCCGTGACGTCGACGCCCTCCGCCCGCAACAGCTCGGCGAAGCGACGGGCGGCGTCCGCGGCCGGCTCGGTGGAGCGCGCGCCGCCCACGCGCCCCCGGTCGATCCACAGCGGGCTGACGGGCGCGACCACGCCGCCGACGTAGCCCTCCTCCCAGGCCGGGCTGACCGACGGCCCGGAGAACAGGGAGACGTCGTAGCCGAGCGTGACCTTCGCCGAGCCGACCTTCGTCGCCGTGGCGGCCGCCAGCGTGGCGAGGTCGGCCCGCTCCACCGGCGACCCCTTCGTCCGGGTGTCGGTGAGGTAGGGATCGCCGCCGCCGACCAGCACGAGGCGGTCGCCGTCGCGCACGACCGTGGTGGTGAAGGTGGCGTCGGGACCGAGCGTGTCGAGCGCCGCCACGGCGGTCAGGACCTTCGTCGTCGAGGCGGGGACGTGCGTGCCATCGCCCGACGTGGCCAGCACGGTGCCGTCGCGGGCGTCGAGCGCGACGAGGCTCGTGCGTCCGCCGAGGGCGTCGGACGCCAGCGGCTCCTTCACCGCGGCCGCGAGCGCGGCGGCGTCGACGGGCCCGGCGCCGACGCCGGTGGCCCGGTCGGACGCGGGCGAGGCGGAGACCAGGCCGGTGGGGGCGGTGACGTACTCGGGTCCGCACGGGCCGTCGCACAGGATGGGGTTGAGGTCGCCCCGGACGTAGAGCACCGCGATCGCCGCGAGCGTCACGACCACGAGCAACGGCAGCATCCAGGCCGCATGCACTCTCTCCCCCCTGCGGGAGCCACGGGCCGTCACGTGCGTCAGACTATGTGACAGCCATCAACACCAAGCCGGAGGAACCGTGTTTTTCGACGTCACCGTGGAAATCCCCAAGGGCGAGCGCAACAAGTACGAGCTCGACCACAAGACCCACCGCATCCGGCTGGACCGCACCCTCTTCACGTCGATGCAGTACCCGGCGGACTACGGGTTCATCGACCACACCCTCGGCAACGACGGTGACCCGCTCGACGCGCTCGTCATCCTGCCGTTCCCGACGTTCCCCGGCTGCGTCATCGAGTGCCGCGCGATCGGCATGTTCAAGATGACCGACGAGGCCGGCGGCGACGACAAGATCCTCTGCGTGCCCGCGAGCGACCCGCGCCACGACCACACGCAGGACGTCGGCGACGTGTCCGACTTCGACCTGCGCGAGATCGAGCACTTCTTCACCAGCTACAAGGACCTCGAGCCCGGGAAGTCGGTCGAGGAAGGCTCCGAGTGGGTCGGCCGCGCCGAGGCCGAGGCCGAGATCCAGGCCAGCTTCGAGCGCTTCAAGGCCAACGGCGGCTACTGAGCCGCGGGGTCCCTCCGGGGCCTGACGAGGCCGGCGAGCACGTCGCCGAACACGTCCATGTCGATCTTCGGGTCGAGCGCGCGCAGGCCGCCGAGTCCGGCGCCCACCGCGAGCAGGGCCGTGGCCACGTGCTCGACCGGCACGGTCGTCTCGAGCCCGGCGTCCTCGACCGTGGCCGAGATCAGCTGCGCGATGAGGCGGCGCACCTCGCGGTGACGCTTCACCAGCTCCGACGCCACCCAGGGGTTGTGCCGCGCGACGGCGGCGAACTCCACCTCGAGCGCCGTCCAGCGCGGCTCGCCCAGGCCCGACCGCGACCACTCGACGAAGCTCTTCAGGCGCGTCTCGATCGACGTGTCCTCGGTGAACATCTCGTGCACGAGGCGGATCTTCTCGGCGTGGATCGTGTCGAGCGCCGCCATGCAGAGCTCTTCCTTGCCCGCGAAGTTCGAGTACACCGCACCCTTGGAGAAGCCGGCCTCGACGGCCACCTTGTCCAGTGACGTGCCGGAGTACCCGACGTCCAGGAACATCTGGGTGGCCACCTCCACGAGGCGGTCACGCGTCTGCTGCTGACGCTCGGCACGGCTCACTCTGGTCTGCGTCACGGCGGGCTCCTTCCTGGTTCGCATACCGATGGTATCTGAGTCCGGGGCCCTGTCGTCCCCCATTGCGCCATTTGGACGCCGCTAGGGTCGGCCCATGACCTCACGAGCCCTCTGGTCGGCGATCTCGCAACTGCACTCAGGCGTCTACTTCGCCCCCGATTCCAAGGCCAGGTACGAGTCGGTCGGCCTGAAGGGCTACTGGATGGGCTACTTCGCCAGCCGGTCCGCAGCGCTCGGCACGCCCAGACCCCGGCTCGTCGTCGCCACGTTCCACGGGTTCGCGCCGCGGCTCGTGGAACGGGCCCTGCCCGACGCCTGGCGACTGGCCGACCGCGACCGCGTGCTCGAGCAGCGGTACGCGCTGGCGCGCGACCTCCTCGAGGGCGTCGCCGAGGGTGCGACCGCTCTCGCGCCGCGGGTCCGCTCGGTGCTGGCGGGCGTCGACTGGGCCGGCAAGCCCCTGGCCGCCGCCCACGCCGAGCTGCCCGCCTCCGACGATCCCGTCATCGACTTCTGGCAGTCCGTCACGGCCCTGCGCGAGTACCGGGGCGACTGCCACGTCGCCGTGCTCACCGCCGCGGGCCTCAGCGGGGCCGCGGCCAACGCGCTCGCCGAGAGCACAGGGTGGTTGCGGCACGCCGACCAGCGCACCATGCGGGGCTGGACCGAGGAGGAGTGGGCCGAGGCGATCGCCGGACTCGTGACGCGCGGCTGGCTCGAACCCGACGGCACCGCCACCGAGACCGGCCGGGCCGCGCGCGCCCAGCTGGAAGACGCCACCGACCGCGTGGTGGCCGCGGGCCTCGACCGCGAGGCCGCCTCCCGCCTGGTGACCCTCGAGGCCGAGCTCGTCGATCTCGCGGGACAATGGGCAGATGATCACCCCGCCCTCGCAGGACGCCCTCTCCGCAGCTCGTGACCGCCTCGCCGCGCTGGCGATTCCCACCGGGGCCCTCGGGCGCCTCGGCGAGCTGGCGCTGTGGTGGTCATCGGTCCGCGGCGAGGCCACGCCGGCCGCGCCCTCCAACGTGCGAGCCGTCGTCTTCGCGGGCGACCACGGTGTCGCGGCGCACGGCGTCTCGGCCTACCCCCCGGCCGTCACCGGCGCGATGGTGCGCGCGTTCGTCTCCGGCGTCGCGGGCGTGGCCGTCCTCGCCCGGCAGCACGACGTGCACCTGCGGGTCCAGGACCTCGGCGTCGACGGCGAGTTCCCCGACCTCGACCCGGCGATCAGCGCGTACAAGATCCGCCGGGGCACCGAGCCCCTCCACCTGACCGATCCGATGACCGCCGACGAGGCCCGGCGCGCCGTCGAGGCGGGCGCGGCGATCGCCGCCGAGGAGATCGCGGCCGGCGCCGACCTGCTGATCGGCGGCGACATGGGCATCGGCGACACCACCACCGCGGCGGTCCTCACGGCTGCGATCCTGGGCCTCCCGGCCGTCGACGTCGTCGGGCGTGGCACCGGCATCGACGACGCGGCGCTCCGGGTCAAGACCGAGGTCATCGACACGGCCCTGCGGCGCGCGCAGGATCGCACCTCCGACCCGATCGACCTGCTGAGCGCGCTCGGGAGCCCCGACATCGCCGCCCAGGCCGGGTTCATCAGCGCCGCCGCGCAGGCGGGCGTCCCGGTCCTGCTCGACGGCGCGATCGCCACGGCCGCCGCGCTGGTCGCCGAGCGCCTCACCCCGGGCGTGGCCCCATGGCTCGCCGCCGGCCACCGCTCCACCGAGGGCGCGCAGTGGCACGCCCTGAAGGACCTCGGGCTCGAGCCGCTGCTCGACCTCGGCATGCGCCTCGGCGAGGGCTCGGGCGCCGTCACCGCCGTGCCCCTCGTGCGGTCCGCGGCGCTGCTGCTGTCGGAGATGGCACGGCTCGACGAGCTCCTGTGAGCCGGTTCGGCGACGCGGTCCGGCTGTCGGTCGGGACGTTCAGTGCCGTCCCCGTCCCGGCTCCGCGGCGGGTGGACCGTGCCACCGCCGGGGTCGCCGTCGCGATCGCGCCGCTGGCCGTCATCCCCGTCGGTGCGCTCGTGGCCCTGGTCGCGTGGGGCGGCCGCGAGCTCGGGCTGTCCTCGGTCGTCGTCGGCGCCCTCGCGATCGGGCTCGGCGCGTGGGCGACCCGCGGCTTCCACCTCGACGGACTGGCGGACACCGCCGACGCACTGGCCTCGTCGTACGACCGCGACCGCGCGCTCACCGTCGCCCGCACGGGCGACGTGGGACCCGCCGGCGCGGCCACGCTCGTGCTCGTCCTGCTGACCCAGGCTGCCGCCGCGGGGACCGTGGCGACGCTCTGGTCGTGGGGACCGGTCGCGCTCGGGGTGCTGTGGTGCCTCGCGCGCGCCGCGGCCACGGTGGGACTGCGCCGCGGCGTGCCCGCGGCCCGCAGCGACGGCATGGGAGCCACCTTCGCCGGCAGCGTCGGACCCGTCGCCCTGGCCGTCGGCTGGATCGCCGCCGCCGGCGTCGGAGCCGCCCTCACGGCCACGACCTCCGCCCCCGTGCTGCAGGGCGTCGTCACGGTGGCGGTGGCCCTCGCGGTGACCCTCGCCCTGATCGCCCACGTCGTGCGCCGCCTTGGTGGCATCATCGGCGATGCGGTGGGCGCCTCGGTCGAGGTCGCCCTCGCTGTCCTCCTGATCGGCTTCTCGGCGGTGATCGCATGACGTTCCTCGGCCCCGACGGCGCGCCGCGCTGCGACTGGGCCGGTGGCGCCCCCGGCTTCGTGGAGTACCACGACGGCGAGTGGGGCTTCCCCGTCTCCGACGACGTGCGGCTCTTCGAGAAGTTCTGCCTCGAGGGGTTCCAGTCGGGCCTGTCGTGGCGCACGATCCTGGACAAGCGCGAGAACTTCCGCGCGGCGTTCGCGGGGTTCGACCTCGAGACCGTCGCCGCGTTCGACGAGTCCGACGTGCTGCGGATGCTCGCCGACGCGGGCATCGTCAGGCACCGCGGCAAGATCGAGGCGGCGATCAACAACGCCGGCCGCGCGCTGGACCTGATCGAGTCGGAGGGCTCCCTCGCGGCGTTCGTGTGGCGCCACGAGCCCGACCCGGCCGAGATCCCCGAGCCGCAGTCGCTGACCACCTCGCCCACCGCGACGGCGCTGTCGAAGGACCTCAAGCGGCGCGGCTGGAAGTTCGTCGGCCCGACCACGGTGTTCTCGTTCATGCAGGCGATGGGTCTGGTCAACGACCACGCCCACGACTGCGTGATCCGCGCCCGCGTCGCCGACGCCCGCGCGGCCTTCACGCCTCCTGCCTGACGCCCGCGACCGACCGCCACCCCTCGCCACTTTTGGAACGGGATGCACGCTTTCGCCGCGATCCCACGTGCAACGCGTTCCAAAAGTGGCCGAGGGGTGGCGGCTGTCCGGCGCGGGCGGGCGCGGGGCTCAGAGGCGCAGGACGCGGCCCGCGACGACGAGCAGGACCTCGTCGCAGTCCATGGCGAAGCGCTGGTTGACCTTGCCGAGCAGGTCGCGGAACAGCCGCCCGGAGCGGTGCTCGGGCACGACGCCCCAGCCGACCTCGTTGGTCACCACGACGACGTCCTCGGCGTGGGCCGTCATCGCCTGCACGGCGCGCTCGACGCGGAGCCAGAACTCGGGCTCCCAGTCGTCGAGTGTCTGGTCCCAGCCGTCGAGCTCGCTGATCAGGGCGGTGACCCACGTGCCGAGGCAGTCCACGATGACGGTGTCGTCGGTCATCGCGATGGCGCGCTCCAGGTCGGCGGTCTCGACCGTCTTCCAGTGCTGGGGCCGACGCCCCCGGTGGGCCTCGACGCGCGCCGCCCAGTCGGGATCGAACTCCGGGTCCGGCGGCGGACCCGGGGCGATGTACGTGACGTCGGTGGCTGCGACGAGCATCGACTCGGCATGGAACGACTTGCCCGAACGCACGCCTCCGGTGATGAGGGTCCTCACGCTCGAAGCCTAGTCCCGTCGCGCCCCGCGCCGGTCAGCCTTGGTCGAACACGGAGTCGAACGAGGCGGTGGGCAGCTCGAAGTCGAAGCGCTTGAGGAACTCGAGCGCCTCGGGCGCGCCGCGGAGCCGGTCCATCCCGGCGTCCTCCCACTCCACCGAGATCGGCCCGGCGTAGCCGATGCGCGCGAGCGCCCGGAACGCGTCCTCCCACGGCACGTCACCGCGCCCGGTGGAGACGAAGTCCCAGCCGCGACGCTGGTCGCCCCACGGCAGGTGCGACGAGAGGATGCCGTTGCGGCCCCCGCCCATCCGCATGCGGGTGTCCTTGCAGTCGACGTGGTAGATCCGGTCGGCGAAGTCGCTGATGAACGCGACGGGGTCGAGTCCCTGCCAGACCATGTGGCTGGGGTCCCAGTTGATCCCGAACGCCTCGCGGTGGCCGATCGCCTCCAACGTGCGCACGGTCGACCAGTGGTCGTAGGCGATCTCGGAGGGGTGGACCTCGTGGGCGAACCGGACGCCGCACTCGTCGAAGACGTCGAGGATCGGGTGCCAGCGGTCGGCGAAGTCCTGGTAGCCGGCCTCGATGCGCTCGGCCGGGACGGGCGGGAACATCGCCACGTACTGCCAGATCGACGAGCCCGTGAAGCCCACCACGACGTCGACGCCCATCCGCTGCGCCAGCCGTGCGGTGTGCTGCATCTCCTCGGCGGCGCGGCGGCGCACGCCCTCGGGCTCACCGTCGCCCCACACCCGCGGACCGACGATGGACCGGTGGCGGTCGTCGATCGGGTCGTCGCACACGGCCTGGCCCTTGAGGTGGTTCGAGATCGCCCAGCAGCCGAGGCCGTGCCGGCGCAGGATCTCGAGGCGTCCCTCGACGTAGTCGTCGTCGTCCCAGCGCCAGGCGTCGAGGTGCTCGCCGGACACGGCGATCTCGAGGCCGTCGTAGCCCCAGCCGGCCGCCAGCTCGGCGACCTCCTCGAGCGTCAGGTCGGCCCACTGGCCCGTGAAGAGCGTGAAGCGCTTGCCCATGGTGTCCCTCCTTCGATGATCAGGATCTCGCGAGTGCGACCGTGTCGCGCCCGGCGACGGCACTGCGCTCGATCGCGTCGAGCACCCGCTGCACCGCCAGGCCGTCCTCGAACGAGGGCGTGGGGTCGGTGCCGGCCGCGATCGCGGCGAGGAAGCCGGCGGCCTGCGTCGTGAACGTGTGGTCCCAGCCCAGCACGTGGCCGGGCGGCCACCACGGCTCCAGGTGGGGATGATCGGGCTCGGTCACGAGCACGCGGGTGCGTCCCTCGCCGGTGTCGATCCACAGCTCGTTGAGGCGCTCGAGGTCGAAGGCGACCGAGCCGCGGGACCCGAACACCTCGATCTGCAGCGCGTTCTTGCGGCCGGCGGCCATCCGGCTGACCTCGAGGCTCACCACCGCTCCGCGCGACGTGCCCAGCAGCGCCCAGGCCGCGTCGTCGACCGTGACCGGCTCGGGACCGGAGGGCCCCGGCCGCGACTCGACGAACGTCTCGAGTCGCCCCGAGACGCTCGCGATCTCGTCGTCGAGCAGGAAGCGCACCTGGTCGACCACGTGCGAGCCGAGGTCGCCCAGCACTCCCGACCCGGCCTCCTCCTTGCGCAGGCGCCAGGTCATGGGGGCGTCGGGGTCGACGAGCCAGTCCTGCAGGTAGGAGGCACGCACCTGGCGGACCTCGCCGATCCGACCCTCGGCGATCACCGAGCGGGCCAGGGCGAGCGCGGGCACGCACCGGTAGTTGAACCCCACCATCGAGCGGACCCCCCGAGCGCGGGCCTCCTCGGCCGCGACGACGAGCTCCGCGGACTCCTCGAGGGTGTTGGTCAGCGGCTTCTCCACGATGACGTGCTTGCCGGCGCGCAGGGCGGCCAGGGCGATCTCGTGGTGCAGGTGACCGGGGGTGCAGATGTCGATGACGTCCACGTCGTCGCGCGTGACGACGTCGCGCCAGTCGGTGGCCGACTCGCGCCAGCCGAACTGGTGGGCCGCCGCGCTGACGGCCGACGCGTCGCGGCCGACCAGGACCTGCTGGGCGACCCGCGGCAGGTGCGGATGGAACGCCCCGACGTTGCGCCAGGCGTTCGAGTGGGCCTTGCCCATGAACGAGTAGCCGATGACGGCCACCCCGAGCTCGCGCGTCATCGTGACTCCCCCGTCCGGGTCAGCTCGCGCAGGAACGCCAGACCGTCGCGCGCGAGGTCGTCCTGCGTCGGCGCGAGGGGCCGCCAGATCGACGCCGCCGTGGCGATCGAGGCGTTCTCGGCCGTGAAGCTCTCGATGACGAGGGGGCCGGTGTGCCCGACCTCGTCGAGGGCGCCGATCAGGGCGTCCCAGTCGGTCTGGTCGCCGCCGGGCGCCCCGCGGTCGCTGCCGCAGACCTGGATGTGAACGAGGTGCTCGCCCGCCGCACGGATCGCACCGGCGCTGGACCGCTCCTCGATGTTCAGGTGATACGTGTCCAGGGCGAGGCCGAGGGAAGCTCCGAGGAGTCCGTCGAGGCCTTCGAGCGCCTGGTCGACCGTGTTGACGAGCGACGTCTCGTAGCGGTTCAGCGGCTCGATGCCGATCCGCACGCCGCGGGATGCCGCGTGCTCCACGACCGGCGCGAGGTGCTCGCGCCACTGCCGGTAGGCGTCGCGGCGCTCGTCGGGCGACAGCCGCCACGTGCGGCCGGTCGCCGCGTAGAAGGGGCCGCAGACCGCGTCGGCCCCGATGCCGGCGGCGAGGTCGACGCACCCCCGCAGGTACTCCTGCGTGATGGCGACGGCCTCGTCGTCCGCCCCGACGAGATCGCGTCCCGGCGCCATCGCGCCGACGACCGAAGGAGCGAGGCCGGTGCGCTCGAGGGCCGGTCCGACGACGTCCGCCGTCAGGTCACCGAGGTTCTCCAGCGGCAACTCGACCGCGTCGAAGCCGAGGGCGGCGACGTGCTCCAGGCGAGCCTCGACCGTGGCGTCGGTGAGCGGCGACTGCCAGACCCACGTGTTGATGCCGATGCTGCGCACGACTTCTCCTGTCGAGAGGGACGGGTGGGTCCCGGGTGGCGGCGCCGAGTCGCCGCCACCCGGTTCGCGATCAGCGGTCCTGCCAGGCCTTCGGGAAGCCCGGGAGGTCCTCGCCGCCGAACTTGGCGTAGTGCCCGTCGGGCATCCCGTCGTTGGCCTTCAGGAACTCCGCACGGCTGTCCTCGGTGATCGGCGCCTGGGGCAGGACCCACTCGGCCGGCACCTCCTCGCCCGCGAAGATCTTCTGCAGGGCCAGCAGCGGGGTGCGCCACTGGAAGTTGGAGTAGACGGGCGCCAGGCCGGTCAGCCCGGTGTCCTCCCACTTGCGCAGGAAGCTCATCTCGTCCTCACCGGTCATGACCGGGTAGTCCTTGCCCGCGTCCTCGAAGGCCTCGATGGCCGCGACGGCACCGTCACCGGCGTCCATCCAGACGCCCTTGATGTCGTCCTGGTTGATCGCGTCGGTGATGATCTGCTTGATCTTGGTGGGATCGGCGTCGGTGAACTGGTCCTCCGCGTCGATGTCGTTCTCGTCGAAGATCTTCTCGGCCGCGGCCCAGCGGGTCTCGAGGACGTCGACGCCGGGCAGGATGCGCAGCGCGATGACCTTGTCGCCCTTCTCGAGGTTGTCCACCAGGAACTCGGCCGTGTCGATGCCCCACGCGTAGCCACCGATCGGGTGGATGAACGTGGTCGCGCAGTCGGTGTCGACGCCGCGGTCGAACACCACGACCGGCTTGCCGGTCTCACAGGCGCGCTCGACGGCCGGCGTCATCGCCGCCGTGGAGTTCGGCGAGATGATGAAGGCGTCGCAGTTGCCCTCCTTGATGAAGTAGTCGATGTCGGCGATCTGCGTGTCGTCGGAGTCCTGCGCGTCGCGGGTCTCCATCTGCGAGACGACGCCCTCGTCCTGCATCACCTTCAGCTGCTGCTGCATCGTGATCCAGCCGGTCTGGCGCCACGGGTTGCTGATCGAGGCGTTCGCGAAGCAGACCTTCTTGGCGCCGTCGGTCTTGAACTTGGCCGTGTCGGTCATGTCGCCGGCGATGTACTGCATCCACGGCGTGGCGGGATCGCCCTCGAAGCTGGCGCTGCGCTGTTCGTTCTGGCGGTCGAAGTCAGCCTGGACGAACCACTCGGTGTCCTGGGATCCCGAGTCGTCGTCTCCGGAGTCGGGCACGTCGTCCGTGCTGCAGCCGGCCAGTACCAGGACGGCCGCGGCCGACACCAGTACCCCTCTCATGGATGCGCGCATCAGTTCTCTCCTGTCGTTGCGCCCGTGGCGGGCTGGGGTGATGGGGGTGGAGAAGTCGTGGGGCCGCGGCGGCGCCCGGCGCCCTGCCAGGCCCGGCCCGCGAGGGCGACGGCCGCGATGATGATGAGGCCCTGCACCGTGTCACGCCAGGTCGACGCGATGCCGAGGCTCGTCAGCAGCACGAACAGCAGCTCGAGCGCGAAGGCGCCCGCCGCGGCTGAGAGGACCCAGCCGCGTCCGCCGCCGAGGACCACGCCGCCGAGCACGACCGCCGTGATCGCGGCGAACTCGTAGCCGCCGCCGACTGAGGGGTGCACGCCGGCGTAGCCGACCAGCAGGATGCCCGCGACCGTCGCGGACAGGGACGAGATCATGAAGGCCCGCGTCTTGGTCCACCACAGCGGCGTGCCGGAGAAGCGTGCGGACTCGGGGTTGTCGCCGGCGGCGATCAGGGTGCGGCCGAACGGACGGCGCATGAGCCACACGGCGAACGCCCCGACGACGAGGAGCACGATCAGCGGGTACGGGATCATCCCGACGAGCGGCACGTTCTCGATGCCGCCGCGGCCGATCTCGCGGAAGCGGTCGGAGGGGTTGCCCGTGGCGGCGCCCCCGGTGACGTACCGCACGAGGCCGGTGAGCGACAGCATCATGCCGAGCGTGACGATGAAGCTCGGCACCTTGAGCAGCGTCGTGGCCAGCCCGTTGAGCAGCCCGATCCCGGCGCCGACGACCAGCATGAGCAGCAGGCCCGGGAGGATGCGCGCCTCGTCCTGACCGATGACGTTGCCGGCCAGCACCACCTGGGCGGCGATGACCGCTCCCATGGAGAGGTCGAACTCGCCGCTGACGATGACGAAGTACTGGCCCATCGCGGCGATCGCGATCGGCGCCGTGCGGCCCGCGAAGCGGATCAGCGCGTTGCCGTCGGCGAAGCTCGGGTTGGACGCGATGATCGCGAGCAGCAGCGCGATGACGAGGAGGAAGACCGCGCCGCCGGGAGTGGCCAGGACGGCCAGGAACCGCCGGCCCGGCGTGCCCTCGTGGAGGGGGAGCACACGGGTCGTCATGACACGACCTCCTTCGTCGCGCCGAAGCGCTCGGGCCGCCGGTCGATCTCGCGGCGCGCGTAGACGGCGACCGCGACGACGATGACGATGCCGCGCACGACGTCCTTCAGGAACGGGTTCAGCTCCATGACGCCCATGACGTTGTCGAGGACGGCGAAGATGCCGACGCCCGCGATCGTGCCGACGATGCTGCCCTTGCCGCCCGACAGCAGGGTGCCGCCGAGCACGACCGCCGCGATGGACATGAGGTCGTAGCCGGCCTGCGAGCCGACCGTCGGCTGGCCGACGCCGAGGCGCGCGAGCAGCAGCAGACCCGCGAGGGCGGCCGTCACCGAGCAGATGACGTGCGCGGCGACGATCGGGACCTGCGTCCGGACGCCCGACATGCGCGCCACCTCGGCGTTGCCGCCGACGGCGTAGATGTGGTGCCCGAGGCGCGTGCGGCGCAGCATCAGCACGGCCAGGCCGGCACAGACCAGCATGATGAGCGTCGCCACCGGCACCGGGCCGATCCGCGTCGCGTCGAGCAGCCGGAAGGCGTACGGTGCCGTGCCCGAGCTGCCCTGGTAGTTCGACCCGAGGAAGCCCGAGACGACCAGGCCCGTGCCGAGCGTGGCGATGAAGCCGTGGACGTGGAGCATGCTGACGATCAGGCCGTTCAGCAGGCCGAAGAGGACCGCGACGCCCAGCGCCACCGCGACGCCGAGGGGGATGTTCGCGGAGCGGTCGGCCATGATCCCGCCCGCCAGCACGCTGGCGAGGCTGACCATGAACGGCACCGAGAGGTCCAGCGAGC
This sequence comes from Aeromicrobium choanae, assembly GCF_900167475.1. NCBI lineage: Bacteria > Bacillati > Actinomycetota > Actinomycetes > Propionibacteriales > Nocardioidaceae > Aeromicrobium > Aeromicrobium choanae. The sequence continues at coordinate 1,971,791 of NZ_LT796768.1, read as the reverse complement.
CCACGAGGATCACGAGCGTCTGGCCGATCGCGATCAGGCCCAGGATCGTCATGGTGGTCAGGACGTTGTCGATGTTGCCGACGCTGAAGAAGTTGCGGCCCTCGAGCGCCGTGATGATCGAGCCGGCGACGATCGAAACCGCCAGCACGACGAACACGATCATCGTGGAGTCGAGGCCCGCCAGCCGTGCCCTCATGAGGCGATCTCCTCGTCCAGGCCGGCGGCGAGCGACAGGATCGTCTCCTCGTCGGAGCCCCCGGGCAGCTCGCCGGCGAGCCGGCCGTCGCGCATCACGAGGACCCGGTCGGACATCCCGATGACCTCGGGCAGCTCGCTGGACACCATGAGGACGGCGATCCCGCGGGCGGCCAGCTCGCGCATGACCTCGTAGATGGCGTGCTTCGCGCCGACGTCGATGCCGCGCGTGGGCTCGTCGAGCAGCACGATCCGCGGATCGGTGGACAGCCAGCGCGCCAGGACGACCTTCTGCTGGTTGCCGCCGGAGAGGAACTGGGCCTCCTGGCTCAGCGAGCGGGCCGAGACCGACAGGGAGCCGAACAGGCCGGGCACCTCGCGCCGGGCCGCCTCCGTGCGTCGCGGGAAGACGGCGCGGACCACGCCGAGCGCGTTGTCGAGCAGGGACTGCTGCAGTGCCAGGCCGGTGGCCTTGCGATCCTCGGTGACGAGGGCCAGGCCCGAGCGGATGGCGCGGCGCGGGGAGCCGATCGGCGTGGCCGCGCCGTCGACGGTGATCTCGCCCCGTGTGAAGGGCTCGATCCCGAAGATCGCCTCGAGCAGCTCGGTGCGACCCGAGCCCTGCAGGCCCGCGATGCCGACGATCTCGCCCGCGCGCAGCGTCAGGTCGATGTCGTCGACGTAGCCATTGCCGGCGCCGCGCAGCTGCAGTCGCGGCTCGCCGACCGTGGTGCCCGGGGTCGGGTCGGGGATGAACGAGTCCATCGGACGTCCCACCATGAGGCGCACCAGCGTGGCCTCGTCGAGCTCGGACGCGGGGCGCGTGTCGACCTGGCGGCCGTCCTTGAGCACGGTCACCGTGTCGCACAGGTCCAGGACCTCGCGCAGCCGGTGGGAGACGTAGACGATGGCGACACCGCGCGACGTCAGCCTGCGCACGATCCCGTAGAGCAGCTCGACCTCGTGGTCGGCGAGCGCGGCGGTCGGCTCGTCCATCTGGATGACGCGGGCGTCGAAGCTGACGGCCTTGGCGATCTCGACGATCTGCTGCTCGGCGACCGAGAGCGAGCGGACCCGACGCGACGCGCGCAGCCCCTCGATGCCCAGGCCGCTCAGCAGCGCGGTGGTCTCCTGCTCCATGCGGCGCGTGTCGACGAGGCCACCGCGTCCGCGGGGCTCGCGTCCGAGGTGGATGTTCTCGGCGATGGTCCGCTCGGGCAGCAGGTTGAACTCCTGGAACACCGTGGCGAGCCCGGCGCGCTGGGCCTCGACGGGGTGGCCGAAGCTCACCGCCTCGCCGTCCAGCTCGATCGAGCCCGAGTCGGCCGGGTGCACGCCGGCGAGGATCTTCATCAGCGTCGACTTCCCGGCGCCGTTCTCGCCGACGAGTCCGAGCACCTGTCCGGCCACCAGGTCGAGGTCCACACCGTGGAGGACCTGGTTGCCGACGAAGGCCTTCGTCACGGCGCGGACGCGCAGCACCGGCGCGGTCTCGCGCACGTTCACGTCAGCCTCGTTCACGCAAGCACTGTGACACAGATCTCCACTTCTGTCGAGTATTCGGTAAAAGTTGTCGGCTGGACGTTCAAAAGGCTGAATGGTTGAATCAGCACCGTGAAGACCAGCGACGTGTTCGCACTGCTCCAGCGCGAGGGTCGGCCCATGACCCGCGCCGAGCTGGCGGCGTCGAGTGGTCTGGCGCGCTCCACCGTGGCCTCGCGGGTCGACCTGCTGCTGCGGCTCGGCCTGATCGCGCCGTACGGCGGTCGCAGCTCCACGGGCGGCCGCCCGCCGTCCCTGCTCGCCGTCAACAATGGCGCGCGCGTCGTGGCCGCGATCGACCTCGGCGCACGCCACGCCCGCGCGGCGATCGTCGATCTGTCCGGTGCCGTGCTCGCGCAGGACCGCGAGGACCTGGACATCGCCGACGGCCCCGTGCCCGTGCTCCGCTGGGTGACCGCGACCATCGATCGCCTGATGCTCCAGACCGGCCGCCCCCGCGCCGACCTGGCGGGCATCGGCATCGGCCTGCCCGGCCCGGTGGAGCACTCGACCGGCCGCGCGATCAACCCGCCGATCATGCCGGGCTGGGACCGGTTCGACGTGCCGCAGTTCGTCCGGCGCTCGTTCGACGTGCCGGTGCTCATCGACAACGACGTGAACATCATGGCGCTGGGCGAGCAGGACACCCAGTTCCCCGACGAGGACGACCTGATCCTCATCAAGGCGGCCACGGGCATCGGCGCCGGCATCATCGCCGGTGGCGAGCTCCAGCGCGGCGGCCAGGGCACCGCCGGGGACATCGGGCACATCCGCGTCTCCCGCGGGAGCGACGTGCTGTGCCGCTGCGGCAACGTCGGCTGCCTCGAGGCGCTGGCCGCCGGACCCGCGATCGCGCGGGTGCTGGGCCGGCCCGGGGTGACCGAGGCGACCCACGTCGTCGACCTCGTCCGCTCCGGCGACCTGGCCGCGATCCAGGCCGTGCGCCAGGCGGGCCGCGACATCGGCGACGTGCTCGCGATGATCGTGAACTTCATCAACCCGTCGGTCGTGGTGATCGGCGGTGCCCTCGCCGAGGCCGGCGAGCACCTGCTGGCCGGCATCCGCGAGGAGGTCTACCGGCGCTCACTGCCGCTGGCGACCGAGCACCTGCGCATCGTCCCGTCGGTCAGCGGGGAGCAGTCGGGCGTCCTGGGCGCGGCGGCCATGGCGATCGCCCACGTGCTCTCGCCCGAGGCGATCGAGCAGGCCAGCGCCGAGCTGCTGGCCGCCGCGGACTGACGTTCGCGGACCTCCCTCGCCGAGTGGCGCACACCGGGGTCGCGAGTGGGGCGGTGGGCTCAGTCGCGGCGGCGGCGGGCGACGACGAAGGCGGCCACGGCCACCAGCAGCGCGGCCACGATCGCGATCGGCAGCGCCACCGTGGCGAGCGAGGACGACTCGTCGTCCTCGTGGTCACCGCTCGCGTGGTCCTCGTGGCCGGAAGCCTCGGCGGCGGCGCGCGTGGACGCGTCGGCCGCGGCGTCGACCGGGACGTTCTCGCCGTCGGCCATGAGGTGGTACTTGAGCGCGACGAAGTCACCCTCGGCCAGCTCGTACTCCTGAAGGCCCACCGAGGCGTAGCCCCAGTCCTGACCCTCCTTGGCCACGAGGAACGCCCAGTAGCCCGGACCGTTCAGCGCGTTGCCGCACTTCTCCTGCTCCGGCGTCGGCAGCCCGTCGATGCGGCACACCATCGGCATCGCACCGCTCGTCTCGGCCGTCTCGACGCCGGCCTCGTCGAGGGCCTCGAGGCCGGTCGTGCCCGCGGAGTCCTGGGCGCACAGGACCCGGTCCTCGCCGTCGAGCGAGCCGAACTCCAGCACGATCGGGACGTCCTCGGGCGACTCGCAGGACCCCTCGGCGGTGGCGGCCGTCGGCAGCGCGACGACGCTCGCCGACAGCAGGGTCACCGCGGCGAGGCGGGCGAGCAGGCTCTTCATGTGGACTCCTTGGAGAGGAAGCGGGCGCGCCGGGCGGCGCGTCTCAACGTAGCGAGGACGGCCGGCCCGAGCGCGAGCACCAGCAGGCAGTTCGTGATCGCACGGCCGAGGTCCCAGCCCCAGAACGACGTGAGCAGGGTGAAGACGAGGAAGCGCTGCAGGTTCTCCAGCACGGGGTCGCCGGGGACCATCGCCAGCGAGTCCTCCGCGCCCGGGATCGCAATGCCGAGGGTGAACGGCCAGGAGGAGAGGTTCATCAGCAGCCCGTAGGCGAACGCCGCGACCACGGCGTAGACGGCGAGCGCGGCGATCTCGGACCGGCCGGTCAGCCGCCGCGGAAGCAGGCCGGCGCCCATGCCGACCCACGCCGCACACAGCATCTGGAACGGCAGCCACGGACCGACGCCCGAGGTGAGCAGCGCCGACGCGAACAGGCTCGTGCACCCCAGCACGAAGCCGAAGCCGGGCCCGAAGACGCGACCGCCGAGGATCAGCAGGAAGAAGATCGGCTCGACGCCGGCGACGCCCGCGCCCAGGGGACGCACCGCCGCGTTGATCGCGCTCAGCACGCCGAGCATCGCGAGCGCCTTCGAGTCCAGACCGCCCTCGGAGAGCTCGGCGATCACCACGAGGACGACCACGGGCATCAGCACCATGAAGATGAAGGGCTGGTCGACGCGCGTCTGGTCCGGCGCCGGCGCGAAGATGAGCGGCCACAGCAGCATGAGCAGCCCCGCGACGCTGGCGGCGGCGAGCACGAGCGCGGACCGCAGGGTGACCGGGACGGCCTCGGAGGATCGCAGGCTGGTCACCGGACCACCTCCGTGGGCAGCGCGGCCGCGACCTCGTCCACCGTGAGCCAGTCGTGACCGAGCACCTTCGACACCTGCGGCGCGAAGGCGGGCGACTCCGCCAGCACCGTGCGCACCGGGCCGGTGGACACGACCTCGCCCTCGGCCATCACCACGACGGTGTCGGCCACGGTGGCGACGAACTCAACGTCGTGGCTGGACACGACGATGCCGCGGCCCTCGGCGGCGAGGTCGCGCAGGATCGCCGCGAGGGCCGCCTTGCCCGGGTAGTCGAGGCCGCGGGTCGGCTCGTCCAGCGCGACCACCGCGGGGTGGGCCGTGAGGACGATCGCCAGGACGAGCGCCAGCTTCTGCCCCTCGGACAGGTCGCGCGGATGACGGTCCCCGGGAATGCCCGGTGCCAGGCGGTCGAGCAGCGCGCGACAGGTGCCCGTGTCGACGACCGACTGGTCGTCGGCGGCGGCGCACTCGCGGTCGACGGTCTCGAGGTACAGCAGGTCGGAGGAGGTCTGCGGGACCAGGCCGACCAGCATCCGCGCCTCGGCCGGGCGCGCGTCGCCCGGGTCCACGCCGTCGACGTCGACGGCGCCCGCGGCCCGAGCGCCCGTGCCCTGCACGGCCCACAGCAGCGAGCTCTTCCCCGAGCCGTTGCGACCCATGAGGGCCACGACCTCGCCGTGGCCGACCTGCAGGTCGACCTCCTTCACGGCGGCGAACCGCCCGTACTGCACGGTGATCCCTCGCGCCCGCAGCGCCGGCGGACGCTCGAACGGCGCGTGCACGGGCGGCGGGCCGAGCCGTGAGGCGAGCGGCCTCACCCGGCGCCGCGCCTCGCGCACGGACAGCGGCAGCGGATCCCAGTCGGCGAGGCGCCCGAGGTGCACGAGCGGCGGCGCGACCGGCGCGTCCACGAGCAGGGCGGCCGTCTCCCCGATCCGGACCCGGCCGTCCTCGACCACGGCGAGCCGGTCGGCGAAGGGCACGACGCGCTCCATCCGGTGCTCGGCCACCACGACGGTGAGCGCCAGGTCGTCGACGAGGCGCGCGATCGTGGCCAGGACGTCCTCGGCCGCGGTGGGGTCCAGCGCCGAGGTGGGCTCATCGAGCACGAGCACGCGCGGGTGCATCGTCAGCACCGAGCCGATCGCGACGCGCTGCTGCTGGCCGCCCGACAGCGAGCGCACCGAGCGGCGGCGCAGGTCGGCGATGCCGAGCAGGTCGAGCGTCTCCTCGACGCGGCGACGCATCGTCTGGGGGTCGAGGCCGAGATGCTCCATCCCGTAGGCGAGCTCCTCCTCGACGACGTCGGCCACGAAGCCCGAGGCGGGGTCCTGCGCGACGTAGCCCACGAGGTGCGCCAGCTCGCGCGGGGGCTTGCCGAGGACGGACGAGCCGTCGATCCGGATGTCGCCGCCGAGCGTGCCGCCAGTGAAGTGGGGCACGAGGCCGTTGAGCATCCCCAGCAGCGTGGACTTGCCCGAGCCGGTGCGGCCGGCCACCAGCACCAGCTCGCCCTCCTCGATCTCGAGTGAGACGTCGCGCAGCGTGGGTGCGGAGGCGTCGTCGTACCAGAACGTCACGTCGTCGAACGAGATCATGCGTCGTCCCCTCCCACCTGGTCGTGGGCGACGGGCGCCTGCGGGGCGACGAACACGGGCAGGATCCCGATGGCGACCACCGCGAGCGACAGCACGCTGAGCGGGGGCCAGCCGGGGACGTCGGGGTAGATCACGGGGATCTGCTGCGTCGACAGCGCCTTGAGGCCGATCGCCACGGCCAGACCGGACGCCGCGGTGAGGTACTCGGCCGCCTGCCAGGCGATGGGACGGTAGCGCGTGCGGTGCACCCGGCGGCCCGCCGATCGCAGGGCCAGCACGGCGAAGACCAGGCCGACGGCGAGCATCGGGTACGAGAGGAAGCGGGGCGCCGTTCCGTCGAGGTACCCGTAGGTGCCCACGCTGAGGCCGAACAGGCCCACGAGCATGAGCACGCCCGTGGCGAAGCGGTCGCGAGGCGCCACCGTGCCGGAACGACCGTAGCCCCGCGCGTCCATCCCGGCGGCGAGGGTCATCGAGCGGTCGAGCGCGTCCTCCAGCACGGGGATGACGATGCGGTGCATCGCGCCCGTGCCGCGGCTCGCGTCGCCGCGCAGCTTGCGCGCGCGGTTGACCCGGCGCACGCTCTCGGCCAGCTGGGGGAACACCGAGACGGCGACGACCAGGGCCGCGCCGACCTCGTAGAGCGCGGAGGGCGCGGCGGCGAGCAGCTTCTTGGGGTTGGCCAGCGAGTTGGCCGCACCGATGCAGATGATCAGCGTGGCCAGGAGCATGCCGTCGTAGAGGCCCAGCAGCACCTCGTTGACCGTGACGTCGCCGAGCAGCTGGATCCCCCGGGCCACCTCGGGCAGCGGGATCTCCGGCAGGCCGAACAGCACGGGGTCGCCCGGCGCGGAGCCCCCGCCGAGCAGGACGCGGAAGACGACGCGCATCACGACGATGAGCAGCCCGAAGTACAGGTAGTACCGGAACGACAGGGCCCACGGGGCGTCACCGCGGCACGCCGCCACGACGAGCGCCGCGATCGCGACGATGATCACCAGCAGGAAGGGATTGAGCGTGAACGACGCGCCCGCCGCGAGGCCGAGCGCCCACAGCCACCAGGCGCCCGGGTGCAGCTCGCGCCGGGGGCGTCCGGTGGCGGGGCTCCTCACCGGGGTGGAGTCGACGACGGAGGTCATCTGCTCCCCTTCCCCGCGGCACGGGGGCGAGATCCACGAGGGCGATCGCCCACCCGTCGTTGCGCGACAACACATGTGGTGGTGGCTGTCCGGCGCGGGTTCCCGGCTCGCTCCGCCGGGTGGGGCGGGGCTCACGGTTGCGGCACAGCACCGGAATCTCACCGGTTTCCCCTGTGCCGGACGTTGGTCCAACGCCCGCGAGTCTACTCCCCCGCGGCCGTCAGCCCGACCGGCGTCGGTACCACGTGACGCCCCCGGCGGCGGCCAGCAGCACCACGACACCGACCCCAGCGACCAGGGCGGCGGGCGACGTCGTGTCGGACCCGGCCTCACCGGCCGTGGGCTCGACCGCCGGCGCACCGGCTACCGTCTCGTCCCCGCCCGAGGTCGTCGGAACCGAGGCGCTCGGCGTCGGACCGGTGGACGGGGTCGCGGACGGGGTCGGCACCGAGGTGGTCGGCGACGTTCCCGCCGAGGGGGTCACGGAGGATCCGGGGACGGCGCCCTTCGGTGCGGCGGTGGCGGTGGTGCGCGCGGTCGAGTCCTTGGCGCGCGGCTGGTCCTTCGCGCCGGGCTTCGACGTGCCGGAGGTGGGACGCGTCGTGGCCCGGGTGGGCTGGGGCGCGGTCGCGACCGGCGGCCTCACCGACGGCCACGTGCGCGAGGACGAGCCCTGGAACACGAACGCGACGGAGCCGCCCTGCGGCACCTTCAGCGCGGAGACACCTAGGCTCGAGTAGGTCCACTCGCCGGACTTCCCGTCCGACCAGAACAGGCCCCAGTACGCGTCGACGGGCGATGCCTCGACACAGGGGTCGGAGGCCGGCGCTCCGTCGACCCGGCACACGAAGCCGGGCGCGCGCGACGCGAACTTGAGCTGGTGACCGGCATCGGTGAAGTTGCTCGCGGCACGCCCGCCACCGTCGGAGTCGCACCCGACGCTGGAGCCGACCACGACGGTGACACCCTGCGCGCCGCCGCACGCCGCGGCGTGGGCCGGTGCGCTGAGGGACGCGGGTCCGGCGGCGACCCCGAGGAGGGCCGCCGCCAGGACACGCCGGAGCAGTCGGCTCACTTGACGACCCGGAAGACCCTCACGCCGTTGCGCTCGGAGTACGCACCGCGGACGATCACCTTGGCCTTGCCGATCCTCTTGCCCACCTTCAGGCGGTACGTGTACGTCCCGGTCTTCGTCGCGACGCCGCGCTTCACGAGCTTCCCGCGGTAGTAGACGCGCACCGGCTCGCCGGCGACGAGGCCCCGCACGACGACCTTCTGCACCTTCGCGCGGCGGACCTTCGCCTTCGAGGAGACCCGCAGCTTCTTCGCGGCGAGCACCTGAACCGACGTGGATGCGACGGCGCGGCCGGTGGAGTCGCCGACGACGACGGCCCGACGGGCCGTGCCCTTCGGGACGCGCACCGTGAACGTGGCACGGCCGGCGGCCGGCACGACCGTCCGGGCCGTGGAGCCGCCGGCGACACGCGCCGTGCTGCTCCAGCCGGCGGCGAGGCCACTGGCGCTCACCTTGAGGGCGCTGCCCGAGCGGACGAACTTCGGCACGGAGACCGACGCCTTCGGCGACGAGAGCACCGCCAGGGCCGGAGCAGCCTGCGCCGAGGCACGGACCCACTGGTCGATCGCGAACTCGTCGATGCCGTCCTCGGCGCCGGCGGTCAGGGCCGCCTGGTCGTAGGCGATCGCGCCGGCCTGCGCGGCCAGCTTCCCGCCAGTGGCCTCGGTGACCTGGTGGCGTGCGACCCACGTGGCGGCCTTCGTCGCCTCCGTGGCACGGCCCGCACGGCTCAGCGCCGCCGCGGCCAGGCCGGTGGAGTTCGTGTTGGGCACGCCGTTGCCGACGAACGAGCCGTCGGCGCCCTGGGCGGCGGCGATCGCGGCCACGGCGCGGTCGACGACCGCGGCGTCGACCGTGAGGCCGGCCTCACGCGCGTCGACGAGGGTGTGGAGGGCGGCTGCGGTGGTGTCGATCTCCGGGACCTCGGGGCAGGGCGCCGTGAGCACCTGGCGGAAGGTGCCGTCCGCGCACTGCTGCGCAGCGACGTAACCGACCGAGGTGGCGGCCTCGTCGCTCCCGCCCGCGATCAGGCCGCGCGTGGCGAACGTCTGGCCGAAGAGTCCGTAGGTGTCGCTGGACTCCCCGGTCTCGTCGTTCGTCGCCGCCTCGATCTGGGCGACCAGGTCACGACCGCCGACCGAGGCCACGTCGCCGCCGGCGGCGTCCACCGCGAGCGCGAGCTTGCCGGCCGACGCGGGGTAGAACGTCGTGACGCCCTCCCAGGTCGACTCGACGTACTCGTCCACGCGCGACGTGACCGTCGAGAGGATCTGCTGCTGGACGGCCGGCTGGACGTCGAGCGCGCGGAGCGCACCGAGGACGTCGAGCGTGAGGCCGAAGTCGTCGTAGTCCCACTGGTCGTTGTGGACGACGCCATTCGTCAGCTGCGCGGAGAGCCACTGGCCGGCCGCGGCAGTGGACGGGGTGGGGGCCGCCGAGGCGGTGGGGGCGGCGGCGACGGCGGTGGACACCGCGACCGCGCCGCCTGCGAGCACCGCGAGGGCGCGTCGACGCAGGGTGGTACACATGGGGGTTTCCTTCCCGCTGCACAGGACGGGAAGGGGCCGATGTCATCAGCTCCGCCCGCTGCGTTCCTCGACAGCGTGTGGCCGGTTCCGACAGGCAGGTGCTCCGGCTCGTCGCCCCGAGGGGCGGTCTCACGGTTGCGGGTCAGCGCCGGATTCGCACCGGCTTCCCCTGGCACTGCGGAAGGTGATTGTTGAAGCGCACTCTAACACCCGCGCGCCTCGTCATTTCCCTCTCGTCGAGGGCGAGATCAGCAGGTGCGGTAGACGTGGCCCTTCGCGCCGCGCGGGACGACGTCGCGATCCCGGAGCAGGACCGAGATCCTCGAGCCCCGCGCCTTGCAGGCGCGCTTGAACGCGCGGCGGCCGTTGTCGGTGTACTCGATCTCGATCACCCGGCGGCCGTACATCCGCGTGTACCGGCCGCACTCGCGGTACACCTCGCACTCCTCGGCCACCGCGAAGTCGAAGCCGAGCCTCCGGCCGTTGATCTCGGGGGTGTTCTTCTGGGCGATGGCGAGGCCCTCGGCGTGCGCGGCGGTGACGAGCCGCTTGGCGTAGGCCCGCGCCTCCGACCGCTTCAGCAGCCTCTTCGACCGGGTCCACGAGTCGAGGTTGTCCGGCTCCACCGCGCGGAAGCCCCGGTCGGCGCACGAGGCGAACCAGCTGCGCATCACGCGCGCCGCAGCCGCGCGCTTCCCCGAGGAGCGCAGGTCGAGCAGCACCTCGTCGGGCCAGCCGGCGTCGCGCACGACGCGCCCTCTGCCGTCGCGCAGCAGCAGGCCGGGGTGCTTCTTCTTCCACCAGCGCAGGCTGCCCGGCTGGGTCTGGAACGCGTTCACGTAGCAGATCGAGTACACGCCGGGCGCCGGCTTCTCGGTGCGATCACGCACGACGACGTCCACCTTCGCGGCGGGCGGGTACGCACCGCCGAGCTGGTAGTCGGCCACCCCACCGGCCGGCGGGAGCGTGACGGGCGTGACCGCCGCGAGCACCGCGAGCAGCAGCGAGGACAGGAAGGCCATGCCTCAGGAGTACCAGTCTTCGCCGTGTCGTGGTGGGCCGCCGCCACTAGCCTGTGCCCATGAGTCTCGGTGAGGAACTTCGACGGTCCATCGACGGCAAGTGGCGCCACGTGCGTGAGCAGAGCCGCGTGGAGCTGGCCCAGCTGGACCTGGCGTACGACCACTCGCTCACCCTCGACGAGGCCCGCGAGCGCGTGCTCGACCAGATGAAGCAGCTCGTGCCCACCGGCATCCCGGCGGCCGGCTTCCGCACCGAGAACGGCGGCACCGGCGACCCGGGGATGGCCGTCACGGGGATCGAGATGCTGGCCCAGTTCGACCTGTCGCTCATGGTGAAGGCCGGCGTGCAGTGGGGCCTGTTCGGCGGCGCGATCGAGAACCTCGGCACGGAGCGCCACCACGAGAAGTACATCCCCGCGCTGATCGACCTCGACGTGCTCGGCTGCTTCGCGATGACCGAGACGGGTCACGGCAGCGACGTGCAGAGCCTCGAGACCACGGCCACGTACGACCCCGCGACGCAGGAGTTCGTGGTCCACTCCCCCACCCCGTCGGCGCGCAAGGACTACATCGGCGGTGCCGCCAAGCACGCGCGCGTGGCCGCGGTGTTCGCCCGCCTCATCACCCTCGGCGAGGACCACGGCGTGCACTGCTTCGTGGTGCCGATCCGCGACGAGGCCGGCGAGGACCTGCCCGGCGTCACCACCAGCGACTGCGGGTTCAAGGGCGGGCTCGGCGGTGTCGACAACGGCCGCATCATGTTCGACCAGGTGCGGATCCCCCGCGAGAACCTGCTCAACCGGTACGGCAACGTCGACGAGGGCGGCACCTACTCGTCCCCCATCGACAGCCTCAACGCCCGGTTCTTCACCATGATCGGCACGCTCATCCGCGGCCGCGTCAGCGTGGGCGGATCGGCCCGCGCCGCCGCCGAGGTGGCGCTCAGCATCGCCGGCCGCTACGCGCTCCAGCGTCGCCAGTTCGAGGGCGTGCCGGGTGAGGAGACCGTGCTGATGGACTACCGGATGCACCAGCGTCGCCTGCTCCCCCTGCTGGCGGAGGCGTACGCGTTCCGCTTCGCCCACAACCAGCTCGTCGCGCGCATGCACCGCCTGCAGACCGAGGCCGACCCCGACGCCCACGCGCAGCGCGAGCTCGAGGGCCGGGCCGCCGGACTCAAGGCCGCACTCACCTCGTTCGCGACCCGCGCGATCCAGGAGTGCCGCGAGGCCTGCGGCGGCGCCGGATATCTCGCCGAGAACCGGCTCACGACGCTCAAGGCCGACAGCGACGTGTTCACCACGTTCGAGGGTGACAACGTCGTGCTGCTGCAGCTGGTCGCCAAGGAGCTGCTGACGTCGTACGCCAAGGAGGTCACGGGCCTCGACCCGGTCGGCATGGTGAAGTTCGCCGCCAGCACGGTGGCCGAGACCGTCAAGGAGCGCACCGCCGCCGCCCAGCTGATCCAGCGGCTCATCGACGCCCGCTCGCGCGACGACGACCACAACCTGCTCGACCGCGGCACGCAGCTGGACCTCTTCGAGGACCGCGAGCAGCACGTCATCGAGACGGCCGCCCGCCGCCTGCGCCGCGCCGGGAACGACAAGGGCGCCGCCTTCGCCGCGTTCAACGCCGCCCAGGACCACGTGGTCAAGATCGGCCAGGTGCACATCGATCGCGTCGTGCTGGAGGCGTTCACCGCCGGCATCGCCCGGTGCGACGACGAGGCCGCGGCCGACGTCCTGCGCGACGTCTGCTCGCTGTACGCCCTCACCGTGATCGAGCGCGACAAGGCCTGGTTCATGGAGCACAACCGGATCAGCGACACCCGCGCCAAGGCGGTCACCACCGAGGTCAACGCCCTGCTGGAGAGGCTGCGACCCCACACGCTCGCGCTCGTCGAGGGCCTGGGCGTGCCGGAGGAGAGCCTCGGCGCCGCGATGCTCGGCTGACCGAGGACGGTGGGTCGCCGGGTGAACGGAGGCCGTCCACTTGATGGTTCTTCCGAACCATTCGCCCGGGACATGGCAGACTGACGCTGCTCATCCACACACATTTCGTCTCGGGGAGAAAAATGAACCGACGCATCACCCAGGTCGCGGTCGCCGCCGCGGCCGCCATGGCGCTGTCCCTGGCCACGCCCGTGTCCGCCCAGGCTGCCGAGTCCGGCTCCGCCACGCTGCAGAAGAGCGCCACCGCGCCGACGGTCGCGACGCCCAGCGCCATCACCCGCAACCCGGCAGCCGCGCCGTCCGTGACCCGCCTGTCCGCGGGCCGGGGCACGCTGTACTACACCGGCAACACCTACGTGCCGGCCGCGATCAACTACAACGTGCCCGACGGCTGGAGCAGCATCCCGACCGCGCGCCTCTCGAAGAGCGGCCGCACCGCCAACGTCGACCTGTTCGACGGCACCTCGGTCCGCATCCCCAGCGCGTGGGGCGCCGGCGTGTACCGCGTCGACAACATCACCTTCCGTCGCTACGACGGCACGGCCACGCACGTCGCGCCGAACTCGCTCACGTTCCGCGTCCGCAAGGGCCTGAACCCCTCGGGCGGCATCCGCATCGTCCGCAAGGGCTCGAAGGTGACCTTCAAGGTCCAGAAGATCCGCGCCTTCAACGGTGCGCGCTACACGGCGCTGCCCAAGGCCACGGTCCAGGTCAAGAAGGGCAAGAAGTGGAAGACCCTCAAGACCGTCAAGCTGAACAAGTACGGCAGCCGGACGTTCAAGATCAAGCACAAGAGCAAGCGCAAGTACCGCCTCTACATCAAGACGACCACGTCGGTGCAGGGCGGCGCCACGGGCGCGATCCGCATCTGATCTGATTCGCACCGAGCGCCGGTCCACCTTCGGGTGGGCCGGCGCTTCGCGTTGGCGGGACGAACGATGAGGCATTGGGGTACCCCAGCGGGGCGAGAGGCATCATCGTTCGTCTCCGCAGCGCTCAGCTCCAGTCGTCGCGGCGCAGCGGGGTGAGCAGCTCGTGGATCGTGCGCTGGTCCTGGGCACTCACGCCGCCCACGCCGAAGTCGAGCGCCGTCAGCGCCTCCGTGGCGGCGTCGAGCACCTTGGTGCCGGCCGGCGTCAGTGACGCGAGCGCGCGGCGCCGGTCGCGCGGGTCGATGTTGCGGTCGACGAGCCCGTCGGCGACGAGCCGGTCGATGACGTTGGTGACCGAGGTCGGGTGCACCATGAGCCGCTCCCCGATCTTCGACAGCGGCAACGAGCCAGAGGAGCTGAACGACAGCAGCCGCAGCACCTCGTAGCGCGCGAAGGTGATCCCGAACGGCTTCAGGGCGCCGTCGAGGCGGGCGAGCACGATCTGGTGGACCCGCATGATCGAGGTCGCCAGCCGCATCGAGGTGGCGTCGCCGATGCGCTCCTCCCAGAGCTCGCCGGCGCGCTCGAGCGGGTCGAAGTCCAGTCCTGGCATGGCTCCACCGTAGCCATCCGCACCGCCGCGCACGTCCATGGACCGATCCCGGTGGTGTCGTCATGGAACCAAGGCTTAGGCTTGGCTTACCTACCCGTGATGAAAGGTACTCCCTTGCGCCTCGCACCCCTGCTGGCCGCCGCGACCCTCGCGCTGAGCCTTGCCGCCTGCGGCTCTTCCTCCGACGACACGAACGAGTCCTCGGGGGCCTCGGGCGAGAACTTCCCGGTCACGATCGAGCACGCGCTCGGCACGACCGAGATCAAGAGCGAGCCGAAGCGCGTCGCCACCGTCGCGTGGTCGAACCAGGACACCGCCCTCGCCCTGGGCGTCGTGCCCGTCGGCATGCCCAAGGTCACCTACGGCGACGACGACACCGACGGCCTGCACCCGTGGGTCAAGGACAAGCTCGACGAGCTCGGCGGCGAGGCCCCCGTGCTGTTCGACGAGACCGACGGCATCGACGCCACCGCGGTCGCCAAGACGACACCCGACCTGATCCTCGCGCCCAACTCCGGCCTCACGAAGGAGGAGTACGAGACGCTCAGCAAGATCGCGCCGGTCGTCGCGTACCCCGGCCAGGCGTGGGGCACCTCGTGGCGCGACGCCATCAAGCTCACCGGCCAGGCCCTCGGCAAGTCCGACGAGGCCACCCAGCTGATCTCCGACCTCGAGCAGCAGATCACCGACGCCACCGAGAAGGAGCCGGACATCAAGGGCAAGACCGCCGTGATGAGCTGGATCGACCCGAGCGACCTGAGCAAGGTCGGCTACTACACCGCGTCCGACACCCGTGCGACGTTCCTCAACGACCTCGGCTTCGAGACGCCCGACTTCGTCACGAAGGCCTCGGAGGGCAGCGACCAGTTCTTCCTGGAGATCAGCTCCGAGAAGGCCGACGAGCTCAACGGCGCCGACGTGTTCGTGGGCTACGGCGACGAGGCGGCCCTGAAGAAGGTCCAGGCCGACCCGCTGCTGGGCCAGGTCACCGCGTTCAAGAACGGCTCCGCCGCCCTGCTGGAGGACAACACGCCGATGGCCGCGGCCGTGTCGCCCTCGGCGCTGTCCATCCCCTGGATGATCGACGACTACGTCGCCCTGCTCGCGGACGCAGCCGCGAAGGTGAAGTGACCACGACGACCGATCCGACCGTGGGGGCTGCCGCGCTGACGCGGCAGCCCCCGTGGTGGTTCCTCGTCAGCATCGTGGCGCTCGTCGCCGCGGTGTTCCTCTCGGTCGCCTTCGGCGCTCGCGTGGTGAGCCTGTCCGACGTCGTGCAGGCGCTCACCGGCGGCGGTGACGACGTCACCTCGGCGGCGATCCGCTCACGCGTGCCGCGCACGATCCTGGCCGTGCTGGTGGGCGCGGCCCTCGGCATCGCCGGTGCCGTGCTGCAGGCCGTCACCCGCAACCCACTCGCCGACCCGTTCATCCTCGGCATCAACTCGGGCGCCTCGCTGCTTGTCGTGATCGGCATCGCGTTCTTCGCCGCCGCCTCGATGCCCGAGTACATCTTCTTCGCCCTCACCGGCGCCGCGCTGGCCGCGGTCTTCGTCTACCTCGTGGGCTCCCTGGGTGCCGGTGGACCCACCCCACTCAAGCTGGCGCTGGCCGGAGCGATCACCACCGCCGCCTTCACCTCGCTGTCGAGCGCGATCCTGCTGCCGCGGATCGACGTCATGCGGGTGTTCCGGTTCTGGCAGGTGGGCAGCGTGGGGCGCGCCGAGAACTCCGACACTCTGATGGTGCTGCCGATCCTCGTGGTCGGCGCGGCGATCTGCTTCGCCAGCGCCCGCTCCCTGAACATCCTCGCGCTGGGCGACGAGGCGGCCGCCGGTCTCGGCGTCGCCGTGGTCCGCACCCGCCTGCTGGCCGCCGCCGGGGCGATCATCCTGTGCGGCGCCGCCACCGCGCTGGCCGGACCCATCGGGTTCGTGGGCCTCGTCGTGCCGCACCTGTGCCGGCTCGTGGTCGGGTCCGACCACCGGTGGCTGCTGCCGGTGTGCGCCACCGTCGGCGCCACCCTGCTGACCCTGGCCGACGTCGTCGGTCGCGTGCTCGGCCGGCCCGGCGAGATCGACGTCGGCGTGATCACCGCCCTCATCGGCGGACCCGTCTTCCTCTGGGTCGTCCTGCGTCGCACGGGGGGCGCCACATGACCGTTCTCACCGGCCCCGAGATCGTCCACGCCGCCCGCACCCGCGGCGCGCGCCGCGCCACGTGGACCGTCGTCGGCCTGGCGATCACCCTCGTCGTGCTGTTCGTGGTGTCCCTGAGCGCCGGCGACCCCGTCTACTCCCTCCCCGACGTGTGGCGCGTCATCCTCGGCGAGCAGGTGCCGGGCGCCTCGTTCATCGTCGGCGAGCTGCGTCTGCCCCGCGCCGTCCTCGCGGTCCTCGCGGGCGCGGCCTTCGGCCTGGCGGGCATCACCTTCCAGACGATGCTGCGCAACCCGCTGGCGAGCCCGGACATCATCGGCATCACCAACGGCGCCAACGCCGCCGCCCTCTTCGGGATCGTGGTCCTGGGCGCGAGCGGCCTGGCCGTCTCGCTCGGCGCGGTCGTGGCCGGTGTCGCCACCGCCGCGCTCATCTACGGCCTCGCCGCCTCCGGCAAGGCCGTCGGCACGCGACTCATCCTCGTGGGCATCGGCATCGCCGCGATGCTGCACAGCGTCACGTCGTACCTGCTGGTCTATGCCAACGAGCTCGACCTGCAGCGGGCGATGCGGTGGCTGAACGGCAGCCTCAACCTCGCGACGTGGGAGACCGTGGCGATCGTGGCGGTCCCCTTCGTCTTCCTCGCGCCGGTCCTGCTGCTGCTCGGCCCTCGCCTGGCGCTCCTGCGGCTCGGCGAGGACCTGGCCGCGGGGCTCGGCGTCCCGGTGGAGACGACCCGGCGGATGCTCGTGCTCGTCGCGGTGGCGCTGGCCTCGTTCGCCACCGCTGCCACCGGGCCCATCCTGTTCGTCGCGTTCATGGCCGGACCGATCGCCACGCGGCTGGTCGGCCACCGCGGCTCGCTGATGCTGCCCTCGGCGCTCGTCGGCTCCACGCTCGTGCTGGCGGCCGACCTCATCGGCCAGTACGCCTTCGACACGCGCTACCCCGTCGGCGTCATCACCGGCGCGCTCGGCGCACCGTTCCTGATCTACCTGCTCATCCGCACCCAGCGCACGGGAGGCTCCCTGTGACCACCACCCTGACCACCGAGTCACTGACCTTGGCGTACGGCGACCGGCCCATCGTCACGGACCTCACCCTGTCGCTGCCGGCGGGGAAGATCACGACGATCGTCGGCGCGAACGCGTGCGGCAAGTCCACCCTGCTGCGCGGTCTCGCGCGCCTGCTGCCGGCGCAGTCCGGCCGGGTGCTGCTCGACGGCAGCGACATCCACTCGATGCCCACGAAGCAGGTCGCACGACGCCTCGGCCTGCTGCCCCAGTCGCCGATCGCGCCCGAGGGCATCACGGTGGCCGAGCTGGTGGCGCAGGGCCGCCACCCCCATCGCCGCTCCTTCGCGCGGTGGACCGCCGACGAGGACGCGATCGTGGCCTCCGCACTCGAGGACACCGGCGTGCTCGAGCTCGCCGACCGCGTCGTGGACGAGCTCTCGGGCGGCCAGCGCCAGCGGGTCTGGATCGCCCTGGCGCTCGCCCAGCAGACCGAGGTGCTCCTGCTCGACGAGCCGACCACCTTCCTCGACGTGTGCCACCAGGTGGAGGTCCTGGACCTGCTCACCGACCTCAACCGCACGCGCGGCACGACGATCGCGATGGTGCTGCACGACCTGAACCTCGCCGCGCGCTACGCCGACCACCTCGTCGCCGTCGACCGCGGGCTCATCCACGCCCAGGGCTCGGCCGAGCAGGTGCTCACGCAGGAGACGGTCAAGATCGTCTTCGGCCTCGACGCCCGCGTGGTCGAGGACCCCACCAGCGGCCGCCCCATGATCCTGCCGCTGGGGCGTCACCACGTGCGGGCGTGACGACTCCCCGGTTACGTGGGAAGTCCTGCCCACGTAACCGGGGAATCCGTCAGCAGCTCAGCGCACGCGGACCGTGGTCGCGTTCGCGCTGGGCGAGAACAGCGACGAGCCGCCGTAGCGGGCCCAGACGCTGCGCTTGCCCTTGGCCGACTTCAGCGTGACCGTGGCCTTGCCGTTCCTCAGCTTGACCACCTTGGTCGAGGAGCCGACCTTGACCCGCACGGAGCCGGAGGGCGTGCCCGCCGACGACTTCACCGTGACGGTGACCTGGACGCGGCCCTTGCCGAGCGCCTTGGCCCTCAGCCCGGTGCGCGAGGCCGCCTTGGCGACCTTCACCGTGGCCGGAGCCGAGGCCGAGGGGGCGAAGCCCGCACCCGACGGGACGAAGTGCGCCGTCAGGCGACGCGAGCCGGGCTTGAGGCCCGACACGCTCAGGGTCGCCGTGCCGCTCGCGGGGAGCGCCCGCGAGGCGAGCACCTTCGAGCCCTCACGCACCTGCACCGTGCCGGCCGGCTTCTGCGCACCCGCCGCGGTCACCTTGACCGTGGCCGTGATCGAGCGGCCGTAGGTCGCCGTCGCCGGGACCTTCAGCGTCGTCGTCGTGGCCACCACCGGAGCGGGGGCCGGGACGCCCTCGCCCTCGGGCGCCGCCCAGAACAGCGCACGCGCCGCCTGGCTCTGACCACCCTTGGTGTGCGTGCGGTAGACGGGCGACGTGCCGAACACGAACGCCTTGGCGCCGGACGGCTGCGACGCCGAGACGGCGGCCGGCTGACCCGCGGCGTTCAGCGGACCGTTCGCGCCGTTCGTGTCACGCCAGTGACCCGACACCAGCGGGTTGCCCGTGGCGTACCGCTGCTCGACCGCGACCGACTCCGGCAGCCCCGTGAACCACGTGGCCGGGTAGACGAAGGCGAACTGCTGCTCGTACGGCTTCAGCACGCCCCCCTCCGCGGTGTCGGTCCTGACGATGCCGTTGCCGGAGCCGTTGCCGACCACGGCGGTGCCGCCGCCGATGAGGCCGAACGTCCTCGCCGTGTTGAAGGCACCCGCCGCGCGGCCGACCATGCTGCCGCCCGCGTCGACGAACGCCTGCACCGCGGCGCGACCCGCGGCCTGGGCGTCGTTGAAGGTCAGCGCCGAGCCGAGCCACAGCACGTCGACGTCGTCCAGGATCGCCGGATTGGCGGTGATCGTGGCGGCCGTGACGGCCTGGAGGTCGTCGAAGCCCAGCTGCGTCAGCGAGAGCAGGTCCTCGTGGTTGCCGCTGTAGCCGACCTTCAGGTCCTGCAGCCCTCGCGTGGACTCGTCGGACAGCTGCGCGATCTCGGCCGCCGTCGCCTTGTCGACGTCGACGTCGAACTCCTCGGCGGCGTCCTCGAGCGCGTCGCGGGCCTCATCGGACTCCACGATCGCCGAGCCGTCGGCGAGCACCGACACCGCGATCTCGTCCTCCAGCAGCGCGTTCAGCGTGCGGAAGTCGTTGACGCCGGCCAGCTCGAACGTGAGGTAGGAGCCGCCCGAGGCGACCTTGCCGTCGGCGTTGCCCGTGACGATCCTCGTGCTCGCGGGCAGCGAGCCGACGCCCGTGGTGCCGAAGTCGGCGACGTCGACGCCCCAGAGGTGGCCCCAGCTCCAGGCCGACACGTCGTACATGCTCAGGATGCCGGGCTTGTTCGAGATGTCCGACCCGGGCGCCAGCAGGGCGTGGGCCAGGTTGCGGTTCGGCTGTGACATGTCGACGAGATACGACCCCGCGGGATACGACGTGCCGTCCAGCGTGGTCGCGGCGTCGAGACGCCGGACCGCGATGTTGTGCATCAGCAGGCGCGACACCAGGAAGCGCGCGTCGGAGACCGAGCGCTGGCCCTCGCCGACCGGGATGACGAACGCGCGCGGGTACTGCACGGCCGTCTGGTCGTCGGAGTCGTTCCACAGCGGCTTCCACTCGGCGGGTCCGGGGACCGCGTCGATGTTGGCCTGCGTGAGCGCGACCCGCTCGGCCCCGATGTTCGCGCGGCGGAAGAACTCGACCTGGTCGGCGAGCATCGCGTCGTCGTTGTCGGAGACGTAGTCGACCAGGCTCTTCATCGTCTGCTTCGCGACGGCCACGTTGATGGTGGCGCTCGCGGGCGTCTGGGAGCCGTTGTTCGGGCGACCCTTCGGCAGCTCGACCGTGTTGCTCACCGCACCCGTGAAGGCCGCGTACTGCGCCGTGAAGATCGGCGGGAAGTCGTCCCAGCCGGTCGGGGTGTCGCGGTAGGGGATCCTGATGTGGTCGGTGTCGGCGCTGGTGTTCTCGGGCACGACCTGGCCGGTCGTCACGTTGTAGTACGTGTTGCCGGGGATCTCGGCGTCGACGACGTCGCGCTCGACCTTCAGCGACGCGGCGTAGGCGTGCGGGATGAACAGGTCGTACTCGTAGTCGTCACCGTGCGGCGGGCCGCAGGGCTCGATCTGCAGGACGCCCGTGTAGCCGTGGAAGTCGGCCGCGTAGAGCGCCTGCACGGCGTGCGCCGTGCGGACGAAGGAGGTCGACTCGGGCGTCGTGTTCGTGATCATGTCGCGGTTGGCGTCGAGGTTGAGCGCCGTGGGCCGCTGGCCGATCGTGCGGCCGTCGGGGTTCAGCACCACGCTGAAGTACAGGCGGTGGCCGCGCAGCAGCGACTTGACGTCGTTCCACGGGGCGGTCGCCAGCTCCTCGATGTAGTCCAGCGACGCGTCGGTGCCCTCCCACTCGTTGCCGTGGATGTTCGAGCTGATCCAGATGGGCGTCTTGTAGCCCGACTTCAGCGCGGTGTCGGTCGCCGCGTCGCCGGGGTTCGTGCGGATCTTCTTGCGCCATGCGGTCTGCTGGGCGGTCTGCTCCTCGTCCTCCGGCGCGGTGACCGTGACCAGGTAGAGCTGGCGGCCCTGCGTGGACTCCCCGACGATCTGCGTCGAGACCCGGTCGGACGCGCGCATCAACGACTGCAGCCGCGGGGCGATGTCGTCGTAGCCGATCAGGTTGCCCGTGTCGGCCGCGTCGGGATTGGCGTCCGGGTAGACCTTGAGCTTCGGCTGGACCGGGTAGGAGTCCGGCATCGCCAGGGCGCCCTCCGGCTCGTCCTCGGCGGCGGCCGCACGCGCGGCCTTCGCGGTGAGGGACCCGGGGGTCGTGGGCTCGGGGGCCGAGCGGACGGTGGCGGACGGTGGAGCAGTGGGATTCGCGGCGGTGGCCGGGCTCGAGCCCAGCACGGATGCCAGGAGCGCGAGGCTCGCGGCAGAGGCCAGCAGACGGGTGGTGCGCACGGACGGACTTCCCTTCGGACGGGTCCGGCAGAGCGTCTGGTGGGGCACCACCGGCATGGGGATTGCCCGCCATCTTGCTTGCTGCGCACCCGATCGGGGAAGGGTAAGTTGCGCTTGGGGTCAGGCGTTAGGCCGATTCACTGCGCGAGTGCCGGCATCACCCGCGATTTCGGAACCGTCAGGAACGGCGCGGAAAACGGCTGAAGTCCGGGGTGCGCTTCTCCTTGTAGGCGTCGCGTCCCTCCTGCGCCTCGGCCTGTCCGTAGAACAGCAGGTTGGCGTCGTGGGCGAGCTGCTGGATCCCCGCGTAGCCGTCCTCGTGCGCGTGGAAGCTCAGCTTCGAAAGGCGCAGTGCCCACGGCGACAGCTGCAGCATCTCGCGGCACCACTTCAGCGTCTCGGCCTCGAGGTCGGCCAGCGGCACGACGGTGTTGACCAGGCCCATGCTCATGGCCTCGTTCGCATCGTACTGGCGGCACAGGAACCAGATCTCCTTGGCCTTCTTCGGCCCCACGAGATCGGACAGGATGCTCGCGCCGTAGCCACCGTCGAACGAGCCGACCTTCGGTCCGACCTGCCCGAAGCGGGCGTTGTCGGCCGCGATCGTCAGGTCGCAGACGAGGTGCAGCACGTGGCCGCCGCCGATGGCCCAGCCGGCCACCATCGCGACGATCGGCTTGGGGGTGCGGCGCATCTGGACGTGCAGGTCGGTGACGTCGAAGCGCCCGGTGGCGCCCTCGTCGGACTTGTAGCCCGAGTCGCCGCGCACCCGCTGGTCGCCACCGGAGCAGAAGGCCTTCTCGCCCTCGCCGGTCAGCACGATGACGCCGACCGACTCGTCGTCACGGGCGATCGTGAGGGCGCGTGAGATCTCGCGAATCGTCTGCGGGCGGAACGCGTTGTGGACCTCGGGGCGGCAGATCGTGATCTTGGCGATCCCGTCGGCCGTCGTCTCGTACCGGATGTCCGTCCACTCGCCCGCGGCGTTCCACTCAGTCATGGTTTCCACCCTAGGGTGGGCCGCGATGCACGATGACCTCGGCTTCGACCTCCCGCCGCTCGGGCCTGCCCGGCGCGTGGTCAGCCTCGTTCCCTCCCTCACCGAGGCGATCGCCGCCACGCGCCCCGACGCGCTCGTCGGCGCCACCGACTGGTGCACCCACCCGGCCGGACTCGAGGTCGCGCGCGTGCGCGGCACGAAGAACCCGGACCGCGCGGCGATCGAGGCCCTCTCCCCCGACCTCGTCATCGCGAACAAGGAGGAGAACCGCGAGCTCGACGTGGCCCGCCTGCGCGCGGCGGGCGTGCGGGTCTGGGTCACCGACATCACCACGCTCGACGAGGCGTTCGCGAGCCTGCGCCGCCTGTTCGACACGGCGCTCGGCTGGGGCGCCCCCGCATGGCTGGACGAGGCCGAGCGGGTCTGGAGCGAGCCGGCGGCACCGGACGGGCGCCGCGTCGCCGTGGCGATCTGGCGCGATCCGTGGATGGTCGTCGGCCGCGACACGTTCACCGGCGACCTGCTGCGGCGGCTCGGGCTGGTGCACGCCTTCGCCGACGCCGCCGACCGGTATCCCCACGTGGAGGTGGGCGACCTGGACTCCGCCGACCTGGACCTCGTCCTGCTGCCGGACGAGCCCTACGTGTTCTCGAGCACCGACGGGCCCGAGGCGTTCCGGGCGGCGCCCACCGCGCTGTGCAGCGGCCGGGCGCTCACCTGGTACGGGCCGTCGCTGCTGACCGCGCGCGACGAGCTGGCCGCCGCGCTGGCCTGATCAGTCGCGCGGCTCGTCGATCTCGTCGATCGTCTGCTGCGCGACGGCCTTGCGCACCTGGGCCTTCTTCGAGATCGACTTGCGGGCCGACCGCGCCGACTTCTTCGGCGTCACCGTCTCGATGTCGCTGCCGGAGACGATCTTCGGCTCGTGGGCGATCACGTAGGGCGTCTCGCCGACGATCGCGTTGTGGCTGCGCCACAGCAGGTACTTCAGCGTCAGGTTCGTCATGGTGGCGAAGCGGTTGCGGTTGCCCAGCAGCAGCGCGACGTGGACGGTGACCCAGATGAACCAGGCCGGGAAGCCCTTCAGCCGGGGCAGGCCACGCACCTCGGCGATCGCGGCGGCGCGACCGATCGTGGCCATCGTGCCCTTGTCGAAGTACTTGAACGGCTTGGGCAGGCTCTTGCCCGAGACACGCGCCTTGATCACCTTCGCGACGTGCTTGCCGCCCTGGATCGCGGGCTGGCCCAGCTGGGGCAGCGGCGAGTCGGGGTTGACCGAGATGTCGCCGATCGCGAAGACGCCCGGCATCCCGCGGACCTGCTGGTGCTCGTCGACCTCGATGCGGCCACCACGGCCCTGCGGCAGGCCCCAGTCCTTGACCACGCCGTGGGCGGCGACGCCGGAGGCCCACACGACGATGCCGGCGCTGAGGAACTCCTGGTGGCCGTCGTTCTCGATGAGCACGCCGTCGCGGCGGACCTCCTTCACGGCGGTCTTCAGGCGCAGGTCGATGCCGCGCTTGATGAGCTCCTTCTTGGCGTAGTCCCGCAGCTTCGGATGGAAGGGCGCGAGCACGTGCTCGCCCATCTCCACCAGCGTGATGTGGATGCGCTTGGAGTCCAGCTCGGGGTACGTGGTCGGCATGTCGAGGTTGCGCATCTCCGCCAGCGCACCCGCGGTCTCCACGCCCGTGGCGCCACCGCCGACCACGACGACGCGCAGGTCCTGGTCCTGGCCGTTGACCGCGGCATTCTCGAGGTTGGCGAAGATCAGGTCGCGCAGCGCGAGCGCCTGCGAGCGGCGGTAGAGCGGCATCGCGAACTCCTCGGCACCGGGGATGCCGAAGTAGTTCGCGGTGACGCCGTTCGCGAGCACGAGGTAGTCGTACGTGACCGTGATGTTGCCGTCGAGCAGCACCGACTTGGCCTCGTGGTCCATCGAGACGACGGTGCCCTTGAGGAAGCGGATGTTGTCCTGCTTGGCGCGCACGGCGCGCAGGAACCACGTGATGTCGCCGGGGTTCAGGCTGGCCGTGGCCACCTGGTAGAGCAGCGGCTGGAACGTGTTGTAGGTGTGCCGGTCGATCAGGGTGATGTCGACGTCGGCTCGCGCGAGCTTGCGCACCAGGGCCAGACCGCCGAACCCGCCTCCCACGACGACGACGTGTGGACGATAGGACGCTCGGACCATGGACATGAGGTCCAGCCTAACGAGCCTTTTTCAACGGTTCACGCCCGGGAGTGGCCGTGTGAGGACGATCATGCCCGGCGGAACCAGGCTTTCGCCTCAGGACGCGACAGCTGGACGATCACGACGATCGCTCCGAGGATCCACACCAGCCCGACGGGCAGCCCGAGGGCCGCGAATCCGGCCGTGACGACGCTCACGACGACGAGCGCCCACCACCCCGTCGGCGCGCCGGAAGCGGCCCACGCGGTGGCGCCGAGGCCGAGCAGCGAGATGACGAGCCACCCGCCGAACAGCCAGGTGCCGAGGGTGACCATCTCGCCGGCCGTGATGCCGGCGCTGTCGAGCTGGCGCTGCAGGAGGTCGTTCTGCTCGTACTGCTTCGTGACCTCGTCGCGCAGGGCGACCAGGGCCAGCAGGACGACGCCCGAGCCCAGCGCGCCGACCAGGTAGGCGATGCCCGAGATCAGCAGCGCGAGGCCGACGGGCCGCGGCCGGCCGCCGGGAGGCAGGGCGCCCGGCTGGGGCACGGTGGCGTGCTGGGCGGGGTCGTACGGAGGCGGTTGGACCGGCTGACCGGGCTGAGCCGGCTGACCGGGCGCGCCGGGCTGACCGGCGGGGGTGAACGGCGTCGGCGCGGACGGCACCGACGGAGCCGTTCCGAGCGACAGGGGGGTGCGGCCGTTCATCACCGCGAACCACTCACGCGCCGGGGCGGTCCACAGCAGGTACACGATCAGCAGGCCGAGGATCGCGGGCAGCAGGCCGGCCACGCCGGTGGCCAGGAAGCCGGCCGCGCCGAGGCCCGCGAGCACACTGAGCCCGATGCGGGAGGACTGGTGGCCGCGCGCGGTGAAGAACGAGAAGACGGTCGCGGCGATCGAGCCGACGAGCAGCGCCATGACCACCCAGCGCAGGGTGGGCAGGACGGCGTCGGGATCGGCGCCGAGCGGCTCCAGCCCCTGGCGGAGCGCCTCCTGGACCTCGATCGAACCCCAGCCCGCGAGCGCCTCGTAGAGCGCGACGGTCGCCAGGACGCCACCGAGCCCGCCGTAAACGCAGGCGAGCGTCACCGAGCGGGGCCTGGGGGTCGACATGCCAACGATCCTTCCAGATCCCGCCTGACGCCCCCACCCCCGCATCGCGCCCTTCCCGCCCGGATGTCACTGCGCCTCCCCGGGGAAATCCCGGGGAGGCGCAGGGCACCACGAGACCAGCCGTCAGGCGCGGCGCACCACCAGCTCATCGGCGTCCGGCACGCGGTCGACCAGGACCGTGTCGCCGTCGCGGACCTCACCGGCGAGCAGCTCGCGGGCGAGTCGGTCGCCGATCGCCTGCTGCACGAGCCGGCGCAGCGGGCGGGCGCCGTAGGCCGGGTCCCAGCCGGTGAGCGCGAGCCACTCCTTCGCCGCCGAGGTCACGTCGAGCGTGATCCGCCGGGGCGCCAGCCGCTGGCCCAGGGAGGCCAGCTGGAGGTCGACGATGTGCGTCAGGTCCTCGACCCCGAGGGCGTCGAACATGACCACCTCGTCGAGACGGTTGAGGAACTCGGGCTTGAAGGACATCCGCACGACGTCCATGACCTTGTCGCGCTTGACCTCGTCGTCGAGCGCGGGGTCGACCAGGAAGGACGAGCCCAGGTTCGACGTGAGGATCAAGATGACGTTGCGGAAGTCCACCGTTCGGCCCTGGCCGTCGGTGAGCCGACCGTCGTCGAGCACCTGCAGCAGGATGTCGAAGACCTCGGGATGGGCCTTCTCGACCTCGTCGAGCAGCACCACCGAGTAGGGCCGGCGCCGCACCGCCTCGGTGAGCTGGCCGCCCTCGTCATAGCCGACGTAGCCCGGAGGGGCACCGACGAGCCGTGCGACGGAGTGCTTCTCGCCGTACTCGCTCATGTCGATGCGCACGATCGCGCGCTCGTCGTCGAAGAGGAAGTCCGCGAGCGACTTGGCCAGCTCGGTCTTGCCGACGCCGGTCGGGCCGAGGAACAGGAACGAGCCGGTGGGACGGTCGGGGTCGGAGACGCCCGCCCGTGCCCGGCGCACCGCGTCGGACACGGCGCGCACGGCGTCACGCTGCCCGATGAGCCGCTTGCCGAGCTCGTCCTCCATGTGCAGGAGCTTCGCGGTCTCGCCCTCGAGGAGTCGCCCGGTGGGGATGCCGGTCCACGACGCCACCACCTCGGCGATGTCCTCGGAGCCGACCTCCTCGTGCACCATGCGGTCGTCGGCCACCGAGGCCTCGGCGGCCTGGGCGTCGGCGAGCTGTTGCTCCATCTGCGGGATCTCGCCGTAGAGCAGGCGGCTGGCCGTGGCCATGTCGCCCTCGCGCTGGGCGCGCTCGGCGGCGATGCGGGCCTCGTCGATGCGCTCCTTGATCTCGCCCACGGCGTTCAGGCCCTGCTTCTCGGCCTCCCACCGCTGCTCGAGCGAGCGCAGGGACTCCTGCTTGTCGGCGAGCTCCTGGCGCAGCTTGGCCAGGCGCTCCTGGCTGGCCTCGTCCTTCTCGTTCTCCAGGTGCAGCTCCTCCATCTTGAGGCGGTCCACGCCGCGACGGAGCTCGTCGATCTCGACGGGGCTGGAGTCGATCTCCATCCGCAGCCGGCTGGACGCCTCGTCGATGAGGTCGATCGCCTTGTCGGGCAGCTGGCGGCCCGGGATGTAGCGGTGCGAGAGAGTGGCGGCGGCCACGAGTGCGGCGTCGGCGATCTCGACCTTGTGGTGGGCCTCGTACTTCTCCTTGAGGCCGCGCAGGATCGCGATCGTGTCCTCAACGCTCGGCTCGCCGACGTAGACCTGCTGGAAGCGACGCTCCAGCGCGGGGTCCTTCTCGATCGACTCGCGGAACTCGTCGAGCGTGGTGGCGCCGATCATCCGCAGCTCGCCGCGGGCCAGCATCGGCTTGAGCATGTTGCCCGCGTCCATCGCCGAGTCGCCGGTGGCACCGGCGCCGACGACGGTGTGCAGCTCGTCGATGAACGTGACGACCTGGCCGTTGCTCTCCTTGATCTCAGCGAGGACGGCCTTGAGCCGCTCCTCGAACTCGCCGCGGTACTTCGCGCCGGCGACCATCGCCCCGAGGTCGAGGCTGACGAGGCGGCGGCCGCGCAGCGACTCGGGGACGTCCCCATCGATGATGCGCTGGGCGAGGCCCTCGACGACGGCGGTCTTGCCGACGCCGGGCTCGCCGATCAGCACGGGGTTGTTCTTCGTGCGGCGACTGAGCACCTGGATGACCCGGCGGATCTCGGCGTCGCGGCCGATCACCGGGTCGAGCTTGCCCTCGCGGGCGAGCGCGGTGAGGTCGATGCCGTACTTCTCCAGCGACTGGTACTGGTCCTCGGCGTCCTGGCTGGTGACGCGCGCGCCGCCGCGCACGGCCTCGAAGGCCGCGGTCAGTGTCTCGGGCGTGGCGCCCGCGGCGGCCAGCACCTGCTGGGCGGGGCCCGCCACGGTGGCGATGCCCACGGCGAGGTGCTCGCTGGAGACGAACTCGTCGCCCAGCTCACCCGCGAGGTCGATGGCGCGCTGCAGCACCTCGTGGGTGGCGCGCGCCAGCTGCGGGTTGCCGACGGTGGAGCCGCTGGCACTGGGGAGCCGGCCGATGACGGCCTCGAGCTCGGTCAGCACGGTCTGGGGATCAGCGCCGGCCGCGGTGAGCAGCGGCGCGGCGGTACCGCCCTGCTGGGTGAGCAGGGCTCGGAGCAGGTGCGCCGGCTCCACGGTGGGGTGGCCGGCGGCAGCGGCCTGCTGCATCGCGGCAGCGAGGGCCTGCTGGCTTCGCGTGGTGAGGTTGTTCAGGTCCATGTCAGTTTCAACATACCCAAAGTTGAGTCCATTCCACTCAACTCTGTGATTCGCGCTGTGATCTGGGCCAAAGTCCCGGACGCACGCAGGCCCGCCCCTTCCGGGACGGGCCTGCGAGATGGGACGGGGAGCTATTCCTTCGCGGGAGTCTCCTTGTCGGCGGCGGCGGCCGCAGCGTCCTCCTCCGCGAGGATCCGGTCGCGCTTCGCGCCCGGCGTCCAGCCCGCGTCGACGACCTTGACCTGATAGATCGAGGCGCCCACGACCAGAACGCCGCCGATCAGCAGGCACAGCGCGATCCCGATGCCCGGCCCGGCGAGCAGGCTCACACCGAGCAGCGTGCCGAACCAGCCGAAGTCGGCATCGCCGAAGGTCGAGTTCGCGAAGCCGAGCTCGCCGAAGACCTCGAGCAGCAGCGCCGGCAGGATCGTGATGAGCACGCCGTTGACGAAGCCGCCCAACACAGCACCCCTGCGGCCACCCGTGGCGTTGCCGTACACGCCGGCACCACCACCGGTGAAGAAGTGCGGCACCATGCCCGGCAGGATCAGCGCCAGGCCGAAGGCCGGGCCGAGCCACACGGCCAGCAGCGCGAGCGACGCGAGGCCACCGGCGAACGAGGCCAGGAAGCCGATCAGCACGGCGTTGGCGGCGAACGGGAAGACGATCGGGATGTCGAGTGCCGGCTTGGCGCCGGGGACGACCTTCTCGGCGATGCCCTGGAAGGCCGGGACGAGCTCACCCAGCACGGTGCGGACACCGTAGAGGATGATCGCGACGCCCACGCCGAACTGCAGCGCCTGCGCGAAGCCGGCCATGACGGCCGCACCGGCGTCGGGAGATCCGAGGGTCTCCTTCGTGGCCTCGGGGCTGGCGATCAGGCCCCAGATCACGAACACCTCGTAGATGAGGACCATCGACAGGGCGGTGGCGACCATCGAGTCGCGCAGGAACTTCAGGCCCTGCGGGAAGTTGATCTCCTCGGTGGAGCGGCTGCGCTGGCCCACGGCCTGGCCCGAAGCGCCGGCGGCGATGTAGCCCAGGGTGCCGAAGTGACCGATGGCGAGCGTGTCGTCACCGGTGATCTTGCGCGTCCACGGGTGGACGAGCGCGGGCATCACGACCATGACCACGCCGAGCAGGAACGCACCGGCGATCACGACCAGCCAGCTGTTGTCGCCGTCGAGGCCGACCGACAGCACGACCGTCAGCATGAGCGCCATGAAGACCATGTGGTGGCCGGTGAGGAAGATGTAGCGCAACGGCGTGAACCGGGCGAGCGCCAGCATCACGACGAAGCCGAGCACGAGGACGTAGGCACTGCGTGCGCCGTACTCCTCGGCCGCCAGCGCGGTGATGACCTCGTTCGTCGGGATGACGCCCTGGGCGCCGGTGACGTCGAGGATGATCGCGCCCAACGGGTCCAGCGACGCGACCACGACGCCGGCGCCGGCGCCGAGGATCAGGAAGCCGAGCGCCGCCTTGAGGCCGCCGCCGATGACCTGTCCGCTCGGGCGCTTGAGCGCGATGAGGCCGATCGCCGTGATGATGCCGATCAAGTAGGCCGGCACATTGAGGATCTGCAGTCCGATGAATTCGAGTACGTCGACCAACCAGTCCATGTCGTTCTCTTTCTAGGTTCCGTCGTCCGTCAGGAGACGAGGGGGGTCAGCTTCGCCGTGATCTCGGCGACGTCCATGAAGTTGTCGATGACCACGACCTCCGCCGGGACGTCGCCGAGCTCCGGCGCGAGCTCGGCCGAGGTCAGGACGATCTGGGCGGTGCGCGCGGCACCCTTGGCGGTGCCGATGTCGGCGGCCTCGACGTCGGCGTCCTTGCCGAGTGCACGGAGGGCCTTCTCGGCGTTCATCTTCAGCAGCACCGAGGTTCCGATGCCCATTCCGCACACGGCGACGATCTTCATGAGGTGGGTCCTTCGTTGGCAGTGGTGGGGGTCAGGAGTTCGAGGACGCGCTCGGCGGAGTCCGCCTCGCGCAGCCGGTCCAGCAGGTCGGTGTCGCCGAGCACGGCGGCGAGGGCGGACATCAGGCCGAGATGTCCGTCGTGGTCCAGCGCGGCCAGGGCGACGACGAGCCACACCGGGTCGTTCTTCGCGTGGCCGAACTCGACGGGCTCGGCCAGCTGCAGCCAGCCCAGTCCGGCGCGCTGCACGGCGGGCGACGGACGCGAGTGCGCCAGGGCGATGCCGGGGGCCAGCACGATGTAGGGGCCGAGCTTCTCGACCGTCTGGATCATCTCGTCGGTGTACTCGTCGGTCGCGACGCCCACGGCAGTGAGCAGGGCACCGGCCTGCCGGACGGCGTCGCGCCAGTCCGACGCGTGGGCACGGACCGCGATCGCGTCCTTGGTGAGTTCGTCGTTGAGTGCCACGAACGCCCCCTTTCGTCCCCGGTGGGGACGGCTGCATGGAGCGTAACCCGCCCCGGGTGTCTTTTGCCTAACCCTAGGCATATGTGGGCGCGTCGCCGCCCGCGACCCCGGTGACGGGTCAGGCCGGTCGCTGCAGGACGCGCAGGCTGTCGGTGTGACCGACCTCGACGAAGCCGTCGGCCAGCGCGCGCTCGTAGATGTGGAAGGGCGCCTGTCCGCCGTCGTCCGGGTCGGGGAACACGTCGTGGATCGCCAGGGCGCCGCCCGAACGCACCCAGGGGGACCAGCCCGCGTAGTCGGCCTGGGCGGCCTCCTCGGTGTGGCCGCCGTCGATGAACACCAGGTCGGCGGGCGTGCGCCACCACGACGAGATCGTGGAGGAGCGGCCGACCATCGGCACGACGACGTCCTCGAGCTTCGCGGCCCACAGGGTCCTGCGCAGGACCGGGAGGGTGTCGAACGCGCCCGTCTCGGCGTCGACGAGCGAGGCGTCGTGGTACTCCCAGCCGGCCTGGTGCTCCTCGGAGCCGCGGTGGTGGTCGATCGTCACGAGCGTGGCGCCGGACTCGCGGGCGACGTGGCCCAGGTGCACCGTGGACTTGCCGCAGTACGTGCCGATCTCGACGATGACTCCCCCGCGGGTGGCGTACTGCACCGCCGCGGCGCGCAGGGCCGCCGCCTCGACCTCGGGAAGGAAGCCACGGACCTCGTCGGCGATGCGGGACAGGTCCTCGGGGAGCGCGTTCACCCGCCGCACTCTACGACCCCGCGCAGGCATGTGAAGGAAGTGGCAAGAGGGACTCGTTTCCTCACGTACCATCGTCCGGTGACTCGACTCCCGTGGATCCTGACGGCCGCCGTCGCCGTCGCGGTGTCGTTGCTCGCAGCGCCTCCCGCCACGGCCGACGAGTCCGTGCCCACCCCAGCCCCCACCACCGAGCCGACCGCTCCCGCCACGACTCCCGTCCCCGCGGACAGCGGCGCCATCCAGGAGGGTGGCGAGGTCACCATCCCCAACCCCGCCGCTCCCTCGAGCCGCAACGCGCGCGTCCTCGTCTTCGGCGACTCGTTCTCCGCCACCCGGCGCTACAGCGCCGCCGGCACCGCCCGACGCCCCAAGGCCTGGTGGGCGCACGTGGCCGCGGCGGCGGGCCTCCCGGCGTCGGAGGTCATGGTGAGCGCCGAGGGCGGCAGCGGTCTCCTGGCGCGCGGCCACGGCGAGAAGCCGCAGGCGTGCACCGGCAGCACGTTCGGCGAGCGCCTCACCGACCTGGCCACGACGGACCCCGACGTGGTGATCGTCGAGGTCGGGCGCAACGACACGCACCGGTGCCGCGCCGGGGTGCGCGTGATGGCCACGGCCGCCGAGCGCCGCGACGCCGCCGCGGCGTACTTCGCGACCCTCGCCCGCCTGGCCGACCGGCAGGGCATCCCTCGCTCGTTCGTCTACGTCATGACGCCGTGGGGCTCCTCGGGCGGCGCGCACAAGATCGCCACCTCGACGCAGTACGAGGCGCTCGCAAAGGCGCGCGGCTTCACCTGGATCGCCCTGCCGTCGCTCGTCCGCAGCCAGACGATCGACGCGATCCACCCCACCGCCACGGGCGCCAGCACGCTGGCCTCCTGGGCGATGCGCGGCTCCGACCTCACCACCGCGATCCGCTCGCGCGCCACCCGGCACGCCACGGTCCCGAGCCACGCGCTGGTCCAGTGCACCGGCGTGAGCGCCTGCCGTCGGGCCGGTGTCTCGACGCGGGGCCATGACACCGTCACGCGCCGGATCTGGGGCGCGGCGCGGGGCACCTCCACCCACTACGTCGCCCACCGGCTGAGCACCGGTGGCCGCCGGTCCGCGCCGGTGCTGACCACCAGCACGCCGCGATCGTGGCGCACGGCGGCCCTCACGGAGAAGGCCGCCACGCAGGTGGCGGAGGCCAGGCCCGGCGACATCGCGTGGTGGCTCACCGCTCCGGCCGGGGTCGGCTCGCCGTCGCGGGGCCACCTGGCCGTCGTCGAGAGCGTCGCGCGGAACAACTCCTACGTCGTCGTCACCGAGCTCACGAGCCGGGGCACCTTCCGCTCGGTCCGGTACGCCGGCACGTCGTACCCGCGGGCCTTCCTGCGCTTCGCCGGCACCGACGGCAGCCCGCGCGGCCTCGTGACCGGACTGAGCGCCAAGCGTGGCTCCGTGGCCGTTCGTGGGCGCGCCGTGGACACCGACGCCGAGGCCAAGGGCGTGCAGATCCGGATCAAGGTCACGCAGGGCCGGCGCACCTGGACCCGCACGGGCAGCCGCACGAAGCTCGGGTTCTTCCACCGCTTCTCGGTGCCGGGACTGCGCAAGGGTGCCGCGGTCGTCAAGGTCACGGCGCTCGACGCGCCGGGCACGCGCGGCACCACCCGCACCCTGCGGACCGCCCGCCTCACCGTGCGCTGAGCCCGAGCCGAGCGGCGCGCGGCGTCGAACCTGCCACCAGTGCTGTCACAATCACGTGACGCACGCCACAATCAGTCCATGACCTTGCAGCGTGACGTCGACGTCCTGATCGTCGGAGCCGGCCTGTCCGGCATCAACATGGCCTACCGGATCCAGGAGGCGTGCCCCGAGCTGACCTATGCGATCGTCGAGCGGCGCGACCGGATCGGCGGGACGTGGGACCTGTTCCGCTACCCGGGCGTCCGCTCGGACTCCGACTTCTTCACCCTCGCGTTCCCGTTCCGGCCGTGGCGCGGCAAGGACGCCATCGTCGACGGCGACCAGATCCTGGAGTACCTCGAGGACACGGCGCGCGAGGCGGGCATCGACCGCCACATCGCCTTCGGCCGGCGCGTCGACTCCGCCGACTGGTCGTCGGTGGACGCGCGCTGGAGCGTCGAGGCCAGCGGCCCGGACGGCCCCGAGACGTGGTCGGCACGGTTCGTCGTGACGTGCACCGGCTACTACGACTACGACTCCCCCTACGACCCCGGCTTCGCGGGCGTGGAGGACTTCGACGGGACCCTCGTGCACCCGCAGTTCTGGCCCGAGGGCCTCGACCACTCGGGGAAGCGCGTCGTCGTGATCGGCAGCGGCGCGACCGCGGTGACGATCGTGCCGGCGATGGCCGAGACCGCCGAGCACGTGACGATGCTGCAGCGCACCCCGAGCTACCTCCTGGCCCAGCCGAAGGGCGACCCGATCGCCGACGTGGTGCGCAAGATCGCGCCGCCCACCGTGGCCCACCACGTGGTGCGCACGAAGAACATGCTGCTGCAGTGGGCGCTGTTCCAGGCGTGCCAGCGTGCGCCGAAGGCCATGCGCTCGCTGCTGCTGAAGGGCGTCGCCCACGGCACCGGATCGGCCGAGATCGCCGAGCAGCACTTCAACCCGCCGTACGACCCGTGGGACCAGCGCCTGTGCGTCACGCCGCAGGGCGACATCTTCGCCGCCATCAAGGCCGGCCGGGCGTCGGTGACCACCGCCCGGATCGACCGCTTCGTGCCCGAGGGCGTCCGGCTCGAGGACGGCACGGTGCTCCCGGCCGACATCGTCGTCACCGCGACGGGCCTGTCGATCAAGATCCTCGGCGGGGCGAAGGTGAGCGTCGACGGCGAGCCACGCGACCCCGCAGAGTCCTTCGCGTACCACGGCACGATGCTCACCGGACTGCCGAACCTGGCCTTCTGCGTGGGCTACATCAACCTGTCGTGGACGATGCGCTCGGACCTGACGTCGCGCCTCGTCGCGCGGGTGCTGCGGCGCCTCGTCGACTCCGGTGCGAGCTCGGTGGTGCCGGAGTTCACCGGCTCGGGCCCCACCACCCCGCTCATGGACATGCAGTCGGGCTACCTGCAGCGCGGCGCCCACCTCATGCCCCGAGCGACGGACGCGTACCCGTGGTCGTTCCGCCAGAACTTCCTCGTCGACTCCTGGTCGACGAACCGCGCCGACCTCGACGACGGGCTGGTGTGGACCGCCCCCGACCGCGCGGAGGCCCGGGCGTGAAGGCGGTCAGCGTCCACGAGGGCGAGCTGACGGTCGTCGACCTGCCGACCCCCGAGCCCGGACCCGGGCAGGTGCTCGTGGCCGTGACGCGCTCGGGGATCTGCGGCTCGGACCTGCACGCCCGCGTCCACGCCGACGCGAGCGCCGACGTGGCGGTCGAGGTCGACTACGACCGCTTCATGCGGCGCGCCCACCACGTCGTGATGGGTCACGAGTTCACCGGCACCGTCGTCGCCTACGGACCCAAGTGCCGCAAGCGGTGGCCCGTCGGCACACCGGTCGTGGCGCTGCCCGTCCTGAAGCGCGACGGGCAGGTCGACATGACCGGCCTGTCCGAGCAGGCGCCGGGCGGGTACGCCGAGTACGTGCTCGCGCAGGAGGCGATGACGTTCGAGGTGCCGGCCGGCGCCGACCCCGACCAGGTCGCGATGACCGAGCCGCTCGCGGTCGCCCACCACGCGGTGAACCGCAGCGAGATCCGCAAGCGCGAGGTCGCGCTGGTGATCGGTTGCGGGCCGATCGGGCTCGCGGTCATCCTCATGCTGAAGGCCGCGGGCGTGAGGACCGTCGTCGCGAGCGACTACTCCCCCGGGCGCCGTGCGCTGGCGCAGCGCTGCGGCGCCGACATCGTGGTCGACCCGGCGGTCCAGTCGCCGTGGGAGGCCTACTCCCGCCCGGCGACCCACCTGAGCTCCGCGCCCGACTACTTCGGGCAGGGCATCGACGCGATGCGGATGCTGCGGCGCGTGCGCGGCGTGCCGTGGAAGCGCGTGATGAAGGTGGCCGAGCGCGCGGGCCAGACGCCTCGCGGCCCGGTGGTCTTCGAGTGCGTCGGCGTGCCCGGCGTGATCGAGGACCTCGTCACCCACGCGCCGATCCGCTCGCGCATCATCGTCGTCGGCGTCTGCATGGAGCCCGACACGTTCCGCCCGACGATGGCCGTCAACAAGGAGCTCGACCTGCGGTTCGTGTTCTGCTACCAGCCGCACGAGTTCCACGAGACGCTCGAGATGATCACCGACGGCCGAGTCGACCCCACCCCGCTGCACACCGGCACCGTCGGCCTCGACGGCGTCGCGCAGGCCTTCGACGACCTCGCCGACCCCGAGCGGCACGCGAAGATCCTCATCGATCCGACGAGGTGACCGGCCACTCCGGCGGCGGCATCCTCCGCCGGGCCCGCCGGTCTCGGACCTTCTCCTCCGGCACCAACGTGATGGCGATGGCGAGGCCCGTGACCACCGTGGCCAGCCCGACGTGCCCGAGCTCATGGGCAGCGGCGGCGCCGATGAGGAGCGCCGTACTCGAGGCCCGCAGTCCGCCGTCCAATGCGTCCTCGAAGTCTCCGAGGAGGAGACCCAGGAAGCCGCATGCGCCGATGACGGCGATCGCCCAGCGAGTCTCGCCGGGCCACATCAGCACGACCCAGGCCACGAGCATGCCCAGCAGGCAGCCACCGAGCGCCCATGACCTGGCGATCGCGCCGAGCGTCCGCGGTCGTCCCTCGGCCTCCATGCCGAGAGTCTCCCAGCGCAGGCGCGTCGTGTCCCCGGATCGCCCCAGTGGGAGGACTCAGCGGCCCATGAAGCCGGCGGCCGGGGTGGCGCCGGTGAGGGCGTCGTGGGCCAGCAGGGCCGTGCCGGCGGTCCACGTGGACTGCTCGACGGGCCAGCGCTTGCCGTCGTTGTAGACCAGCCCGGTCCACCAGGCGCCGTCGGGATCGCGCA
Source organism: Aeromicrobium choanae (assembly GCF_900167475.1). Lineage (NCBI taxonomy): Bacteria > Bacillati > Actinomycetota > Actinomycetes > Propionibacteriales > Nocardioidaceae > Aeromicrobium > Aeromicrobium choanae. The sequence continues at coordinate 1,935,124 of NZ_LT796768.1, read as the reverse complement.
GGTGCTGGATGTCGCCGTAGAGCGACGTCGCGGCGTCGAGCCGGCCCGCACGCACGAGGGCGAGCACGAGCTCGAGCGTCTCGCCGCCGGTGACCCACGGGTTCACGGTGACGCAGCGCGCGCCGAACTCGGGGACGACGAACTCGTCCCACCGCTCGTCGAGGCGAGCCGTGGCGGCCGCGCCGTCGAGGACGCCCGTCATCACCGGGTAGTACCAGTCCATCGAGAAGCGCGGCTTGGGCGTGAACAGCTCGGGCCGGTGGGTCAGGGCCTCGGCGATGCCGTCGGCGGCGTGCTGCCAGTGCGGGCGCGGGTGGCCCCAGCGCTCGGCCAGCCGGGCGGCGCACCGCAGGCTGAACACGATGCTGGAGTTGCCCGTGACGAGGCACTCGCCCGCGACCTTGCCGTCGACGCCGCGGGCCCAGGCCACGGGGCCGTGACCGACCTGCAGCTCGAGCACCACGTCGACCGCGCGCTCGAGCATCTCGAAGAACCCTCGGCCGTCGACGCCCAGCAGCTCGAGGTGCCACAGGCCCGTGGCGACGTAGGCGCAGTAGTTCGCGTCGGTCTCGGGCTCCTCGACGCCGTCGTCATCAGCGCCGGGCCAATACTTGCGGCCCCACGACCCGTCGGGTCGCTGCGCGTGCCGGAGCCAGTCGTAGCCCGCGACCGCCTCGTCGACGAGGCCCGCCGTGGCCAGCCCCATCGCAGCCTGGACGTGGTCCCACGGGTCGAGGTGACCGCCCTCGAACCACGGGATCGCGCCGCTGGTCAGCTGGACCGACGCGATCCACTTCCCGGTCTGCTGGGCCTCGGCCGGCGTCACCGAGCCGACCTCACTCCACTTTTGGAACGGGATACACCTTCAGCCGCCCGAGGACGGTTGATCGCGTTCCAAAAGTGGAGAGTGGGGCGGGGATCGGGCATCAGAACGGCTTCTGGAAGTACAGCGCGACGCTCTTGCCGAGCACCGGGTTGAGGGCCTTCTCGGCCCAGCGGGTGGTGCGAGGGGCCTTCATCATGTCCCACACCAGCAGCTGGTGGTAGCCGCGCACGAGGGGGTGCTGGTCGCGCTCGACGCCGACCGCGCACTTGATCCACCAGTACGGCGCGTGCAGGGCGTGCGCGTGGTGCTGGTGCGTGAATCGCAGCCCCGTCGCCTCGAGCTTGCCGCGCAGCTCGTCGGCCTTGTAGATCCGGATGTGGCCACCCTCGTTGGCGTGGTACTCGTCCGAAAGGGCCCAGCACACGGCCTCGGGCATCCAGCGCGGCACCGTGACGGCGAGGATGCCGCCGGGCGCCAGGATGCGCTCGAGCTCGCTGATGGCCTGCACGTCCTCGGGCACGTGCTCGAGAATCTCCGAGGCCAGGACGACGTCGAACGAGCCGTCCTCGTAGGGCATGTCGAGGATCGTGCCGACCTTGATCTCGCCGCTGCCGCCGGGCGGGACCTCGCCCTCGAGCGCCATCGCGCCGAACATGTCCTCGACGCCCTTGAGCTCGACCTCGTCCATGTCGAAGGCGGTGACGTGCGCGCCGCGGCGCAGCGCCTCGTAGGAGTGACGGCCAGCACCGGCGCCCACGTCGATGAAGCGCGTGCCGCGACCCACCCGGAGTCGGTCGAAGTCAACGGTCAGCATGGGGGTTCCTTCCGTCCCGGGACTGGCGAGCACGGTGATCGCCGATCACCTTCTCATAGGCCTGTGCGGTGGCGCGGGCCACCGCGAGCCAGCTGAAGCGCTCGATCGCCCGGCGACGGGCCACCGAGGAGAGCCGCTCGCGCTCGGCGGGGTCGTCCAGCAGCCGGCCGATCTGCGTGACGAGCTGCTCGACGTCGCCCGGCTCGACGAGCACCCCCGCGTCGCCCACCACCTCGGGCAGCGCGCCGGCGGCACTGGCCACGAGCGGCGTGCCGCAGGACATCGCCTCGACCGCGGGCAGGCTGAAGCCCTCGTACAGGGAGGGCACGACCATGACCTGCGCCGACGAGATCAGCGCCGCCAGCTCCTCGTCGGAGATGCCGCTGTGCACCGTGACGGTGCCGGCGAGGTCGCCGCGGTGGATCCGCTGGTACGCGGTGCCGTCGGGGTCGAGGTTCGACACCAGCTGCACGTCGATGTCGCGATCCGTGCTGAGCTTGGCGGCCGCGTCCAGGAAGTGCGAGAGGCCCTTCAGCGGCGAGTCGGCGCTGGCGACCACGACGAGCCGGCCGGGCACCCGCTCGTCCGAGGGGCTGAACAGGTCGGTGTCGACGCCGAGCGGCACGACGGTCATCTGCTCGGGGCGCAGCCGGAAGTCGGCCACGGTGTCGCCGGCGGACGCCGACGAGACGCCCAGGATGGTGCGGATCCGTCGCGCCACGAACGCCTGCATCCGCACGAACGCGTACCAGCGGCGCGTCGTGACCTGCTTGCGCAGCGGAGCGGCGGCGATGTCGAGCGCGCGGTCGCGGCTGATCGGGTGGTGGATCGTGGCCAGGAACGGCTGGCGCCGGTTGATCAACAGCAGCCCGAACCCGAGCGACTGGTTGTCGTGCACGACGTCGAAGCCCGACAGGTCGAGCCGGCGCGCGCGGAGGCTGAACGTCAGCGGCTCGGGGAACGCCGCCGTGAGCATCTGCAGGTACTCGAGGACGTCGATCCAGTCGCGGAACTCGCGCAGCCTCGGCGTCCGGAACGGGTCGTCGTCACGGTAGAGGTCGAGGCTCGGCACCTTCTCGAGGCGCACCTCGGGGTGCAGGTCCTCCGGGTACGGCTGGCCGGAGAAGATCGTCACCTCGTGCCCGAGATCGGCCAGTCCGGCGCTGAGGTTGCGCACGTAGACGCCCTGCCCACCGCTGTGCTGCTTGCTGCGGTAGGACAACAGTGCAATCCGCACGCGGCCTCCTCGGGTACTCGTGGGTAACCCATTGTGCCGGGTCGGACGGCGGTCGGCTCAGGGGGCGCTGATCTGCACGCTGCGCAGCTCCACGTCGCACGCCGCGCGGAGGGTGGCGTGGACCTCGGCGAGGAGGTCCGTCTCCCGCGCGAGGTCGGCCACCAGCCCCGCGTCCGCCCGGGACCGCACGCGCACCTCGTAGGTCAGGTCGCGGGCGGGCACGCCGCGGTCCCCGTACTCGGACTCGACCACCACCTCCACGGCCCCGATCTCGATGCCGCGCCTCCCGGCCTCGCGGTGGAGGTCGTCGAGGAAGCACGTCGCGAGCGCCGCGGCGAGCAGCTCGCCGCCGCTCACGGCCGAGCCCGGACCGTCGTCGCGCGCCGGCAGTTCGAGCTCGGTCTCGCGTCCGTCGGTCGCGACGGTCACCTCGTGACGACCCGGCTCGTGGTGCACCGTCGCGGTGATCCTCATCCTTCGATCGTGCGCCCGCTCCGGGTCCCTGACAACCCCGCAGGGCGGCCGGGCTCAGTAGCCCAGGAAGTGGTCGCGCTTGACCCGCCGCACGCGCCCTCGCAGGCTCCGGGCGACCTCGTCGACGAAGTCGGGCCGACCCGACACCAGGGCGGTGCGATCCGACAGGTCGGGCACGAGGTCGGAGATGGCGGCCCCGCCGACCTCCTCGACGGGCATCCGCACGACGCGGGCACCCGAGGCCTCGAGCTCGGCCACGTAGGGCTGGTCCTCGCGCTCGCCCAGGACGACGACCACGTCGCGGCCCGGGTGGGCGGCGAGCTGGCTCAGGAACGGTGTGACGCCGATCCCCGCGCCGACCAGCAGGATCGGACCGGTCGACGGCCACACGAAGTCGCCGTGGACCGCCGTGACCCGCATCCGGTCGCCCGGCGACGCGGCGGCCAGGGCGCGCTTGTACGAGGAGCCGGGCTCGGGATGCCGTGTCGCGACGACGACCTCGGAGCCCGGGGCGGACACGACGCTGAACATCCGGCGGCGACCCCGGGTGTCGACGCGGCCGTGGGGCACGTCGAGCTCGACATACTGGCCCGGGACGAACCGCAGGGGACGATCGGCGGCGAAGACGTACTCCACGACGTCGTCCCCGAGGCGCCGGCGCTCGCGCAGGGTCAGGGTCCGCGAGCCCTGCCGCAGCGCGAACGCCACGAGGCCCGTGACGACGAGGGTCAGCTCGTACGTGCTCGTGAACGGCTCGGTCGTCCAGGGCTCACCGAAGATCCGCGAGGTGAGCAGCGGCCACGTGAAGAGGACGCCGGCGAGGGCCGCGACGCCGAGCTGCTGCGTCCGGCGCGGCGGCAGGGTCAGCGGCTCGCTGAGCATGAACCCGCCGAAGAAGACGATGGGCGTCGAGTAGAGCGTGAACCGGATCGCCTCCTCGAGCCCCGCGCCGATGCCGACCTGCCACCACACGGTGGCGGCGACGGCGACGACGGCGAACACGGCGCCGAGGGCGAGCCGGCGCGTGCGGTGCAGCACCAGGAGCGCACCGGCCAGGACGAACCAGAACAACGACTCGCTGGCGACCCACCAGCCCGTGAACGGCACCGGCCAGCCCGTGACCCAGCCGAGCAGGACCGACAGCACGACGCCCGCGGCGGCCGGGTTCACGAGGTGACGCCCGCGCCACGTGATCAGGTACTTCGACACCTGGGCGAGGGCGGCCACCAGCGCGAGCCAGCCGAGCTGCTCGGCGTGGGTGGAGGGCCAGTAGAGGAACCACAGGATCAGGGCGGTCACGACCGACGACTCGAGGTGCGGCCGGGCCCCGACGAGCCGTCCGACCACGAGGTTCACGAGCACCGACGTCGCCACCATCACGGCCAGGGTGAGCAGCAGCGCGTCGACGGGGAAGATGTCGGAGTCGAGCACGCCGAGGGCCGACTGGACCACGGCGACGGCGGCCAGCGCGAGCAGCACGACGGTGACGAGCCGGTACATCGTGAACCGGCCCAGCTGGCGATCCAGGAACGTCATGCGAACACCTCTCCGGGCAGCCCGTGGGCCACGAGTCGCCGGTCACGGTCGAGGGCCGCCCACCAGTGCCCGGTGCCGGACAGGTCGGAGGCGAAGAAGGCGGCGGTGGCGAGCCCGTCGGCCCAGGCGGCGTCGGGGCCGCCGGCCCAGGCCGCCACGACGTTGCGGGTCGGAGTACCGGATCGGGCGTCGAGCACGTGGTGCACGTCGTCGGACCAGCGGCGCCGGTTGCTGGCCGATCCGCAGATCGCGTCGCCGTCGGGCACCTCCACCACGGCGATCGCCAGCTCGGCGTCGTCGGGGTCCTCCAGTGCCACGCGCAGCACCCCTCCCGACCGGTTCACCAGGTCACCGCTCGCGTCGACGACGCACGGCTGGTCGATCATCGCAGCGATCTCACCGGCGAGCCAGCCCTTGCCGACGGCGCCGATGTCGAGGACGACGGGGCCCGGGACGTGCAGCACCGTGCCGACGAGCTCGCAGTCGGTCCACGAGGGGACGCGCACGGGCTCACCGGACGGCGTGAGGGTGTAGCCGGCGCCGTAGCCGAGCTGCTCCAGCGCCCCGCCCACGAGCGGACTGACGGCGCCCGAGGTCAGCGCGAACAGGCGGTCGTAGACGGCCAGGATGGCGGGGGCGTCGGGGCCGAGGTCGGCCTCGCGCGAGGTGCGCAGGGCGTTCGCCGCCGAACCGACGCGGAACCGCGACCACGTCCGATCGAACGAGTCGATGCGGGCCGTGATCGCGGTTCGTAGTCCGGGGCCGATCGGGTCGGGGGTCCCGATCGACCACGCGGTTCCGATGGCGTCGAAACGCCAGTCGGAGCTCATGGGGTCAGGCCTGCGCCTGGCCGATGATCTGGTCGATGGCGTCGTTGAAGCCGCCGCTGGTCAGCGACGAGCCGGACACCTTGTCGACGTCGAGATCGGTGATCTTGCGGCCCTCGACCTGGGCGTCGATGCCGCTCTCGAACTTGCCCTGGAACTGCTCGGAGTTGCCACCCTCGGCGTTGCCGTCGGCGTCGAGCTCGGTGATGGTGCCGTCGGCGGCGAGGGTGACCTCGACGTCGATCGACTGCGTCTGGCCGTCGGGCGTCGTGTAGGAGCCGGTGGCCTCGTACTCGCCGGCCGTGAACGCTCCGCCGGCGGCCGGGGCGGATGCCGCGGGCTCGGATGCGGACGGCGTGGTGGCCGACGGCGTCTTGCTGCTGGAGGACGCGTCGTCCTCGGCGGCGTCGCTGCCACAGGCGGCGAGGGTGAGCAGGGCGGTGGAGGCGGCGAGGGCGGCGTACGTGCGTCGCTTCGTCGGGTTCATGGAGCTCCTGGGTCGGGACACGAAGTGGTTTCTCGTTCAACCGTCGTGCATCCAACGTAGGCGAACCCTCGGCGGATCACTACCTCCGGGGGGCTCCCGTGGACGACCCACAGGGACTTCTCAGGTGGACTCGCGACCTCAGTCGAGGCAGAACTCGTTGCCCTCGGGATCGCGCATGACGAGGAAGCCCGCCTCCATCGGCGGCTCGGGCTCGAATCGCCGCACGCGCTCGGCCCCCAGCGCCACGAGCCGCTCGGCGGCGGCCTCGAGCGCCGTCATCCGCTCGTCGCCCTGCAGGCCCGGCGCGGCGCGGACGTCGAGGTGGACACGGTTCTTGGCGACCTTGTCCTCGGGCACCTGCTGGAAGAACACCCGGGGGCGCGAGCCCTCGGGGTCCTCGATGGCCGCCTTGGCGCGGCGCTGCCCCTCGGGCACGCCCACCCGCTCGAGGAAGTCGTCCCACGCGGCCCACGGATCGTCGCCGGGCTCGAGTTGGGCGTCGGGCGGTCCGGGCACCTCGTAGCCGAGCGCGGCCGCCCAGAACTCGGCCATGACCCGGGTGTCGTGGGCGTCGAAGGTGATCTGCACGTCGAGGCTCATGCGGGGCTCCGTTCGGTGGTCTCCTCCCATCCTGTCCCCGCCGGGCGACAGAATCGACCCCGTGACGCTGTTCCACCTCGTTCCCGCCGCGCGCTGGCGCCTCACCGAGGGCCGCCCGGCGTACGAGCCCGACTCGCTGGCCACCGAGGGATTCGTGCACCTGTCCACCGCCGGCCAGGTCGCCGGCACCGCCGCGCGGTTCTTCGCCGGCGTCCCCGACCTGCTGCTGCTCGAGGTCGAGATCCCCGAGGACGACCCGCGCCTGCGCTGGGAACCGAGTGACGGACCTCGCGGCGTGGAGGAGTTCCCGCACTACCACGGCGTCCTGCCGCTGGCCTACGTCGTGGGCCGGTCCAGATGGCGGTCGGGTGCAGAACCATTGGGCCCGGAGTCTTAGGCTTGCCTCATGACTGTGGACAGGAAGGTGCGCGTCGCCGTCGTCGGCGCCGGCCCCGCTGGCGTGTACGCGGCCGACATCCTCACCAAGACCGAGGACCTCGACGTGACCGTCGACATCCTCGACCGCGACCCGACCCCGTTCGGCCTGATCCGCTACGGCGTGGCGCCCGACCACCCGCGGATCAAGGAGATCATCAAGGCGCTCAAGCGCGTGATGGCGAACGAGGACATCCGCTTCTTCGGCAACGTCAACTTCGGCACCGACATCAAGCTCGAGGATCTCAAGGGGTTCTACGACGCCGTCGTGTTCGCCACCGGCGCGCGCCGCGACCGTGAGCTCACGATCCCCGGCGTCGACCTCGACGGCTCGTACGGTGCCGCCGACTTCGTCTACTGGTACGACGGCCACCCCGACGCCCCGCGCGAGTGGGACTTCCAGCCCCACGCCAAGCAGGTCGCCGTCCTCGGCGTCGGCAACGTGGGCCTCGACGTCGCGCGGATCCTGGCCAAGACGGCCGAGGAGCTGCTCGTCACCGAGATCCCCGACAACGTCTACGAGGGCCTCAAGAAGAACGCCACCACCGACGTGCACGTGTTCGCGCGGCGCGGCCCGGCCCAGGTGAAGTTCACGCCGATGGAGCTGCGCGAGCTGAGCCACTCCCCCACGATCGACGTGGTCGTGCACCCCGAGGGCTACGAGTTCGACCACGGCTCGATGGAGGCGCTCGCCGCCGCCAAGAGCCAGAAGCTCGTCGTGAAGGTGCTGGGCGACTACCTGGCCAAGGAGCCGTCGGGCGCACCCCACCGCATCCACATCCACTTCTGCCAGAGCCCGGTCGAGATCCTCGGCGAGGACGGTCGCGTCGTGGGCCTGCGCACCGAGATCACCGAGCTCGACGGCACCGGGAACGTGCGCGGCACCGGCGAGTTCAAGGACTGGCCCGTCCAGGCCGTGTACCGCGCGATCGGCTACTACTCCGACAACCTGCCGGGCCTGCCGTTCGACGCGAACGGCGGCGTGCTGCCCAACGACGGCGGCCACGTACTCGACATCGACGGCTCGCCGATCGAGGGCGTCTACGCCACCGGCTGGATCAAGCGCGGCCCCGTCGGCCTGATCGGCCACACGAAGTCCGATGCGGCGCAGACGGTCAAGATGCTCGTCGAGGACCTGCCGAAGCTGCCCGCACCGGAGTTCGCCGACCGTGAGGCCTTCGACCGCCACCTCGACAGCCGCGGCGTGGAGTACACCACGTGGGAGGGCTGGGAGAAGCTCGACGCCCACGAGACGTCCCTCGGCGAGGGCGACACCCACCCGCGCGAGCGCAAGAAGGTCGTCCCGCGCGACGAGATGGTGGGCATCGCGCGCGGCTGAGTCCTCCGTGATCTCGATACACCGTCTCGCTTCGCTCGCCGCCACTCGATCACCGGCCAGGTGATCGAGTAGCACCGCGAGGAACGAGCGGGCGTATCGAGATCACACACTCCTAGACTCGGGGCATGAGCCGACTGCTGCTGATGCGCCACGGCAAGGCCGCGTTCCCCGACGGGGTCGAGGACTTCGAGCGGCCCCTGGCCGACCGCGGACGGCGGGAGGCGGCGCTCGCGGGCGACTGGATCCGCGAGCACGTCGACACCGTCGACGTGGTGCTGTGCTCCACCTCCACCCGTACGCGCGAGACCCTCGCCGCCACCGGGCTCGAGGCCCCCGCCCGCTTCCTCGACGAGATCTACGAGGGCTGGACCGGGAGCCTCCTCGAGGCGATCCAGTCCGTCGAGGACTCCGCGTCAACCGTGCTGCTGGTGGGCCACGCCCCCGGCACCCCGGGCCTCGCCGCCCGGCTCGCGGGCGAGGACTCCGACCCCGAGGCCCTGAACCGCGTGCGCGCCGGCTTCCCCACGTCGGCCATCGCGGTCCTCGACGTCGAGGGACCCTGGGCCGCGCTCGACATCGGTACCGCCACCCTGACCGACGTCGTCATCCCGCGCTGACGGCGGCCAGCGCGTCGGCCAGCATCGACCGCCCGAACCAGTCGGGCACCACGGCGCGGGTGTCACGGGGCGCGTCGATCTCCACCTGCCGCGCCCGCATCGCCTGCTCCCACGAGACGTCGCCACGCCACACGTGCGTGAGCGTGCGCAGCGTCGCCCGCACGGTGGCGGACACCTCGTAGCCCGGGTCGTAGTCGCACGCGTCCACGACGCCGCCCGACACGACCAGCCACCACCGGCGCGCCCGCTCCAGGTCGGTGAACTCCACCGCCACGCACGTGCGCCCGGGCGGCCAGGCGGCGCTCGGGATCGTCCGGCGGACGTCCCACATCAGCAGGTGCGGGTCGAGGTCCTCGTCGCCGAAGTCCTCGATCCACCGCAGGCCCCACACGCCCAGGCTCATCACGGCGGTGTGCAGGTCGCGCCCGCACTCGGTCAGCCGGTAGCCGGACGCGTCGTGCTCGATGATGCCGTGGCGCTCGAGCGCCTGCAGCCGCTTCGACAGCAGCGCCGGGGACATCCGCGGCACCCCGCGCCGCAACTCGTTGAAGCGCGTGCTGCCCAGCAGGAGCTCGCGCACGATCAGGATCGTCCAGCGCTCGTCGAGGATCTCCATCGCCTTCGCGAGTGGGCAGAACTGGCCGTAGGAGGTCGCCATGGGTCTTCCCCTTCGTCTCGACCATCGTGCGCCTGCTCCACCTCCCGGCGCCACCCACCCGATCGGGCCGGTACAGAAACAGAACTGGTGCCGCCGCGCCGCGCGGACGGACTCTGGGTGGAGGAAGAACTCCATCGAAGGAAGATCCATGGGAACCACCGACACCACCGCCGCCGACGCGGTGCAGCAGGACACCGAGCTGAAGAGCAAGCACCGCCGCATGTGGGGACTGGGCGACTACCCCCGCGTGGCGCGCGAGATCGTCTCACCGCTGGGCGCCGTCCTCGTGGACGCACTGGCCGTGGGCCGGGGCGAGCGCGTGCTCGACGTCGCGGCCGGCACGGGCAGCGCCGCGGTCCGCGCCGCGCGACGGGGCGCGACCGTCGTCGCCTCCGACCTCACCCCCGAGCTGCTCGAGGCGGGCCGCGCCGAGCACCCCGACGTCGACCTCACGTGGGACGTCGCGGACGCCGAGGCCCTGCCCTATGAGGACGACTCGTTCGACGTGGTCATGTCGTGCATCGGCGTGATGTTCGCGCCGCACCACCAGCAGGCCGCCGACGAACTGGTGCGCGCGTGCCGCCCCGGCGGCCGGATCGGCATCGTCTCGTGGACGCCGGAGGGCACGATCGGCCAGCTCTTCGCCACGATGAAGCAGTACGTCCCCCCGCCGCCACCGGGCGCCTCACCGCCGCCGCTGTGGGGGAACGAGGAGCACGTCCGGTCGCTGCTCGGCGACCGGGTCGGCGACGTGCAGGTGCGCCGGCAGACGCTGCCGGTCATCCACTTCGGGGACGGCGAGCAGTTCCGTGACTACTTCGCGGCCCACTACGGCCCGACGATCGCGGCCTTCGCCGCCCATGCCGACGACCCGGAGCGGACCGCCGCCCTGGAGCGCGACCTGGCCGCCCTGGGCGAACGCGAGGGCTCACGCTCGGAGGCGGGCTTCACGATGCAGTGGGAGTACCTGCTCGTGACGGCCGAGGTGCGCTGACGGCACCGGCCGAACGCCACCGCGATCATGCGATCCGGTGCCGCTCGGCCGGTCCCCCCGGGTCCGTCGGACTGGCGGTCAGTCGACCGTGATCCCGATGAACTTGGGCTTGCCCATCTGGTTCATCTGGAAGCCCTGGACCTTGTCGCTCCGGGCGATCAGGGCGTCCTGGAACGCCACCGGGAGGAACGGGGTGCTCTCGTAGGCGGCCACAGCGGCAGCGTCCAGGCCCACCACCCGTTCGTCGAGATCGAAGGACTTGTCCGCTGCGCCGATGGCCGCGGCCATCCCGTCGATCTCGAGGCCACCGACGTTGTAGTAGCCCTTCGCGTCGAACAGGGACCGGTACGTCATGCTCGGATCGGGACGGCCGGACCAGCCGGCGAGGTAGGCCGGACTGCTCTTCTGGTTGAAGTACTGGTCCGTCGCCTCGACCACGTCACGCGGCAGGATGTTGACCGTCACCCCCACCGCGGCCCACTGGTCCTTGAGGATCTCGGCCAGACGAACGCTGGACGTGTCGCTGCGACTGAGCATGTCGAACTCCAGGCTCGGCACGCCGGCGTCGGCCAGGAGACGCTTCGCCTCGTCCGGATCGTGGGCGTAGTCGACCGAGTCCGGCGTCTCGGCCCAGTACCCGTCCGGGAGGACGCCACTGGCCGACTGGCCGTGCCCGAACAGCGCGTTCTTGACGATCGTGTCCCGGTCGATCGCGAGGGCCAGCGCCCGGCGCACCTTCGCATCGGAGAACTCCGGGGCACTCGTGTTCATGTACATGCCGTGCACCAACAGGCTCGTCTGCGACTCGAGGACGACCGACTTCTCCTTCTCCAGCGACTCGGCGTCGACGGGCTGGACGTCCAGCGCGATGTCCTGCTGCCCGGAACGCATCGCGGTCACGCGGGTGCGCGGGTCGGTGATGATCTTGATCCGCAGGGTCTCGGCGCGCTCGGAGTCCGCGTCCCAGTAGTCGTCGAACCGTTCGAGGCGGAGCTCGTTGCCCTGCTTCCAGTCGGACAGCTTCCACCCGCCGGCCCCGACGGGGGTGCGGCTGACGTCGTTGTCGTTCGCCTCGAGCGCGGCGGGAGAGACCATCATGCCCGCGCGATCGGCCAGGACCAGCAGCAGCGAGGCATCCGGTCGGCTCAGCTCGAGCGTCGCGACGAGCTCGTCGTCGACACGGACGTTCTCGATCGATGCGAGGTCGGCCGCGGCGACCGAGTCCTCGGCGCGTGCACGGTCGAGGTTGACCTTCACGGCATCAGCGTCGAGGGGTTCGCCATCGTGGAACTTGACGCCGGGCCGCAGTGTCAGCGTCAGCTCCTTCGGCGTGGGTGAGTCCCACGACTCGACCAGGCCGGGCTGCGGCTGGAGTCCTTCGTCGAAGGACACCAGGGTGTCGTAGATCGGGAACAGCATCACGTGGTCGTTGCCGGAGTTGCCCCGGATGGGGTCGAGCGACGACACGTCCGACTGCGCCGCCACGCGAAGCGTGGTCGAACCCGCCGACTTGTCGTCCGAGCCCCCGCAGGCGGAGAGCATCGCGGCCATCAGGGCGGCCGCGGCCACCACCTTCATCGTCTTGACGATCCTCACAGCGTCTGTCCTTCCTTGAACAGCTGGCGCAGCTTGTACTTCTCGATCTTGTTGGTGGGGGTGTGCGGGATCTTGTCGACCCGGACGATGCGGCTGGGCCACATGAACTTGGGCATGACCGCCTTGCAGTGCGCATCGAGTGCGGCCTCATCGAAGTCCGCTCCCTCGACGAGCTCGACGAACGCGACGATCGCGTCCTCGAAGCCCTCGTCGCTCGGGACCGCGATCACCGCGGCGAGCTGCACCGTGCGATGCCGCGCGATCTGCTCCTCGACCTGCGCGCCGGAGATGTTCTCTCCGCGGACACGGATGCGATCGCCCAGGCGGTCCACGAAGTGGAAGACGCCGAGGTCGTCGATCCGGGCGGCGTCGCCCGTGTGGAACCACAGGTTGGCGAAGGCCTGGGCCGTGGCCTCGGGCTTGGCGAGGTACCGCGTGAAGATCAGCTCCGGCAGTGCCGGGCGCATCGCCAGCTGGCCCACCTGGTCCGCCACGCACGGGCGGTCGTCCTCGTCGAGAACGGCGACCTCGAAGAAGGGGCTCGGTGTTCCGAGGATGCCCTTGATCACGCGGGGGTCGTGACCGTCGAGCACGAGCATCCCGGCGTCCTCGAAGGCCGCCCGGATCGTCGCGTGATCAAGACCCCGATAGACGGACTCCGGCGTGCCTGATCCCTGGGGGATCTCCTCGACGAGGGTCATCATCGCGCTGCCGGACTCGGACTGGCCGAACCCCGTGAGTGCGAAGTCGATGCCGAACCGCTGCGCGAACTCGTGGTGATTCGCCGGGACGGGCCCGAGGACCACCTTGTTGAGGGCGTTCTCCCGGTCGTCATCACGGGGCTCCTGCTTCTGCAGCCACGTGATCATGACGTCGAGCAGCGTGGCCGTCGTGCAGTTGCCATCCTTGATCCGCCGCCAGAAGTCGCTGGGACTGAAGCGGTCCCACAGCTGCAGGCCGGCTCCGACCCAGAGCGCCCGCGCGACGTTGTAGTGCGCGCCGCCGACGTGGTAGAGCGGCAGGTCGTTGTAGACGATGTCCTCCTCGTTGAGGATCCTGCGCCCGATCCACGTGTACCCGTTGACCCAGCGGTGCGACTGCACGACGCCCTTCGACGGCCCTGTCGTCCCCGACGTGTAGATGATGTTCGCCGGGTCGTTGAAGGACACCGTGACATCGGGGCGCTCCGCCGGTTGGAGGAGATCGTCGAACACGTGGGGCCACACGTCGCGGGCCTCGGGTGACGCCACCACGATCAGGGGCGTCTCGACGTGGAGGTCGCTCTTGATCTGCTCGACGGCCGGCACGAGCTGTTCGTCGACGATCAGCACGTCGGGTCGCGTGTCGTTCAGCTGATAGGCCAGGAGCTCGCCTCGGTAGAGGTAGTTGACCGGCGCGTACACCGCTCCGGCCTTCCAGAGCCCGTACATCGACGCCGCCGCCACCATCGCGTTGGTGGACAGCACGCTCACGCGGGTGCCGGGCTGGACGCCGTGGGTGCGTGCCAGGTTGCCGGCGATGGCGTCGGTGCGTCGACCGAACTCGCCGTAGGTCAGCTCCTCGCCCGTCTCGCCGTACGTGATGGCCATGCGCCCGGGTCGCACGCCGACGTGGTGGTCCAACGCCTCCACTGCGGTGGCGAAGTCGTAGTCCAGCAGATTCTCGAGGTCTTGAGACCGTGTGGCGTCCAACTACCTCACTCCTTGTGGCGAATCGAGCTGTCGCCGATCGGTGATATCTACCTGAGCGATCGATCAGGTAGCGCGATCGTATGTGACGCCTCTCACGCAGCGCAAGGAAAAGTTGAGATTAGTTTCAAGTGCCGTCCGCACGGCCACCACCCACCAGGCCCGGAGGGTGACGACGGAAGGGAGCCTCGCGTGACGCTGGGGTCAGCTGGCGGCGAACGCGGCGTCGATCACCGCGGGTGAGGCATTCAGCATGCGCAGCCCCAGCAGCGCGAAGTGATCACCGATCTCCTCCGGCGCCCACCGACCGTCCGGGCGGTACCAGCGCGCGACGTCGACGCACAGGGAGAACAGCGCCGTGACGGTCACGTCGATCCGAGGGCACTCGAACAGCTCCAGCTCGACACCGCGGTCGATGATCGCCCGCACCAGGCCCACCATGGCCCGCCGGATCGCGGCGATCTCCGCATAGTGCTCAGGATTCAGGGAATCCAGCTCGTTCGCCAGCACGTGGGAGACGAACTGCTCCCGCGCATTTCCGGCGCTCATCACCCGCATCACCCCGGCGAACTGGGCGCCCGGACCCGTCTGGGTGGCCAAGACCCGCTGCATGTCACGCAGCGCATTCTCGTGACCGTCCTTGGCGACGAGAAAGAGCAGCTCCTCCTTGGAGCGGTGGTGGGCGTACAGGGCCGAGGCGCTGATGCCCGCCCGCTCGGCGATGCCGCGGGTCGACGCGCCCCCGAATCCGTGCTGGCCGAACTCGGCGCGTGCGGCATCGAGGAGGCGCGCTCGCGTGCGATCGCCGCGAGGACGCTGCTTCCGCTGTTCCATGCCGACGCCACTCCTTTGACTTCACCGCCATTGACGAGGCGCGATGCTTCATCATATCGTCGCAGACATAACCGATCGATCGCTCAGTTTGCCGTGCCCGCGCGGTGATGCTGCGGAAGGAACTCCCGCGTGACAACAACTCTCGGACACGACGAGGTCCACCGCCGTCGCGCGCTCGCCATGCGGCTTGGCGGTGCCGACCAGGTGGCACGCCAGCACGCCCAGGGGAAGCTGACCGCCCGCGAACGGGTCGACCTGCTCGCGGACCTGGGCACCCTGCGTGAGTTCGGGATCCTCACCGGACGCGCGGAGTACTCGGCCCAGGGCGAGCTTCGCGCCTTCGTCCCGAAGGGCCAGGTCGATGGGCTCGTCGAGATCGACGGCAGGCCTGCCGTCGTGAGCGCGGGTGACTTCACCGTCCGTGGTGGGGCGGGGGGTGTCGATGCCGTGGGCTTCGGTCGCGAGCCGTTGGCCGCCGAGCGCGCGTTGGAGTCAGGTGTTCCCCTCATCCGACTCCTCGACGCCAGCGGCGGCAGCGTCAAGAGCTTCCTGGACCTGGGGCGCACCTATCCGCCCGACGGCAACACGTTCGTGGCCTCCGAGGTGGATCTGCTCCAGCTCGCGCCCGTGGTCTCGGCGGTGATGGGTCCCGTGGCCGGGCTTCCGGCGGTGGCCGCATGCCTGGGTCACTTCAACGTCATGGTCAAGGAGACGTCGCAACTGTTCCCCGGCGGACCACCGGTGGTGAAGGCCGCCCTCGGACTGGACATCACCAAGGAGGACCTCGGCGGATGGCGTGTCCACGTCGAGGAGAGCGGCTCCGTCAACAACGTGGCCGTCGACGAGCACGACGCGCTCGCTCAGATCCGCACGTTCCTCTCCTACCTGCCGACCAACGTGCACTCGATGCCACCACGAGCGACGCCGCTCGCTCCGAGGACCGACCCCGCCACCCTGCGTGACGTGATCCCCGAGGACAGCAGGGCTCCCTTCGATCCGCGGTCGGTGATTGACGCCGTGGTCGACCAGGCCTCGTTCTTCGAGCTGTCGCCCGCCTACGGTGGCTCCCGGGTGACCGGGCTCGCCCGGGTGGACGGCTACCCCGTCGGCATCATGGCGAACGACCCCGGCGTGCTGGGAGGGTCCACGGACACCGCCGCCGCGATGAAGACGATTCGACTGATCCAGATCTGCGATCAGTTCCACCTCCCCCTGATCTCCCTCGCCGACGAGCCGGGGGTGCTGGTCGGGCCCGACTCGGAGCGGGCGGGCATCGAGAACGCGGGCGCGCGCCTGGTCTGGTCCGTGTGCCGCAGCCGCATGCCTTGGATGACGGTCGTGATGGGGAGGCTGTTCGGGGTGGGCGGACAGACTCACCATCGCCCCTCCGGGATGTTTCGACGCATCGCGTGGCCCACCGCCCAATGGGGGTCCATGCACATCAGCGGGGGCACCTTCGCCGCCTTCCGGAGCCAGATCGAGTCCGCACCCGACCCCGAGGCCGAGCAGGCCCGCATCGAAGCGCAGTTGCGAGCCGTGACGTCGCCCTTCCGGACAGCCGAGGCGACCGGCCAGGACATCGTCGATCCCGCCGAGACGCGAGTTCTCGTCGTGGGCTTCGTCCGCGACGCGCAGCTTCCGCTGGCCCGCCAGCTCGGACCCTCGCCCACGCCGTTCCATCCCTGAACCCTCGGAGCCATCGCATGAAGAAGGTACTGATCGCCAACCGCGGCGAGATCGCGATCCGCATCATCCGCGCCTGTCGCGATCTCGGACTGACGTCCGTCGCGCTGCACACCGCGGAGGACGCCTCGGCTGCCTATGTCGCACTGGCAGATGAGGCGCTGCCGCTGCCGGGTCGAAGCGCCGCCCACGCCTACCTGGACATCGACGAGATCCTCGCCGCGGCGAACGAATGCGGGGCAGACGCCGTGCACCCCGGCTACGGGTTCCTGTCCGAGAGCGCGGAGTTCGCCCGGCGGGTGCTTGGCGCGGGACTCACCTGGGTCGGGCCGCCAGAGAAGTCCATCGACCTCCTGGCCGACAAGTCATCGGCCCGTCACATCGCGGAGGAGTCGGGTGCACGCCTGATCCCCGGCAGCAGTGGTCCCGTCGCGTCGGTCGAGGCCGTCCACGCGTTCGTCGCCGAGCACGGCCTCCCGGTGGTGATCAAGGCGGTGCTCGGCGGCGGCGGACGCGGCCAACGAGTCGTCACGACGATCGACCAGATCGACGAGGCGTGGCTCTCGGCGCGGCGTGAGGCGGAGGTCGCCTTCGGGTCCAACCCGTGCATGGTCGAGCGACATCTGAGTCGCGTCCGCCACGTCGAGACACAGTGCCTGGCCGACAGCAGCGGCAATGTCCGGATCGTCGGCACGCGCGACTGCTCGCTCCAGCGCCGCAGCCAGAAGCTGGTCGAGGAGGCACCGGCACCCCTGCTGAGCACGGAGCAGGTGCAGCACCTGCATGACGTCTCCACGGCGATCTTGCGGGCCGTGGGCTACGTCGGCGCCGCCACCTGCGAGTTCCTGCTCGATCAGGGTGGCGCTCTGTACTTCCTCGAGGTCAACACCCGCCTCCAGGTCGAGCACAGCGTCACGGAGGAGGCGACCGGAGAGGACCTGGTCACGGCCCAGCTGCGCATCGCCGACGGGGAGCAGATCCAGGCCGGAGCGGTCGAGGCCGACCGCCACGCGATCGAGTTCCGGATCAACGCCGAGGACCCTGGCCGGGACTTCCTCCCCATCCCCGGCATGGTGCGCTCACTGACCATCCCGCACGGCCCGGGAGTCCGCTGGGATGGTGGGGTGACGGCCGGTGAACGCGTCACCACCAACTTCGACTCGCTCATCGGCAAGCTGATCGTGACCGGCCCGGACCGGCCCACGGCGCTGGCGCGTGCCCGCCGCGCCCTGGCTGAGTTGTCCGTGGACGGGATCCCCACGGTCATCGACTTCCACCGGGCGATCGTCGAGCATCCCGCGTTCGCCGAGACCCCGTTGAGCGTGCACACCCGTTGGATCGAGCAGGACTGCGACGTGCGGCTCGATCCCTACAGCCCGAACATGGTCGATGCCGGTAGCAGGAGATCGATCGGGTCCGAGAGCTCCGTCACGGCGAGGGCCGCGCGCGCCGGTGACGTCGTCTCGCCCATCACGGCCACCGTGCTCCATGTCCATGTCGAACCGGGTGCTCGCGTGTCTGCCGGGGACGTCGTCGTCGTCGTGGAGGCGATGAAGATGGAGCAGCAGATCCGCGCGACCACACCGGGAACCGTTTCGGCGGTGCACGTGGCCACGGGAGACGGGATCATGACCGGGCAAGCCCTGGTGAGCATCGACGCATGACGGAGCCTCGCGACGGCACGCACCCCTTTCTCCGGGCACTCGACCGCCTGACCGCGGCGTCGGAGGTCGGTGACGAAGCGGCCTTCGCCCACCTGTTCTCCCCGGACGCCACCATCTGGCAGAGCACCGTGCAGCGCGAGACGAGCGTCCCGGAGTTCGTCCGGATCCTGCGGATACTCGACCGCACGGTCACGGAGCTCCAGTATGTCGACCGTCGGGTCGACGTGTTCGAGAGCGGCGCGGTCGAGCAGCACGTGCTCGAGGGCACGCGCATGAGCGACCGGATGCGCGTGCGACTCCAGGCGTGTGTCGTCGTCAGGTTCGACGAGCGCGGCCTGATCCGCGAACTGCGCGAGTACATCGACTCCGGGGAGGCCGCGGAGTTCGTGTCGCGTCATCGCAGCAACACCGGGACTTAGGGACAGGACGGCCCCAGGATCTCCCTCGATCCTGGGGCCGCCCGGCCTGTCCCCCTCGCCTCAGCGCACCCGCAGCACGAACGCGCGGCTCGCCGGCGCGGTCAGTGACGTGCCGCTGAACCGTGCCGTCAGGCGCACCGAGGACTTCTGGCGCGGCAGGGTCACGGTGACCTTGCCGCCCTTGACGTTGCCGGACCCGAGCAGCTTCGAGCCGCGGTAGATCCGGACCTTCCCGGAGCTCTCGACGAAGCCCGGCGTGCGGACCACGACGCGCACCTTCGCGCGCGTCCGCGGCGTGACCTTGCCGTTGAGGACCTTCGCCGACACGGTGGCCTTCGCCTTCGCGATCGTCACCGCGACCGACGTCTGACTGGCGTCGTGACCGCGGTCGCCGCCGTAGAAGACGGTCACCGCGGTGGTGCCCGGCCGCAGGGCCGTGCCGGGCACGTTGATCGTGGCCCTGCCGCCGCGCATGATCGCCGAGGCGACGATGCGACCGCCGACCGTGGCGTAGACCAGGCCGCCGGCGTCGGGGGCCCCCGTCACCGAGATCGCGGTCGGCTTGCCGTAGGTGCCGCGGGCCGCCGTGGCGGTGATCGCGGAGTCGGCGCGGACGTCGACCGCGACCGTGCCGGCCGAGTCGGCGTAGCGACCCTCGCCCGCGAAGGCCACGTCGAGCACGTGGCGACCCGCGCGCAGCGAGCCCGCGGGGACCGTGACCGTGGCGCTGCCATCGGCGACCGTGGCCGTTCCCAGCACCTCGTCACCGAGGGACACGGTGGCCGTGCCTCGGGGTGAGCCCGTGGCCGAGCCGACCGTGACGGCGACGTCGAAGGCCTCGTCGGCCCACACGACCGACGGCACCTTCGCGGTGGTCGTCGTGGCGACCTCGGCGGCGGCGCCGGGATCGAAGCCGACGATCACGGGGTCGTGGTCGCTGGCCCGGAACGGCGTGGACGCGTCGAACAGGTTCGTCACGTTGTTGTTGAACCGGCTGTACTCGCGGCCGATCGACTCGGGCGCGTTGATCGTCCAGACGTCGGCGCCGGTCACCCGCGCGAACGCGGCCGAGGAGGCGAACACGTGGTCGAGCGACCCGTGCATGCCCTCGAACTGGTAGGTCTCCTCGTCCGTGAGGCGCTGGTCGACGTTCACGAACCCGGCGTCCTCGATGATCGCCAGCGGGTCCTCCTTGGCGTAGGAATTGAAGTCGCCGAGCAGGAACACGCGGTCGGTGTCGGACTGCGCCTCCAGCGAGTTCACGAAGTCGACGAGCGCCTCGGCCTGGCCGACACGAGCCCGGTTGGACGCGCCCTGACCGTCGCCCTGGTCGGCGTTCACGCCGTCGCCCGAGCCCTTCGACTTGAAGTGGTTGACGATCGCCAGGAAGTCCTGGCCGGCGTCGCCGTCGACCGGGCGGAACTCCTGCGCCAGCGGGGCCCGGGCGTTCGCGAACGCGGGCGAGTCGAGGATCACCGACGGCCCGACCGGCTCGACCGCGTCGCGCTGGTAGATGAACGCCGTGCGGATGACGTCGCGACCGGAGGTCGGGATCGTCGACGGCGACAGGACCGCCGCCCAGCGCTGCGAGCCGGCATCGGCGTTGAGCGCCGCGACGAGGGTCTTGAGAGCCTCGTCGCGATCGGCGCCACCGAGCGAGCCGGTGTCCTCGATCTCCTCCAGCGAGAGCACGTCAGCGTCGAGGGTGTTGATCGCCTTCACGATCTTGGCCTGCTGGCGGGCGAGGCTCACGTCGTTGGCGGCACCGCGGGGACCGTTGTTCGTGCAGGTGTTCACGGTGATGCGGTTGCCGTCGCGGTCGGTGTACCAGGTGCAGGTGCCGCGGTTCGAGGACACCCAGTCCTCACCGGTGGTGGTGAAGTAGTTCAGCACGTTGAACGAGGCCAGCTTGACCGCGCCGCCGACGTCCTTCGGCGCCGTCTCGCGCGTGCTCTGCGGGGCGATCGTGGCGGACTCGCCCCCGGCGGCGAAGGGCTGCGTGGGCTGGAGCTTCCACGTGCTGTTCCGCCAGTCCAGGACCAGTGGGTCGTCGATCGTGACCGACGCGCCCGTGCGGACCTCGTTGGTCGGCGTCAGCCACGGACCCGGGCTCGCGCGGTTCGTGCCCGACGTGAAGTTGATGCTCTTGCCGTCGTCGAGCGTGATCATGCGGGCGGCGTTCTGCGCGACGAGGGCGTCGTAGGCCGACGTGCGCGGACGGACCTCGTTGGTCGGCTGCGGCAGCACGGTGTCGCCCGCCGCCAGGCCCAGCTCGCCGAAGGTGTTCGTGCCGTAGTTGTTCGTGATCGTGTACGTGCCGGCCGTGGCGTCGACGAGCATGCCCTCGAGGGACTCGCGCTGCGCCTCGGCCATCGGGAACGTCACGGGGGTCGGCGTCACGGTGCCGGCGGTGGTCGCGTCCTTCCACGAGGCCGCCGTGATCTGGGTGAGGCCGTTGAACTCCGACACGGCGCCGGTGACGTCGATCGTGTCACCGAGGTCGACCGACTGCGCGAACGCGGTGGACGATCCGAAGACGAACAGGCCGTGCGAGGCGGGGCCGGCGGTACCGCCGGTTCCCGGCGTCTGGATGTACGCGCCGTTGAAGCCGCCCGACGCGTAGAGCGCGGTGACGACTCCCGTCGTGGTGACGGTCTGGCCGACGCGCGGGCTGGCCGCACCCGTGCCCTGGATCTGCGCGATCGTGACCGTCTCGGACGGCTCGGGCTCCTCAGGCTCGGCGTCGCCGGGGCCGGCGCACGTGGCGCCGCACGGCACCGGGGTGGGCGCCGCGGTGGTGAAGTCGGTGGAGTTGGCGTCCGTGTCCACGCCGGCGGCGCGCGTCACCGACGCGGTCACCGAGTAGCCGTCGGCCTTCGGCGCGCCCTCGTAGGTGTTCGAGGCGCCGTAGCCGATCAGGTCGACCAGCGACGCGTTGGCGCGGACGGCGGCCAGGTCGCCGGTGAGCGCGGTCTCGGACGAGACGAGCGCGATCGTGCCGCCGTTGGCGTTGCCCGAGAAGCCGGTCGTGCTGGCGACGTCGGGCGTGGGCAGCGCGGCACCGTTGGCGGCGTTCGAGTTGCCGCTCACGAGCAGGGTGCCGCCCGGCTCGAGATGCCGGTCGCCGAGAGGGACCACGGCCGTGAAGTTCGCGGTGCCGTTGTACGGGCGGTACTGCACGGACCAGCCGTTGACGCTGATGTCCTCGTCCGTCGGGTTGTGGAGCTCGACGAACTTGTTCAGGTAGGTGGCGCCCGCGGAGCCGCCGTTCAGGTAGACCTCGTTGATGACGAGGCCGGAGCCGTCGGGGGCGGCGGTGGCCGCTGGCGGCACCGCCACGGCCGCACCGGCCGCCACGGCGAGCGCGGTCAGACCGCGAAGGACAGGACGAGACATCGGGATTCCCCTCGAATGGTGCTGATGGAGTGAGCCGGGGCGGCCCGCGTGCGGACCGCCCCGGCTCAGGTCACTACTTGACGAACGTCTTCGCGGACGTCGTGGAGCCGTTCGCGACGGAACTGCCCTTGTAGAACACCCGCAGCGTCGCCTTGCCGCGCGGGAGCTTGGCCAGCTTCACGCGGGCCACGCCGTCCTTGACCGTGGCCTTGCCCACGACCTTGGTGCCGCGCTTGACCACGACCGTGCCGGTGGGCGTGAAGCCCTTGGCCGAGACGCGGGCCTTCAGGACCGCACCCTTGGACTTGATCTTCGAGGAGACCACGGCGCGCACCGAGGTGTCGGCCTTCGTGACCTTGACGGTCACCGTGGCGTCGGCCGGCTCGTACGAGGCGCTGCCGTTGAAGAACAGGCCGTAGGTGTGCGAGCCCGGCTTGAGCGCCGTTCCGCCGAAGCGGAACGTGCCCTTGCCGTCGGACAGGAAGGCCGTGCCGACCTGGATGCCCAGCTGGTTGGCGACGTACACGATGCCGCTGGTGCCGGGGGCGGCCGTCATCGTGATGGTCGCGCCCGTGCCGTACGGCGTGGTCGAGCCCGTCGCGGTGAACGGCGTCTCGCCCTTGATGACCTCGACCGAGACGGTGCCCTCGGAGCCGGCGACCGTGGCGGAGCCCTGGTAGGACACCGTCAGCGTGCGCTGACCCAGACGCAGGTCGGCGGCGTCGACCTCGACCTCGCCGGAGCCGTCGGTCACCGTGCCGGTGCCGACCTGGGTGTCGCCGTCACGGACGACGACCGTGCCGTCGAGGTCGCCCGCGGCGGCGGTGACGTCGACCGAGACGTCGAACGTCTCGCCCTTCGTGACCTGGGCGGGCGCGGTGGCGGTCGTCGTGGACGCGGCCTTGTCGACCGACAGCGGGATCGTGGCCACGGTGCCGCTCGGCGACGCCTCGGCGCGGATGGTGCCGCCCTCGATCGCACCTGCGGGCACGGTGAAGGAGAACTGGCCGGAGGCGCCGTTGGTGACCGGCTGGCTGCCCAGGTCGAGCGTCTGGCCGTCGCCGTACTCGAGGGTGGCCTCGACCGAGGTGTTGGCCGGGCTGCCGAGCGAGGTCAGGTTCAGCTTCGGCAGCGAGAACGTCGCCGTCCCGCCGACCTCGTACGAGTCCTCGAGGCCCGTGACGGCCACGGAGCGGCGGCCGAAGTCGGGGCTCACCGGGGACTTGGCGCCCAGGTACTCGATCCAGCCCTCGTAGTCGACGACGCCGGTGTCGACGTACGTTCCCTCGGCGAAGGCGCGGAAGTTGTCGCCGCCCGTGGCCAGGAACGACGGGACGATGACCTTGTAGGACTTCGCCGGGTCGAGCAGCTGGTCGTCGATCCAGACGCTCGTGACGCGGTCGCCCTCGGCGCGGGTCGCGTCGTACGTGTAGCGGACGTTGTCGGACACGCCCAGCTGCAGGTACGGGCGGCTCGGCACCGTGTTGTCGGGGTTGCGCTGCCACTGCTGCTCGAAGACCTTCTTCAGCGACGCGCCCGTGAGCGTGACCGTGAAGAGGTTGTTCGTGAACGGCAGGACGGCGTTGGCCTCGGCGAACGTCACCGAGCCGTCGGTGTTGTTCGGGCCTCCGGCGGTGGTGTTGCCGGTGAAGAACAGCTCGTCGCGCAGGCCGCCGGGGTTGTTGATCGACAGGTCGGCGGGGGCGTTCGTCGCCTTGGACTGGGCGAGCATCGCGTCGGGCACGAGGTTGCCGATCGTGGACTCGCTCGCGCGGTCGTCGCGACCGGTCTTCGGCGCGGCCGGGTTCGACGGCGTGTAGACGCCGTTGACGTAGCTGCCGCCGGTGTAGGCCGTGGTGACGTCGGCCGTGATGTCGGCGACCTTCTCGTTGCCGATCGTGGCGGCGTACGCGAGGGCGTTGTCGACGATCGTCTTGACCGCGGCGACGCGGGGCAGCTGCTCGTTCGCGGTGGCGACGCGCGGGACGTTCGCGACCGTGTGCGAGGCGACGTCACCGGTGTCGGGATCGACCGACAGCGTGACCTTGCCGATGTTCTCGCCGTAGCTGCCCGTCTGGATGATCGGACGGGTCTTCGTGGCCTCGCCGGGGATCGGGGCGTCCCACGCGTAGGCCTTGTGGGTGTGGCCGGTGAAGATCGCGTCCACCGAGGCGTCGGTGTTGTTCACGATGTCGGCGAAGGCACCGCCGTGGGCGACCTCCTCCGCCAGGCTCGAGCCGTCGGGCGTGCCGGCGCCGGCGCCCTCGTGGAACGCGGCGACGATGACGTCGGGCCGGTCGGCCTCGGGGAGCGCCTCCAGGCGGTCGACCTCGGTGTTGACGGACTCGACCGGGTCGGTGAACGTCAGCGTCGAGATGCCCGAGGGGGTCACGAGGGACGGGGTCTCCTCGGTGACCGCGCCGATCACCGCGACCTCGAGGCCGCCGACGGTGAAGGTGGCCGACGCCGGCAGAGCCGCGGCGCCGGTGGCCCGGAGCTTCACGTTCGCACCGAGGTGCGGGAAGTCGGCCCGGTCGGTGACGCGGTTGACGAGGTCGTCGAAGCCGCGGTCGAACTCGTGGTTGCCCACGGAAGAGACGTTCAGGTCGAGCGCGTTGAGCACGTCGATCGTGGGCTCGTCCTGCTGAGTGGAGGACGCGAACGGCGAGGCGCCGATGTTGTCACCGACGGAGAGGAAGAGCGTGTTCGCCTCTCCCGCACCCTGTCGGATCTGCTCCACGGTCGTCGCGAACTTCGTGGTGTTCGTGTCGATGCGGCCGTGGAAGTCGTTGATGTCGACGAGGGTGATGTCGACGGGGTCGGCCGCGGTGGCCGACGGGGCCACGACGATCGGTGCGCTCAGCAGCGCTCCGATCGCAAGGGCCGAGAGGGAACGTCGGGACTTCAAGGTCTGTGTCCTTTGTCGCAGGGGAACCGGTTCGCCACACCGTAACCCTGAGAATCAGCCAAGAGACCGGACTGACCATGACATTTTGGTTAAGACGCGGCAAAAGGTCGGGGGCGCCCCGCGAGCACCCGCGCGTCAGAGGGCGATGACCGCCCGGAGCCGGCACGGGCCCTCGGGCGCGGCCACGATCGGGTCCATCGCGAAGGGCACGCTGGCCCCGGCCCTGACCCGGTCGAGCTCCACGATGCGCGCCGGTCCGGTCTGCTGTCCGATGAACGCCGTGACGCGGTAGTCACGGACCTGCTTGCCCGTGTTCTTGAGCGTGCCCTGCACCTTCCAGCCGCCCTTGGCGTTGCGGCGGCAGACGTACGAGGTGATCGCCAGCGGATCGACCGTGCCGGTGGCCTCGGTGGCGACCTTCCCCGGGGTGGTGGAGGCCGAGCCCTCCGACGGGGTGGGGGCATCGCCGCCCCCGCCGCAGCCGGCCAGGGCGAGGACGAGCACCACCGGGAGCCACGCACGCATGGGGCCATCCCATCACGACGTCTCGGAGCGCTTGCGGAGGCTCACCCGGCGACCGTTACGATCGAAGGTGAGGAATCCATCATCTTTACGGGAGGTCGCGTGACCATCGAACGCATCGGAGTCGTCGGGGGTGGCCTCATGGGCTCCGGCATCGCAGAGGTGAACGCGCGCGCCGGCATCTCGGTCGTCGTCGTCGAGGTCACCGAGGAGGCCGCCGCCGCCGCACACGGCCGGATCGAGACCTCCCTGCACCGCGCCGTCGACCGCGGGAAGCTCACCGAGCAGGACCGCGACGCCACCCTCGCCGCCATCCACGTGACGACCGACCTGGACGACCTGGCCGACCGCCAGCTGGTCGTCGAGGCCGCCAGCGAGAAGGAGTCGATCAAGCTCGACCTCTTCACCCGCATCGGCAAGATCCTGCAGGACCCCGACGCGATCCTGGCCTCCAACACGTCGTCGATCCCGATCGTGAAGCTGGGCGCCGCGTCCGGCCGCGCCGACCGCGTGATGGGCGTGCACTTCTTCAACCCCGCGCCGGTCATGAAGCTCGTCGAGCTCATCCCGTCGCTGACGACCTCGGACAAGACGCTCGACCGGATGCGCTCCTACGTCTCGGACACGCTCGGCAAGCAGCCCATCGACGCGACCGACCGCGCGGGCTTCATCGTCAACTCGCTCCTGGTGCCCTACCTGCTGTCGGCGATCCGGATGTACGAGGCCGGGTACGCCTCGGCGAAGGACATCGACAACGGCATGGTGCTGGGCTGTGGCCACCCGATGGGGCCGCTCGCGCTGAGCGACCTCATCGGGCTGGACACGATCAAGGCGATCGGCGAGTCGATGTACGAGGAGTTCAAGGAGCCCCTCTACTCGCCGCCGCCGCTGCTCGACCGCATGGTCGACGCCGGCCTCATGGGCAAGAAGTCGGGGCAGGGCTTCTACCCCTACCCCTGAGCCGGGTCAGCCGGTCCGCTTGCCCAGGCCCTGCTCGGGCAGCAGCTTGAGGAACAGGCCCTCGGCCTCGGCGCACACGACGTCGCCGTGGCGGAGCTCGCCGCGCAGGAACCACTTGCGGCCGTCGACCCGCTCGATCCACACGACGGCCTCGAGCTCGGTGTCGATCGGGGTCAGCGCGCGGTAGTCGGTGTTGAGGTAGGCGGTGCGGGTGATGCCGCCGGCGGAGACCGACGCCAGGATGCCGAGCACCTCGTCGAACAGCAGCGTCACGGCGCCGCCGTGCACCGCCATCCCGCCGCCCATGAACCAGCGCCCGAAGCGCACGGTCCCCTCGACGCGGTCGGCGGTGCGCGAGGTGACGTCCAGCTCGGGCAGCATCGCGTGGCCGCGCACGGGCAGCTCGGCGACGCGGCCGTTCACCTGGTGCTGCTCGTCGGTGACCGACGGCTCGAGCCGCTCGCGCCACCGCGCCAGGTCGGCGGAGAGGCCGTCGATCGCCTCGCGGTCCATCGGCATCGCGGCGAGCGCGTCCTGCACCGCGTGCAGGTTCCGCACCAGCTCGCCGTAGGCGCGGACGTCGTCAGCGGCGAAGTCGCCCTTGAACATCTCTTCCCAGCTCACCGGGCCGAGGCTACCCAGCGCGCCGGGTGACGCCCTCCACCGCTCCCCCCTCGCCACTCCGCCCGCTCCGCCCGCTCCCCCTCCACCACTTTTGGAACGGGTTGCACGCCTCGCCCCGGGATCGACGTTGATCCTGCTCCAAAAGTGGGCCGGGGTGGGCGGGGGGAACCGACCGAGCCGCCGCCGCTCACCGGGAGGCCCCGACCGCTGGTCGCTCGTGGCCGGGCTAGAGGTGCACGGCGCGGGCAGGAGTCGACACAATGGCAGCGTGACGTGACCCACACGCACCGTTCGACCCCGCCGGAGGCCCCATGATCGTCCCGCTCACCCTGCGCGACTTCCTCGACCGCGCCCGCACCGTCTACCCCGACCGCGTCGCCGTGGTCGACGAGCCGAACCAGGTGGCGGACTCGTGGGGCGAGGTCACCTACGCCCAGCTGTACGCGAAGGCGCGCAGTCAGGCCGCGACGCTCGACGAGCTCGGCGTGCCGCAGGGCGCGCGGGTCGCGATGGTCTCGCACAACGCGGCGCGTCTGCTGGCCTCCTTCTACGGCGTGGCCAACTGGGGCCGCATCTTCGTCCCGGTGAACTTCCGGCTGGCGCCGGCCGAGATCGAGTACATCGTGGAGCACTCCGGCGCCGAGGTGGTCATGCTCGATCCCGAGCTGGAGCACCTCGCCGCGGCCTGCTCGGCGGCCAAGCACGTGTTCGTCCTGGGCCGCGACGACGACCGGATCTGGGCGTCGAAGGCCGAGCCGGCGCAGTGGGAGCCCGACGAGAACGCCACCGCGACCATCAACTACACCTCGGGCACGACCGCCCGGCCCAAGGGCGTGCAGCAGACGCACCGCGCCCGGTGGGTCAACGCCACCACGTTCGGCTGGCACGCCACGCTCACCGACCGCGACGTCTACCTGCACACGCTGCCGATGTTCCACTGCGACGGCTGGGGCCTGCTCTACTCGGCCACGGGCGTCGGCGCGAAGCAGGTCGTGATCCGCCAGATCGACGGCACCGAGATCCTGAAGCGCATCGAGGAGCACGGCGTCACCGTGCTGGCCTGCGCTCCCGCCGTGCTCAACGCCACGCTCGACGCGCTCGAGGACTGGACGGGCGACACGGGCCGCGACCGGGTGCGCTGCATCGTGGCCGGCGCTCCCCCGCCGACCCGCACGATCCAGCGGGTGCGCGAGGAGCTGGGCTGGGAGTTCATCCAGATCTACGGCCTCACCGAGACCTCGCCGCTGCTCACGATGAGCCGCATGCGCGAGGAGTGGGACGACCTCGAGGCGCAGGAGCAGGCGCGCCTGCTGGCCCGCGCCGGTGCCCCCACGATCGGCACGCGCGTGATGATCGACGACCAGGGCGAGATCCTCGTGCGCAGCAACACCGTGCTCGAGTCGTACTGGGAGAACCCGGAGGCCACCGAAGAGGCGCTGGCGGGCGGCTGGTTCCACACCGGCGACGGCGGCGTCTACGAGGACGGTTACGTCACGATCGCCGACCGCAAGAAGGACGTCATCGTGTCCGGTGGCGAGAACGTCTCGTCGATCGAGGTCGAGGACGCGCTGGCCTCGCACCCGGCCGTGCGTGAGGTCGCGGTGATCGGCGTCCCCGACGACCGGTGGGGCGAGTCCGTGCTGGCCCTCGTGGTGGTCGACGGCGACGTGACCGAGGACGACCTCCGCGCCCACGCGCGCGAGCGCCTCGCGGGCTACAAGGTGCCCAAGCGTGTCGAGTTCCGCGAGGAGCTCGCCCGCACCGCCACCGGCAAGCTGCAGAAGTTCAAGCTCCGCGAGGCGTACTGGGAGGGCCGCGACCGCCAGGTCAACTGACCTGATCTCGATACGCGGGCTCGTTCCTCGCCCCGCTACTCGATCGACGGACCCCCGGTGATCGAGTAGCTCGCGACGTATCGAGATCACGCAGCCCCGGTGATCGAGTAGCTCGCGACGCAGTCGCGGCGTATCGAGATCCCCCGTCAGCCCGTGTTGCGCAGGCCGTTGGCGATGCCGTTGACGGTCTGCAGCAGCGCGGCGCGCATGTCCTCGTCGACGGCGTCGGGGTCCTCGCGGTAGCGGGCCAGCAGGTCGACCTGGGCGAATGAGATCGGCTGCAGGTACGCGTCGCGCACCTCGAGCGTGCGGCGCAGGCCGGGCTGGTCGTCGAGGACGTGCCGCTCGCCGGTGACCCGCAGCACCTCCTCCACCGTGACCGCATGCTCGGCACGGATGCGGTCGAAGATCGGGCGCAGGTCGGCCGGCACGAGGGTGTTCACGTAGTGCCCGGCGACGTCGAGGTCGGTCTTCGCCAGCGTCATCTCCACGTTCGAGATGAAGGTGCGGAAGAAGTGCCACTGGTCGAGCATCTCGGCCAGCACGTCGCCCTTCCCGGCCAGGCGCGCGGCGCGCAGGCCGCTGCCGACCCCGAACCAGCCCGGCACGATCTGGCGGCTCTGGGTCCAGCCGAACACCCACGGGATCGCGCGGAGGCCGTCGATGCCGCCGCCGGTCTCGGGTCGCCGTGACGGGCGTGAGCCGATGTTGAGGTCGCCCAGCTGGTCGACCGGGGTGGACGCGAGGAAGTACTCGAAGAGCCCTGGCGCGTCGATCAGCCGGCGGTAGGCGGCATAGGCGGCGTCGCTGACCTGGGTCATCGTGTCGTCCCACTGCTGCATCGACTCGGCCGGCGTGCGGGCCTCCAGGTGCAGCGTGGAGGCCTCCAGCACGGCAGCGAACGACAGCTCGAGGTTCTCGTGGCCGAGGCGCGGCAGCGAGTACTTGTCGCTGATGACCTCGCCCTGCTCGGTGAACTTGATGTCACCGGTGAGCACGCCGTACGGCTGGGCCAGGATCGCGTCGTAGGTGGGTCCGCCGCCGCGGCCCACCGTGCCGCCGCGGCCGTGGAACAGCCGCAGGGTGACGCCGTGCTTCTGCGCCACGTCGCGCAGCGCCCGCTGCGCGCGGTGCAGCTCCCACTGCGAGGTCGTGATGCCGCCGGCCTTGTTGGAGTCGGAGTAGCCGAGCATGACCTCCTGCCGGTCGCCGCGCAGGCGCACGAGCGAGCGGTACTGGTCGTCCGAGAGCAGCTCGTCGAGGACGTCGCCGGCCCGGCGGATCTCGTCGACCGTCTCGAGCAGCGGCACGAAGCCGAGCCGCGCGAACGGCGGCGTCTCCTCGCTGCCGACGAGGTCGACCAGACCGGCCTGCCGGGCCAGCACGACCGGCGCGAGCAGGTCGTCACCGCTGACGGTCATGGAGACGATGTAGGACTCGATGACGTCCTCGCCGAAGGCCTCCTTCAGCTCGCGGACCGCGGCGAAGACGCCGTACGTGCGCGCGCCCCACTCGTCGAGCGACGGCGGGTCGGCGGCCAGCGGGCGCAGCCGGCCGAGCTCGCGCGAGAGCAGGGCGAACCGCTCGTCGCGGCTGAGGTCGTCGTACGAGGTCTCGGACTCGTCGAGGCGGTCGAAGAGGAGCGCGAGCGCGTGGTGGTGGGCCTCGGCGTGCTCGCGGATGTCCATCGTGGCCAGGTGCAGGCCCACCGACGAGATGGCGCGGATCCCCCGCGCCAGCATCCGGTCGGCGATCAGCTCGCCGCCGTGCGCGCGCAGCGACGCGTCGACCACGGCCAGGTCGGCCAGCAGCTCGTCGCGGTTGGCGTAGTCGCGGCCCGGGACGTGGGGGGTCCCCTCGGCGACGCGGGTCGCCGAGTTGGCGACCTTGAGCTTCACGCACGACAGCTTGAGCCGGTAGGGCTCGTGCGCGTTCACGCTCAGCAGCCGGGGGTCGAGGTCGGGCAGCGCGACCAAGTCGGCCTGGAGCGACTTCGTCAGCTCGGCACTGACCTCGACGAGCTCGTCGGACGACGACAGCTCGCGGATCAGCAGGTCGAGGTTGGCGTCGACGATGCGGGTGGCGATGCGGTTCTGCAGCTGCAGGATGCTGAGCGTGACCTCGGGCGTGACGTTCGGGTTGCCGTCGCGGTCGCCGCCGATCCAGGTACCGAACGACAGCGGCCGCTGGGCGGGATCGAGGGCGATGCCGTGCTCGGCGAGCCGGTCGGCCAGGTCGGTGCCGATGTCGGGCAGCGCCTCCTCGAGGATCTGCTGCAGGAAGAACACGAGGTGGCGCGCCTCGTCGAGCGGCGTCGGCCGGGTGCGGCGGACGGCATCGGTCTGCCAGATCAGGTCGATCAGCTGGGCCAGGTCGCGGTCCTGCGCGGCCCGGCGCCGACTGCCGGGCTCGGCGGAGTCGACGAGGATGTCGGCGATCCGGCGCAGCTTCGTCAGCACGGTGCGGCGACTGACCTCGGTGGGGTGGGCCGTGAAGATCGCGCGCACGTCGATCCGCTCGATGCCCTCGCGCAGCGCCTCGACGCCCTGCTCGGCGACGATGTCGTCGATCGCACGGGCCAGCCAGCCCTGGTCGTCGGGGCGTGCCTCGATGCCGCGCACGCGGGCCACCTGCTCGGCCACGTTGGCGAGGTTGAAGTAGACGCTGAACGCCCGGACGAGCTTGCCCACCGTGGGCGCGTCGAGATCGGCGAGCAGCGCGCGGATCCGGGAGGCGGCCTCGTGGCGCTCGTCCGGGTCCTCGGACTCCTCGATGACCTTGCCCTGGGCGCGCACGAGCTCGACCTGGTCGAAGAGGTGCTGACCCTCCAGACGCCGCAGGGTCTGGCCCAGCAGGTCGCCGACGCGGCGCACGTCGGTGCGCAGCGAGTCGTCCTTGGATCGGGCGATGGCATCGAACTCGGAGTCGGTCATGGAGCTCCCCTCGGCTGGCGAAAGTCGTGGGGCGCCGTTGCCCGCGACCAGCCTAGTCAGATCCGTGGCGGCGTGGGGGTGACGTGCGGCTCAGGGCGCGTGGTGGACGACGGCGTCGACGAGCTCACGCCACGGGCCGTCGACCTGGCGCTCGGGCAGGGTGGCCTCGCGATCGTTGGCCTGCACCTCGTAGACGAAGCCGTCGGGGTAGCCGTCGCCGGGCGCGGCGTCCCACGGGCACGCCTCGACGAGCGGCCACCAGGCCTGCGCCTCGTCCTCGGACGTGGCCTCGACCGCCCACTGCCGGCGCAGCCCGGCGAAGCCGCCGGTGCGGGTCACCCGGACGACGAGGAGGGGCTGGTCGATTCCGTCCATACACCCACAGACTGCCACGCCGAGCGAACCACGTCAGCAGCGTCGTGGTTTTCGGCGACCGCCACCGTGGCCCGCGCGAACTGCTCGAACGTCGCCCGCGGGGACAGCTCGCCCAGCAGGGTCTCGTACCAGATCCGGCCGGCGACCTCCCAGGCGTTGCCGCCCAGTGCGGTGGCGACGAGGTGGAACGCCTTGTTCGGGATGCCCGAGTTGAGATGGACGCCACCGCTGTCCTGCGTGGTCTCGACGAAGTCGTCCATGTGGGCCGGCTGCGGGTCCTTGCCGAGGACGTCGTCGTCGTAGGCGGTGCCGGGCGCACTCATCGACCGCAGGGCGCGACCCTCGACCGCCGCGGTGAACAGGCCCTCCCCGATGAGCCACGACGCCTCGTCGGCGCTCTGCCCGGCGGCATGCTGCTCGACGAGGGCACCGAAGACGTCGGCGACGGACTCGTTGAGCGCCCCGGACTGGTCGCGGTAGACCAGCCCGGCGGTGTACTCGACCAGCCCGTGCGCCAGCTCGTGGCCGATGACCGAGAGGGATGCCGTGAAGCGCCCGAAGATCTCGCCGTCGCCGTCGCCGAAGACCATCTGGGAGCCGTCCCAGAAGGCGTTGTCGTAGGCGACGCCGTAGTGCACGGTGCCCGCCAGCGGCAGCCCGGCGTCGTCGATCGACTGCCGTCCGTACACGGAGCGCAGCAGCCCGTCGGTGGCGCCGAAGCCGTCGTAGGCCTCGTCGACGGCGATGTCGCCCGTGGGGGGATCACCTTCGGAGCGGACCACCCGACCCGGCAGCTCGGTGCGGTTCTCGGCATCGTGCACCGTGCGCCGCAAGGGCATGTCGGCCGCCGGCGGGCGCGCCGACGGATGGCTGTGGGCGCCGTGCGCGGGCCGCTCTGCCAGCGCGTGCTGGGCCGCGCGGGCGGCCGTGGCGTAGCGGTCGTCCTCCAGCGAGGCGATCTGACGGAGCAGGTAGGGCGGGACGATCCCCCGAATCGTTTCCATGCCCCGACCGTAGGGCCCGGCACCGACATCGCGCGCGGCGACGACTGCCACGTGAGACGGTGCCCGCCATCTGGCCATCGGAAGTAGCCGTTCGGTCGTCCCGGCGACGCCGGGTCGCCGGTTAGCGTGCCGACATGCCCTCCTGGACCTTGCGCGACCGCGGTCGCGACCTGGCTGTGCACGAGGACGACGACCACACCGCAACGCTCACCGTCGACGGCACCGAGGTGGGATCCAAGCGGCTCGGCACCCTCGACGACGTGAAGTTCGAGCTGCCCGGCGAGGACGACCGCGTGGAGCACGTCAAGGTCGAGAACGGGCTGAAGCGCCTGCGCGCCGTCACCCTCGTGGAGCAGCGGGAGCTGAGCCCGATCCGGGTGCCGTTCGTCCCGCCGCCCGACACCCGCGCCCGCCGCCTGTACGACCTGAAGGAGTCTCACCCGAAGGTCTACGCGGCACGGCACGTGGTGTTCGCGCTCGTCGGGTTCCTGGGCATCGGAGCGGCCGTGTCGGCGATCCTGGGCCGGCTCCTGCCCGCCGTCGACTGGTCGTGGCTGCCCGACGTCGACCTGCCGAACATCGATCCGCCCGACTGGCTCCAGTACCTCAACCCGTTCTACTGGCTGCGGCGGATCACCCCGGACTGGGACCTCGGCTGGCTCGCCGACCTGCCGTGGGGCATCATCGTGCCGCTCGTCGTGGCCTGCGGCATCGCGCTCGGCGAGTACGAGAAGCACCGCGCCCGCAAGGAGCGCGAGGAGCGCACCGACGACGAGTGAGGGCTCCGGGGCCGGGCGCACGCGGCGTCGAGTGGCGCAGACCGGGGTCGCGAGTGGCGGGTCAGGGCTGGCGGCGCCAGACGGTGACCTGCCGGCCGCCGTAGAGCGCGGGCAGGTTCTGCGGGGCGCGCGCCTGCACCAGCTCGGCCTGCAGCTCGGCGACCTTCGCCTGGAGTGCGGCCACCTGGTTCTCCAGCGCGATGACGCGCTTGACGCCCTCCAGGCCTAGTCCCTCGGCGGTCAGGTGCGCGACCATCCGCAGCAGCTCGACGTCGCGCAGGGAGTACCGGCGGCCGCCGCCGGACGTGCGACCCGCCTCGACCAGACCCATCCGGTCGTAGGTGCGCAGGGTCTGCGGGTGCAGCCCCGACAGCTCGGCCGCGACGCTGATGACGAAGACCTTCGCCTCAGGACCCGGAGGGATGAAGTCGTTCATGCCGGCACCGCCCCGAGGAAACAATGATGAGGCGGCACCGCCATGAAGTGCCCCATGCTCACTCGCTGACGCTCGTTCATCAGGCACTCCCCGTCCTCGCGGCGCGGAACGCCTCCACCGCGGCCCGCTCGTCGGGCGACGGCTCGTGGGGCACCTGCACCTCGACCGTGATCAGCAGGTCGCCGCGCGACCCGTCGCGCCGCGTGCCGCCCTTGCCGCGCGCACGGAACGTGCGGCCGTTGGGCGTGCCCGGCGGCACCTTGAGCTTGACCGACGGACCGTCGATCGTGGGGGCGCTGACCTCGCCGCCGAGCACCGCGTCGTCGAACGGCAGCGGCACGGTGACGGTGAGGTCGTCGCCCTTGCGCCCGAAGCGCTCGTCGCCCTCGACGTGCACGAGCAGGAACAGGTCGCCGGCGGGGGCTCCGGTGTCGCCCTTGGCGCCCTTGCCGCGGATCTTGATCCGCTGGCCGTCCTTGACGCCGGCGGGCACCTTGACGTTGATCGTGCGGCTGGACGGCGCGCGCCCGGATCCCGTGCAGACCTCGCACGGATGCTCGACGATCAGCCCGCGACCGCGGCACTGCGAGCAGGGCTCGGTCATCGCGAAGACGCCGCCGGAGGCACCGGTCTGCATGCCACTGCCCTGGCAGTTGCCGCACACCTTCGGGACGGTGCCGGGCTTGGCGCCCGTGCCGTGGCACATCGTGCACGGCTCGTCGCTCGTGAGCCGCAGCGGGAGCGTGACGCCCTCGACGGCCTGCCGGAAGGTGATCGTCGCCTCGGTCTCGAGGTCGTCACCGCGGCGCGGCTGCGGCGCGCGACGACGCCCGCCGCGCGCACCCCCGCCGAAGATGCCGCCGAGGATGTCGCTGAGGTCGAAGTCGACCCCGGCGTTCCCGTACGAGCCGCCGCCACCGCCGGGCGGGAAGCCGCCCTTGAACTGGCCGAACAGCGACCGCTGCTCGTCGTACTGCTTGCGCTTATCGGCGTTGCCGACGACCCCGTAGGCCTCGGAGATCGCCTTGAAGCGCTCCTCGGCCTGGGTGTTGCCGGGGTTGGAGTCGGGGTGGTGGTCCCGCGCCAGCTTGCGGTACGCCTTCTTGATCTCGTCGGCCGAGGCATCCTTCTTGACGCCCAGGACCGCGTAGAAGTCCTTCGTCGCCCAGTCAGTCGGTGCGCTCATTCACCCCTCCTCCCTCTCGTGTTCCTTCGTGATCTCGATACGCCGCTCGCAGCGCTCGCGAACTACTCGATCACCGGACTGCTTGCTCGGCGAGCGAGTGCCGGCGAGCGAAGCGAGACGGTGTATCGAGATCATGCGTCAGTCTTCCGGCGAGACCGGCTGCTCGGTGGCCTCGGCGGCGACACCGGGGTCGACGACGCCGACCACGGCGGGCCGCAGGACGCGGTCGCCGACGCGGTAGCCGGTACGCATGACCTGCGCGATGCTCTGGACCGCCACGTTCGGGTCCTCGCCCGCGTGGAAGACCGCCTCGTGCAGGTTCGGGTCGAACGGCTCGCCGGCCTCGCCGAACGAGACCAGGTCGAACTTGCCCACCGTGCCGCGCAGCTGGTCGGCCACGGCCTTGAAGCCGCCGGTCAGCTCACCGTGCTCCTCGGCGCGGCCGAGGTCGTCGAGCACCGTCAGCAGCTCCGTGAGGACCTTCTGCTTGCCCGTCTCGACCGCGCGGACGCGATCGTCCTCGACCCGTCGCTTGTAGTTGATGAACTCCGCCTGCTTGCGCTGGAGGTCGTTCGTCAGCTCGGCGACCTTCGCCTCGAGCTCGGCGACCGGATCGGGAGCGGCCTCCTCGGAGACCTGCTCCTGATCGGTGCCGGCGGCGGGCGCCTCCCCCTCGGGGGAGGTCGCCTCGTCGTCGAACGGCTTCTCGGTCACTTCTGCTCGCCCTCGTCGTCGACGATCTCGGCCTCGACGACGTCGTCGTCATCGGCCGGGGCGTCGCCGGTCGGGGCAGCGCCCTCGGCGCCTGCCTCGGCCGCCGCGGCGGCGTACATCGCCTCGCCCATCTTCGAGCTGGAGGTGCCCAGCTTCGTGACGGCCGCCTGGATGGCGTCGGTGTCGTCGCCCCCGAGGGCCGTCTTCAGCGCGTCGACGTCGGCCTGGACCTCGGTCTTGACGTCGTCGCCGACCTTGTCGCCGTTCTCGGCCAGGAACTTCTCGGTCGAGTGCACGAGCGTCTCGGCCTGGTTGCGGACCTCGACGGACTCGCGGCGCTTGCGGTCCTCCTCGGCGTACTCCTCGGCGTCCTTGACCATCTTGTCGATGTCGTCCTTGGACAGCGCGGAGCCGCCGGTGATCGTCATCGACTGCTCCTTGCCCGTGCCACGGTCCTTCGCCGAGACGTTCACGATGCCGTTGGCGTCGATGTCGAACGTGACCTCGATCTGCGGGACGCCGCGCGGCGCGGGCGGCAGGCCGGTGAGCTCGAACGTGGCCAGCAGCTGGTTGCCGGCGGCCATCTCGCGCTCGCCCTGGTACACCTGGATCGCCACGGACGGCTGGTTGTCGTCGGCAGTCGTGAAGACCTCGGAGCGCTTGGTCGGGATCGTCGTGTTGCGCTCGATGAGCTTCGTCATGACGCCGCCCTTGGTCTCGATGCCCAGCGACAGCGGGGTCACGTCGAGCAGCAGGACGTCCTTGACCTCGCCCTTCAGCACGCCGGCCTGCAGGCTGGCGCCGATGGCGACGACCTCGTCGGGGTTGACGCCCTTGTTGGGGTCCTGACCACCGGTGAGGGTCTTCACGAGCTCGGACACCGCGGGCATGCGGGTGGAG
This sequence comes from Aeromicrobium choanae, assembly GCF_900167475.1. Taxonomy (NCBI): domain Bacteria; kingdom Bacillati; phylum Actinomycetota; class Actinomycetes; order Propionibacteriales; family Nocardioidaceae; genus Aeromicrobium; species Aeromicrobium choanae. The sequence continues at coordinate 1,897,824 of NZ_LT796768.1, read as the reverse complement.
CCGCCCACGAGCACGACGTGGTCGATGTCCTTGACGGTGACGCCCGCGTCACGGATGACGTTGTTGAACGGCGCCTTGGTGCGCTCGAGCAGGTCGGCCGTGATCTTCTCGAACTCGGCGCGGGTCAGCGTCTCGTCGAGGAAGACGGGGTTGCCGTCGACGACCGTGATGTAGGGCAGGTTGATCGACGTCGAGGACGAGCTGGAGAGCTCGATCTTCGCGCGCTCGGCGGCCTCGCGGATGCGCGGCATCGCCATCTTGTCCTTGGTCAGGTCGACGCCCGTGGACGCCTTGAACTTGTTGACGAGCCAGTCGACGACCGCGTTGTCCCAGTCGTCGCCGCCGAGGTGGTTGTCACCGCTGGTGGCCTTGACCTCGATGACGCCATCGCCGATCTCGAGCAGGGACACGTCGAACGTGCCGCCGCCGAGGTCGAACACCAGGATCGTCTGGTCGTCGCCCTTGTCGAGGCCGTACGCCAGCGCGGCCGCGGTGGGCTCGTTGATGATGCGGCTCACGTTGAGGCCCGCGATCTCGCCGGCCTCCTTGGTGGCCTGGCGCTGGTGGTCGTTGAAGTACGCCGGCACGGTGATGACCGCGTCGGTGACGGGCTCGCCCAGGTAGGCCTCGGCGTCGCGCTTGAGCTTCTGCAGCACGAAGGCGCTGATCTGCTGGGGGTTGAACTTCTTGTCGTCGATCTCGACCGACCAGTCGGTGCCCATGTGGCGCTTGACCGAGCGGATGGTGCGGTCGACGTTCGTGACGCCCTGACGCTTGGCGACCTCGCCGGTCAGGACCTCACCGTCCTTCGCGAACGCGACGACAGACGGGGTGGTGCGAGCGCCTTCGGCGTTCGCGATGACGGTGGGCTCTCCACCTTCGAGCACGGCCACGACGGAGTTCGTCGTGCCGAGGTCGATGCCGACTGCACGGGCCATGGTTCCTCCTGAGGATCGCAGTGTCTCTGCTTGAAATCTGTGCCTTGAAAACTGTGGGTCAAAAGACTTGAGTCATACGTTATCAACTTCGATCAAGACGGTTCCATTCCCCCTCCGGTCGAGAGTTTGAGGACCAGACCCTGGTCTGACGACGCGTGCCCTGGGCGCCCCTAGGCTCGGGCCCATGGACGAGAGCCGGATCGCGCCCGCGGGGCCGTGGCGCCTGGGACCGCGGGCGACGCGGCTCTTCGACCTCGCCTTCGCCACCGCGCTCGTGCTGCCGTCCTTCCCCCTCGCCGTGCTGGCCGGGCAGTCGCTGTGGGCGCTGACGCTGTCGCTGCTGCAGACCGTGCCGTTGTTCTGGCGCCGCCGTCACTCCGCGCTCGTGTTCGGGTTCGTCGCCGCGGCCAGCGTGCTGCAGGCCGCGACCTACGACATCCCCACGTGGGGCCAGGTCGCGTTCCCCGCGGCCTTGTACGCGCTGGCGCGCTACAGCTCGGGCCGGGCCGCCCTCGTGGGCCTCGGCGTGGGGATCTGCGGAGCGGCCGTCGCCTCGTGGGTGTGGACGTCCGAGCAGATCGCGGCGTATCCGCCGGGTCTGGAGTATGTCGACTACGACATCGGGCTGGACGACCTGTCGCCCTACTTCTTCACCATCGCCGCGATCGTCCTGGCCGCCTGGGCGCTCGGCAGCCAGGCGCGGATCCGGCGCGCCTACGAGGCGAGCCTCGTCGAGCGTGGCCGTCAGCTGGCGCTCGAGGCCGAGCAGCGCGCGGTGCTGGCCGCCGCAGAGGAGCGCACCCGGATCGCCCGGGAGATGCACGACGTCGTCGCGCACGGGCTCTCGGTGGTGATCGTGCAGGCCGACGGCGCGCGGTACGCCGCGGAGAAGGACCCCCAGGTCGCGGTCGAGACCTTGGGCACCGTGGCGTCGGTCGGCCGGGACGCGCTCACCGAGATGCGCCGGCTGCTCGGCCTCCTGCGCGGCGGCGAGGACCCCACCCTGGCGCCGCAGCCCCGGCTCGAGGACATCCCCTCGCTCGTCACGGCCGACGATCACGTCGAGCTCGACCTCCCCGACCCCGCGCCCTCGGTACCCGACGGCGTCGCGCTGACCGCCTACCGCCTCGTGCAGGAGTCCCTCACCAATGTCCGGAAGCACGCGGGCCCGCACGCGCGCGCGGTCGTGCGCCTCGTGGCGACCGACGACGCCCTGGACATCGAGGTCGTCGACGACGGTCGAGGCTCCTCCGCCGACGGTTCCGGTGGCCTCGGGCTGCTGGGCATGCGCGAGCGGGTGGAGGTGCACGACGGCACCCTCGAGGTCGGGCCCGCGCCCGGCGGCGGATGGGCCGTGCGTGCGAGGATCCCCACGTGATCCGGGTGGTGCTCGTCGACGACCAGCAGATGGTGCGCGCCGGCTTCCGGATGCTCGTCGAGAGCCAGGACGACCTCACGGTGGTGGGCGAGGCCGGCGACGGCGAGGAGGCGCTGCGACTGCTCGCCGAGGTGGAGGCCGACGTCGTCCTGATGGACGTGCGCATGCCGCGCCTCGACGGCGTGGAGGCCACGCGCCGGATCGCGCCGGGCGACGACGGCCCCCGCGTCATCGTGCTGACCACCTTCGATCTCGACGAGTACGCGTTCGCCGCGCTCCGCGCCGGGGCCTCGGCCTTCCTGCTGAAGGACGCCGCTCCCCCGGACCTGCTCGCGGCGATCCGCGCCGTGCACGCGGGCGACGCCGTGGTGGCCCCCTCGACCACCCGGCGGCTGCTCGACCACTTCCTGGCGGCACCGGCCCCGCGCGCCTCGGGCGCCGCCGACCAGCGACTGGCCGGTGTCACGGAGCGCGAGCGTGAGGTCCTCGGCCTGATCGCCCATGGACTGAGCAACCCCGAGATCGCCACGACGCTCGTGGTCTCGGAGGCCACGGTCAAGACCCACGTGAGCCGCCTGCTCGCCAAGACCGGGTCGCGCGACCGCGTGCACCTCGTGCTGCTGGCCTTCGAGGCGGGCCTCGTCGGCTGACCGTGCGGGGTTTCCTCTCGCCATGCGGGGGAAACTTTCCCCGCAAAGCGGTGGTTTCCCCTGTTAACAGGGGAAACTTCGCCTGACTCCACGACGCTCGTCATACCGTGGGCGGACGCCGAAGATCCGCCCCTGAGGCGACGACCCGGACCCCGTCCCGGAAATAGCGTCGAGGCATGACTTCGACCTCCCTTCCCGGCGCCGCCACCGAGCGCGGCGTCATGCCCGCCGCGTCCGTGCGCGGACTGTCCAAGACCTACGGTCACGGCGACACCACCGTGCACGCGCTGCGCTCGGTCGACCTCGACCTGGCGCCCGGCCGCTTCACCGCGATCATGGGCCCGTCCGGCTCGGGCAAGTCGACGCTGATGCACTGCCTCGCGGGCCTCGACCGCCCCACCGAGGGCACGGTCTCCATCGCGGGCACCGACATCACGGCGCTCGACGACGACCGGCTGACGCACTTCCGCCGCGACCACCTCGGCTTCGTCTTCCAGGCGTTCAACCTGCTGCCGATGCTGACCGCGCGGCAGAACATCATGCTGCCCTTCGAGCTGGCCGGCCGCCGCCTCGAGCCCGGCGCCACCGAGCGGATCGAGCAGGTCATCGACGTGCTCGGCCTGCGCGATCGTCTCGACCACCGCCCCGGCGAGCTCTCGGGCGGTCAGCAGCAGCGGGTCGCGATCGCCCGCGCGCTCGCTGCGGACGCCGACGTGGTCTTCGCCGACGAGCCCACCGGCAACCTCGACAGCACCGCGTCGTCCGAGGTGCTGTCCTACCTGCGGCGCAGCGTGATCGAGATGGGCCACACCGTCGTCATGGTCACGCACGAGCTCGACGCGGCAGCCTACGCCGACGACGTGGTGGTGCTGGCCGACGGCCGCGTCCGCGCCCACCTCGAGACCCCCTCGCGCGACGAGATCGTGCACGCCCTCGAGGGCGGTGACCGATGAGGACCGTCCTGTTCGCGTCGCTGCGGACCCACACCCGGCGCTACGTCTCGGCGCTCGTCGCCGTGGCGATCGCGGTGGCGTTCGTCGTCGTGATCGACGCCATCGGCTCGGGCGCCCGCAGCGGTGTCGCCGCGAGCGTGGAGGCCGCCTACCCGCAGGCCGACCTCGTCGTGGGCGAGGAGTACGGGATCTCCGAGACCGACCCCGACCGGGTGCTGCGGGTGGCCGAGAGCCGCGGTGATCGCGCCGCCGTCATCGGCTCGCTGTGGACCACGGTCGAGGGGCCCGAGGGATCCCTCGGGGACGACGTCCCGGTCGGCACGGTCGCGCTCGACCCCCGGCTCCGCTCCCAGGAGCTGGCGAGCGGTCGCGCCCCCAGCTCCGACCGCGAGGCGCTCGTGTCCACCGACACCGCGAAGGCGAAGGGACTCGCCGTCGGCGACCGCCTGACCGTGGGGGTCGGCCGTGACACGGTGGACGTCACCGTCGTCGGTCTCACCAGCCCTTCCAGCTACCTCGACGCGGACATCGACATCACGTGGCCCGCCATGTCCGCGGTCGGCCTGGCGATCCCCGACGCCGTCGCCTACGACGTGCTGGGCGACGACGTGGCCGGGGCACAGGAGGCGCTCACCGCCGTTGCCGAGTCGCCGGTGCAGACCCGCGACGACTACGTGGACGCCCGGATCGTGCTGATGAACCAGGGCGTCGACGTGCTGTCGTACCTGCTGCTCCTCTTCGCGGCGATCGCCGGCTTCGTCGCCGTGCTCGTCATCGCGAACACCTTCACGATCCTGTTCGCCCAGCGCGGCCGCGACTTCGCCCTGCTGCGGTGCGTCGGCGCGACGGGCCGGCAGGTCCTGAGGTCGGTGCGCGCCGAAGCGCTCGTGCTGGCCCTCGTCGCCGGTGCGACCGGCGTCGTGGCGGGCATCGTCGCGGGCCGGCTCCTCGGCTGGATCATCCGCGCCTTCGCCGGCGACGAGGCCTTCGGGCCCGTCACGCACTCGCCGACCTGGCTGGTCGCCGCCTTCGTCGGCGGCGTGCTCACGACGATCGTCGCCGCCTGGCTGCCGACTCGTGCCGTGGTGCGCGTCAGCCCGCTGGCGGCGTTGCGACCCGCCGCCGATCCGACCTCCCGCACGACCGCTGGCCGGGTCCGCATCGCCTTCGGCCTCCTGACGACGCTCGCGGGCTTCGCGGCGCTCGGCGTGGCGGTCTGGGCCTCCTCGATGCCGCTGATGCTGGCCGGCGGGATGGCCTCGTTCGTCGGCGTGCTCCTGCTCGGGCCCGTCGTCGTGCCGCAGCTGCTGCAGCTCCTCGGACGGGTCGGCCCCGCCGGTGGGCCGTTCCGGGTCGCCGCGGCGAACGCCGTGCGCCACCCGCGCCGCAGCGCCGCGACCACGGCCTCGCTGCTCGTCGGCGTCACCCTGGCGACGGCGATCCTCACGGGCATGGCCAGCGCCCGTGACGCCGTGACGACCGAGATGGACGCGGAGTACCCGGTCGACTTCGCCGTGAGCGGAGCGCGGGCGTTCGACCCAGATCTCGTGGAGGCGGTCCGCGCGGTCCCCGACGTCGCCGACGTCCGGGGCGTGAAGGGGGCGACCGTCGCATCCGAGGCAGGGCCGCTCACCGTGATCGCCGCGAGCAAGGCCGATCGCGCCGCCACGCTGGACCCGGCAGCCACGATGGCGAAGGTGGACGAGGTGCTCATCCCCGCCGCGGTGGCGCAGGGCTTCGCCGACGGCGTGCCGGACGAGCTCACCCTGCGCGGCGGTGGCGGCGAGGTCACCCTGGCGACCCGCGTCGTCGGCTCCCAGTGGGGTCAGGCGGCGATCGTCCCCACCGGCGCACTCGAGCAGCTGGCACCGGATGCCGCCGTGCGCGTCCTGTGGGTCCTGGCCGAGGACGGCGCCGACGCGGACGAGCTCGGAGGCGCGCTCGGTGCGCTCACCCGCGGCGCAGACGGGGAGGTCGCCAACAACCTCCAGGACCAGCAGTGGGTCGCGACCCAGCTGGACGTGATGGTGTGGGCGGTCCTCGGCCTCCTGGGCGTGGGCATCCTCATCGCCCTGGTGGGGATCGCGAACACCGTCGGGCTCTCCATCCTGGAGCGGTCCCGCGAGCACGCCCTCATGCGGGCCCTCGGGCTGACCCGCCGCGGCCTGAGCCGCGTGCTGGCCGCCGAGGGGATGCTGCTGGCGCTCGTCGCGTCGGTCATGGGCGTCGTGCTGGGCACGGTCTACGCGACGTTCGGCGTGGCCACCGTGGTGGCCGACGTGATGCCCGACGCCCGCCTGGTCGTGCCGTGGGGCCAGCTGGCTGCCGTGCTCGTCGTCGCGACGGCCGCCGGACTGGCCGCGGCCACGCTTCCAGCCCGCCGCGGCTCCCGCGTCATGCCGGCCGAGGGACTGACGCTCGACTGAGCCGCCCTCGCCACTCCCGGGACTTCGGCGAGTGGCGCAGATTCGCCCGCCACTCGCCGAGTGGCGGGCGTTCTTGCGCCACTCGCGACCCCGGTCTGCGCGACGCGGCGTCAGGACCGCCGGATCAGCGGGCCCAGCGCAGCTCGCCGCCGGCGCCGGCCGGCACCTGCGGGTCGCGCGGCGGCACGGCGGCGAGACGACGGTAGGGCTCGCCGAGCGCCGGGCGGGCGTCGGGCTCGCCGCGGTTGGGCCAGAACGACAGCGCGCGCTCGGCCTGCGCGGTGATCGTCAGGGCGGGGTTCACACCGAGGTTGGCGCTGATCGTCGAGCCGTCGACCACGTGCAGGCCGGGGTGGCCGAAGAGCCGCTGGTACGGGTCGACCACGCCCTCCTCGGCCGTCGCTCCGATGACGCAGCCGCCGATGAAGTGGGCCGTGACCGGCACGCCCACGAGGTCGGCCACCGAGCCACCGGCCACCCCGCCCACCCGCCGGGCGAGGCTCCGGGCCACCCGGTGCGAGACGGGGATCCACTCGGGGCTCGGCTCGCCGATCCCCTCGCGCGTGGTCATCCTCAGCCCCCACGGCCGGCGCCTGAGAAAGGTCGTGACCGAGTTGTCGAGGGTCTGCATCGTCAGGATCACGATCGACTGCTCGGCCCAGCGCCGCGGGTCGTGGAGGCGGAACGCCTTCCGCACCCCCAGCCGGCGGTAGGTCCGCAGCGTGGCACGCCACCGGGGAACCCCCTCGACCGGATCGACGAGGTGCGCGTTCAGCAGTCCGATCAGCCCGGAGCCGGGGCCGTACCGGACGGGCTCGACGTGCGTCTGCGGGTCGGGGTGGAACGACGAGGTGATCGCGAGGCCCGGCGTGTGGTCGGCGCGGCGGTCGCCGTCGCGCGCGGACAGCACGGACTCCGAGTTGGTCCGCGCCAGCGTGCCGAGCAGCGGAGACATCCGGGGCAGCGAGCGACGCCGCAGGCGGTGGAGCAGGTCCTGCGTGTTGAGCGAGTTGCCCGAGAAGACCACCTGCTCGGCCGTCAGGCGACCTCGCTTCCACGGAGTCCCGGTACCTCGCGTGGACACGCGGTAGCCGCCTCGGAGAGGACGCACGTCGGTCACGGTCGTCAACGGGCGGACCTCCACCCCGGCCTGCTCGGCCAGGTACAGGTAGTTCTTCACGAGCGTGTTCTTGGCGCCGACCCGGCACCCCGTCAGGCAGGCGCCGCACTCGGTGCAGGACGTGCGGTCCGGGCCCCGTCCTCCGAAGAACGGGTCGGCGAGCGGCAGTGCCGGCCGCTCGGCGAACAGCACGCCGACGTCGGCGGGGTGCACCGTCTCGGCCACGCCCAGCTCCTCCGCGACCTCGGCCATCAAGCGGTCGGCCTCGGTGGAACCCGGGTACGTGACGACGCCGAGCATCCGCCTCGCCTGGTCGAAGTGCGGCTCCAGCTCGGCCCTCCAGTCGGTGATGTGGGCCCAGCGCGAGTCCTCGAAGTACTCGTCGCCGGGCTGGTACAGCGTGTTGGCGTAGACCAGCGACCCGCCGCCCACGCCCGCGCCGCTCGCGATGAGGACGTCACGCAGCGGGGTGAGCCTCAGGATCCCGAAGCACCGGGCCCACGGCGCCCACAGGTAGCGGCGCACGTCCCACGACGAGGTGGCGAACTCGTGGTCGGCGAAGCGGCGGCCGGCCTCGAGCACGACGACGGAGTAGCCCTTCTCCCGCAGCCGCAACGCCGTGACGCTGCCGCCGAACCCGGATCCGACGATCGCCACGTCGTAGTCGAAATCGCTCACGCGACCTCACCGTAGGGGACTGTTGACAGTCTGCCAATAGCCTGCCGACACTGGTCCCATGACTCCCGCGGCGCGCACCCGCCTCGCTCCCGACTCCCGGCGCCGATCGATCCTCGACGCGGCGGCCGTGCTCTACGCCTCCCGCCCGTACGACCAGGTCTCCACCACCGAGCTGGCCCGGGCCGCGGGCGTGACCCGCGGCCTGGTCCACCACTACTTCGGCAGCAAGCGCGCGCTGTTCCTGGCGGTCATGCGCGAGTCGGTGCAGATGCCCGAGGCCGCCCTCCCCGACCTCGCGGACCTGCCGCTGCCCGAGCGCGTGAGCCGCACGATCGACTGGATCCTCGACGCGGCCGGCACGTACGGCCAGGCATGGGTCGCGGCCTCGGGCGCGGCGAACCTCCACGGCCCCTCCGACGTCCAGGCGATCGTCGACGAGGCCGACGACCGGGCCGCGCGCCTCGTGCTCGACGCGCTGGCGCTGCCCGACGACGCCGCCCTGCGCGCTCGGCTGCGCCCCGTGGCCGCCTACGTGAAGGCGCTGTGCCGCGAGTGGCTGGTGCGCGGCACCCTCGAGCGTGAGGACGTGCACGCCGACGTGTGCGCGGCCGTCCTCACGGTGACGGCGCCATGACGTCGATCGGGATCATCGGCACTGGGTTCGGCGGCATCGGCACCGCCGTCGAGCTGCTCACCCACGGGTACGACGACGTGCGGCTGTGGGAGCGGGCCGATCAGCTCGGCGGTGTGTGGCGCGACAACACCTACCCGGGCTCCGGCTGCGACGTGCCGGGGCCGCTCTACTCCTTCTCCTTCGCGCCGAGCGACCGGTGGACGCGTCGCTACCCCGTGCAGGCGGAGATCCTCGCCTACCTGCGCGACGTCGCCGACTGGTTCGGCGTCACCCCGCGGTGCCGCTTCGGCGCGAAGGTCGTGTCCGCCCACCAGGACGCAAATGGCTGGCGGGTCACGTTCGACGACGGCACCGCGGAGACCGTCGACGTCCTGGTGAGCGCGGTCGGCCAGCTGTCCGAGCCGAGTGCGCCGCAGGTCCAGGGCTGGGAGTCGTTCGCCGGCCCGGTGCTGCACGCCGGCTCCTGGGACGACTCGGTGGACCTCGCAGGTCGACGCGTGGCCGTGGTGGGCACCGGCGCGTCCGCCATTCAGCTCGTCCCGCGGCTGGCCGAGGTCGCCCGCGAGCTCGTCGTGGTGCAGCGGTCGGCCCAGCACGTGCTGCCGAAGCTCGACGGCGCGTACCCGTCCTGGTACCGCGACCTCGCAGCCCGCGAACGACGGCCGATCGACTGGATCAGCCAGCAGTTCTCGCGGGGGCTCGACCCGAACTCCGGGGTCGCCTCGTTCATCGAGCGGCTCGCCGCCACGCAGCGCCGCGTGCAGGTACGCGACGCGGGGCTGCGGCGCGACCTCACCCCGCGCCACCAGGTGGGCTGCAAGCGGATCCTGTTCTCCAACGAGTACTACCCCGCCCTGACGCGCGACCACGTGCGACTCGTGCCGCACGCGCTCACCGAGGTGCGTCCGGACGCGATCCGCACGGCCGACGGCACCTGGCACGACGTCGACGCGGTCTGCTTCGCCACCGGGTTCGACACGCAGGACTTCCTGCACGGGATCGAGGTCACCGGTCCGGGCGGCGACCTCCACCAGCTCTGGCGAGACGGCGCCCGCGCGCACCTGGGGATCCACGTGCCGGGCTTTCCGAACCTCTTCCTGGCGTACGGCCCCAACACCAACCTCGGCGGCGGCTCGATCATCACGATGCTCGAGGCGCAGGCGCGCCACATCCGCGCCACCCTCGACCGGATGCGGCACCGCGGCGCGCGGCAGGTCCAGGCCCGCGCCGAGGCCGAGCAGCGGTGGGACGCGCGGGTGCAGGACGAGCTGGTCCGGTCGGCGTGGGCGTCGTGCTCCAGCTGGTACCGCCATCCCGAGACGGGCCGCATCACCTCGAACTGGCCCGGCGGCACGTGGGCCTACGAGCGCGTCGTCGCAACGGTGCACGACGAGGACTTCGTCTGGGCCTGAGCCGCCTCCCGGAGGGTTGAGCCGGACCGGGACAATGGAGGCATGTCCCCCCGCCGCCTGTTCCGCATCGTCGCCGTCTCCGAGGCCATCACCTGGGCCCTGCTGCTGACGGGCATGTTCCTCAAGTACGTCACCGAGACCACCGAGCTGGGGGTGCGGATCGGCGGCATGCTGCACGGCGTCGTGTTCGTGGCCTACGTGGTGACCACCGTGGTCGTCGCGATCGACGCGCAGTGGAGCCTCAAGCGCTCGGCGCTGGGCCTGCTGGCCGCCGTGCCGCCGTTCTTCACGATCTGGTTCGACGTCGTCAGCGAGCGCCAGGGCGCGCTGCCCGAGCGGTGGCGGCTCACCACGGGCGAGCCGCAGGGTCTGCTCGACCGCCTCGTGGCGTGGCTCGTGCGCAAGCCCCTGCAGGGCGTAGCCGTCGGCATCGTCGCCGTCGTCGCCCTCACCGGTGCGGCCCTCGTGGTGGGCCCGCCCACCAGTTGACCCGCGCCACCGCCCCACTTTTGTGACACGAGTCGGCCGGATCGGGGCTCAGGACCCGACAGGCGTCACAAAAGTCCGGCGGGTGGAGCCTCGGCTCAGGTCAGCGCGCGCGTGATCGGGTCGATCGCGAAGTAGGCGACGAACATCGCGGCGATGATCCACAGCAGGACGTGCACCTCGCGGACCTTGCCCATCACGACCTTGAGCACCACGTAGGCCAGGAAGCCCGCGCCGATGCCGGCGGTGATCGAGTACGTGAACGGCATGAAGGCGATCGTCAGGAACGCCGGGATCGCGATCTCGGGGTCCTTCCAGTCGATCTCGGTCACCTGCGTCATCATCAGGAAGCCCACGAGCACGAGCGCGGCCACGGCGGCCTCGTTCGGGATGATCTGCACGACCGGGGTGAAGATCGTGGCCAGCAGGAAGCACAGGCCCGTGATCACGCTGGCCAGGCCGGTGCGCGCGCCATCGGCGACGCCGGCCGTGGACTCCACGTAGGACGTGTTGCTCGAGACGCCGGCGGCGCCACCCACCGCGGCGGCGACCGAGTCGACGATGAGGATCCGCTGGGCACCCTCGGGCGCGCCGTCCTCGTCGTTCAGGCCGGCCTCGGCGCCGACGGCCGTCATCGTGCCCATCGTGTCGAAGAAGTCCGCGAGCATGAGGGTGAAGACCAGCAGCACCGCCGCGACGACGCCGACGCGGTCGAACGAGCCGAGCAGGTTGAAGTCGCCGAGCAGCGAGAGGTCGGGCTTCTCGATGATCTTCTCGGGCCATGCCGGAACGTTGAGGTTCCAGCCCTTGGAGGTCGGGTCGCCGCCGGAGGCCGGGGTGTCGGTGATCGCCTGCACGATGATCGCCACGATCGTGGTGACGACGATGCCGATGAGGATGGCGCCGGGGACCCGGCGCGTGTGCAGGCTGATCATCAGCAGCAGGCCGAAGCTGAACACCAGCACGGGCCAGCCCGACAGCTCGCCGCCGATGCCCATGCCGATCGGCGGGGCGGCGTTGCCGGTGGCACGCACGAAGCCCGCGTCGATCAGGCCGATCAGGGTCAGGAAGAGGCCGATGCCCACCGCGATCGCGGTCTTCAGCTGCCCCGGCACGGCGTCGAAGACCGCCTTGCGGAAGCCGGTCAGCACCAGCACGAGGATCACGATGCCCTCGAGCACGACCAGGCCCATCGCGTCGGCCCACGTCATCTGGGTGGCCACGGAGAACGCGACGAAGGCGTTCAGGCCCAGGCCGGTCGCCAGCGCGATGGGGAAGTTCGCCACCACGCCCATCAGGATCGTCAGCACGCCGGCCACGAGCGCGGTGCAGGCCGCGATCGTCGCGAAGCCCGAGCCCGGCTCGGTGCCTCCGCCGAGGAACTTGCCGTCGGCATCGGCCACACCACTGAGGATGATGGGGTTGAGAACGATGATGTACGCCATCGTCAGGAAGGTCACGACGCCGCCGCGGACCTCCTGTCCGACCGACGAGCCGCGCTGCGAGATCTTGAAATAGCGATCGAGGGTAGTCGTCACGGGGCCCCATCCTGCCAAGCGTGCGAGCGTCTCAGCACGGCGGGCTCTTCGGAGGCTCTCAGGAAACGGACAGGTACGCTCGGCAGACTGTCCGGGCGACTCCCTCGACGAAATGAGAACCATGCGGAACCTGAAGACCCTGCCCCTCGTCCTGCTGTTGGCCGTGGCGCCCCTGGCGGCCTGCGGGTCCGGCGACGACGACGCGAAGGACTCGAAGAAGGAGAGCTGCACGGACTACGCCTCCGGTGCCTCCAGCGACGCCGTGAAGGTCTCGGGTGAGTTCGGCAAGACGGGCCCCAAGGCCACCTTCACCGCGCCGCTGGCCGCGAAGGCCGACGACCTGCAGCGCACCGTCGTCGACGACGGCGACGGGGACGACACCTCGAAGGGCGACCAGGTCGAGGCCGTCATCACCGTCTTCAACGGCCGCGACGGCAAGCAGGCGCTCAGCGAGCAGGCCACCCTCACCGCCGGCGACGACAAGACCTTCGAGGCCTTCCGCGCCGGCATCGAGTGCGTCCCCACGGGCTCGCGCGTCGTCACCACGGTGTCGGCGTCCGACGTCTACGGCGCCGAGGGGTACGCCGACCTCGGCATCAAGGGCACGGACTCCCTCGTGATCGTGACCGACGTCGTCGACGTCCGCGAGGAGGTCAAGGCCAAGGAGTGGAAGGACGACGTCCCCGAGGTCAGCCTCGAGGGCGACGAGCCCAAGGTCGAGCTGCCGAAGACCGATCCGCCGAAGGACGTCCTGGTCAAGGTCCTCGAGGAGGGCGACGGCGAGACCGTCAAGGCGGGCGACACCCTCACCGTGAACTACCAGGGCAGCACCTGGGAGGACAAGGGCAAGGTGTTCCAGCAGACGTTCGGCAAGGACGGCCAGCCTGCGCAGCTGTCCACCGACCAGGTCGTGCAGGGGTTCAAGGCCGGCGTCGTCGGCCAGAAGGTCGGCTCCACCGTGCTGATCAACATCCCCGCCGAGTACGGCTACGGCACCGAGGCCTCCGAGGGCAACGAGCTCGGCGGCAAGACGCTGCTGTTCGTCGTGGAGATCGTCTCGATCGACTCCTGACCTCCGGCGCCTCAGGCCCACTTGTGGAAGCGGATTCACGTCCCGAACCGCGTTCGGCGTGGATCCGTTTCCACAAGTGGTGCGGGGTGCGCGTCAGAACGAGTCGGCGGGCGCCGTCACCACGGAGCCCGCGTCGCGGAACGGCTCCGCAGCCGCGGTGATCCGCTCGTTCAGCGCCGCCCACCAGGCCGCGTCGCGCTCGCTGCGCGACTCGTCCCACGAGTCACCCTGGCCGTCGAGACCCTCGCGCAGGATCTCCAGGTGCCCGGCGTGCTGCGCGGTCTCCGACACGAGGTGGACGAGCAGGTGGTCGAAGGTCGTGTCGGGCTCGCTCCACCACGGCACCTTCGCGGGTGAGTCCTCGGGCAGCTCGGCGCAGGCGCGCGCGGTGTGCTCGCCCACGGCGACGTAGAGGTCGATCACCGCCTGTGCGCTCTCATCGGCCGCCAGCCACAGGTCGGAGTCGTCCTCCTCCTCGGTGGTGGACTCCCACGGGGTGCCGAGGTCGCTCCGGAAGCCGGCGCAGCTCGCGACGTACTCGAGCTCGACGATGGCCAGGTGCTTGACCAGGCCGAGCAGGTTCGTCCCCGTCGGCGTCAGCGGCCGCCGAGCGTCGTACTCCTCCACGCCGTGCACGGCACGGAGCACGGCACGGTGGCCACGCTGCAGGTAGTGCAGGCTCATCGCCCGACTCATCGGCTCGCCCTCCACTCCGGGTCGCGGCCGATGAAGCCCATCAGCCTCACCACCCCGTCCGCGTCGGGCGGCACGGGCACCGCAGGCCCGTACTGACCGGAGTCGCGCAGCAGCTGCTCGTGCGGGGTCATCCCCTGCAGCAGGTGCTCGCACTCCTGGGAGTCCAGGCCCGACGGCACGCCGGCCGACTCGGCCAGGTCCCACGTGTGCATGAGGACGTCGGTCGTGTAGAACCGGTCGATCACGCCGCCCAGCGGATCGGTGCCCAGGTGCGGGTGCGTGAAGTCCTCGTCGGCCGCCGGCGACTCGAGCAGCTCCTGGATCTCCGCGGCGTGGGCGCGCCAGGCGGCGGCCGGGTCGTCGGGGTCGACCTCGCGGCGGAGGTGAACGCCCCCGGAGGCGAGGAAGCCCTGCGACCACGTCACCAGGTGCTCCACGACGTCGCGCGCCGCCCACTCGGGAACCGGGGTGGGCGCGTCCCAGTCCTCGACGCGCTCGACGACCGCCGTGAAGCCGTCCGCGAGGCGCGCATGGCGTTCGGCGAGGGACGGTGACCCCCCGGGGTGAGATGCGGACACGGATCCTCCGACGGTCGACGACACGAGGCTCCCAGTCGACCGCTCCCCCTCCGCGGCGTCAAGAGCGATCTGGGGCCGGGTTGTCGAACCACCCGCGGGCACGAGACGGTGGCGAGGTGACCGCACTGCACGAGCTGGACGCCCACGACCTCGCCGCCACGATCGCCGCGCGTGAGGTGTCGTGCGTCGAGGTGACGCGCCACTTCCTCGATCGCGTGGAGGCCGACCACCTCGGGGCCTTCGTCACCGTGACGCCCGAGCGAGCGCTGACCCGCGCCGCCGAGCTGGACTCCCTCGACGATCGGCCCCCCTTCGCCGGCGTCCCCACCGCCTTCAAGGACCTCACCCCCACCGCGGGCGTCCGCACCACGATGGGCTCGCGACTGCTGGCCGACGAGGTCCCCGACCACAGCGCCCACCTGGTCGACCTCGTCGAGGAGGCCGGGTTCGTCAGCCTCGGCAAGACGAACACCCCCGAGTTCGGCCTGAGCTCCTACACCGACAACGACGTCGTCGGACCCACGGGAACGCCGGCCGATCCAGCGCTCAACGCCGGCGGTTCCAGTGGTGGCGCCGCGGCGGCCGTGGCCGCGCACCTGCTGCCGCTGGCGCCCGGCAGCGACGGCGGCGGCTCGATCCGGATCCCGGCGTCGTGCTGCGGCGTGCTCGGGTTCAAGCCGTCGCGGGGGCGCGTCGGAGCGGGACCGGACTCCCCCACCTGGAGCGGTCTGGCCACCGACGGCGTGCTCGCGCGCTCGGTGCGCGACGTCGCCGCGGTCCTCGACCTGCTCGCCCGGCCGGTGCCGGGCTCGTCGCGCGTGTGGCCGGCACCGGCGACACCGTTCGCCCAGGAGGTCCGCCGCGAGACCGGCCGCCTCCGGATCGCCACCTGGACCGACCCGTACCTCGACTTCGTCGAGGCGTCACCCGGCTCGGTGGCCGCGGTCGCCGCCGCGCGCGAGGCCCTCGCCGCGCTGGGTCACGAGGTCGTCGAGATCGCGAACCCGTGGCCGGCCGACCTCGAGCCGCAGTTCAACGTGGTCTGGTCCGCCGGCATGGCCTCGGTGCCGCTACCCCCGGAAGCGATCGGGGCGCTGCGCCCCACCACCCGCTACTGGTACGAGCGAGGTGGGCAGGCGTCCGCCCCGGCACTCGCCGCGGCGCTGACGTTCCTCGAGCTCACCACCGCCACGGTCAACGCCTCACTGGCGTCGTTCGACCTGTTCCTGACGCCCACCCTGGCCCTGCCGCCGCAGCCCCACGCGTGGTTCACCGAGTCGGGCGACCCCACCGAGGACCACCGGCGCGAGCTGCTGTTCACGCCGTACACGGCACTGATGAACATGAGCGGCCAGCCTGCCGCGAGCGTGCCGGGCCACGTGCACGAGGGCCTGCCGGTGGGCGTCATGCTCGCCGGCCACGTCGGAGCCGACGCCCTCGTCCTGCAGGCCGCCGATCAGCTGATGGAGGTCAGCGGGCGGTCATGACGATGGGGTCGCCGTCGGTGATGGCGATGGTGTGCTCGCTGTGGGCGCCGCGGGAGCCGTCGGCGCTGCGGATCGTCCAGCCGTCGTCGTCCATGCGGATCTCGTCGGTCGAGGCCAGCAGCCACGGCTCGATCGCGATGACCAGGCCCGGCTTGAGGGGGAACCCCCGACCCGCCACGCCGTCGTTCGAGATGTGCGGGTCGCCGTGCATCGTGCGGCCGACGCCGTGGCCGCCGAACTGCGTGTTGACCGTATAGCCGTACTCGCGGGCCGTCTCGCCGATCGTGGCGCTGATGTCGCCGATCTTCCCGCCGGGTCGCGCCACCTCGATCGCCCGCGCGAGGGCCACCTCGGTGGCCTCGATGAGGCGCAGGTCCTCGTCGCGCGGCGTGCCGACGACGACGCTGAGGGCCGAGTCGCACACCCACCCGTCGACGCTGACCGCGAAGTCGAGGCTGACGAGGTCGCCGTCGCGCAGCTTGTACTTGTGAGGCAGGCCGTGCAGCACCGCGTCGTTGACGCTCGTGCACAGCACCTTGCCGAACGGGCCGCGCCCGAACGAGGGCGCGTAGTCGATGTAGCACGACTCGGCGCCGCGGTCCTTGATCATCCGGTGGGCTATGGCGTCGAGCTCGAGCAGGTCCATCCCCACGTCAGCCGTCTCGGCCAGGGTGGTCAGGACCTCCGCGACGAACCGGCCGGCCGGCCGCATCTCGTCGAGTTGGGTGGGGTTCAGCAGCTCGATCGCCATGCGGCCAGCCTACGGACCCGCGTCAGCGGCGGACCCGGAAGGTGGCGGTGTACGACCCGCTGAGCTTGCCGGGGGCGACGAAGCCCGCACGGCGCTGCGAGGCGCCCTTGGCCTTGCCCACCTTCCAGTTCCAGCCGGCCGTCACGAGGGCGCGGTCGGAGGGGATGAGGGCGTCCAGCTGCTCGAGCAGGGCCGCGAACGTCCGGGGCCCTTCATCGTCGCCGCCGAACTCGGGGCAGAAGATCTCGCCGTCCTCGTCCTCCACGCACTCAGACTTCGACTCCTCGCCCTTCGGCGCGAACGTGACCTTGCCGCGACCGACGGCGTTCCTGCCGATCGTGAACTTCTTCGACGGGCCGGTGCGCGTTCCCTGCGGCTTGCCGTTGACGTACTCGCGGTAGACGGGGCGCACCAGCACGCCGCGGCCGGCCTTGACCGACGAGCCGCCGAGCTTCACCCACGCCTTGCCGCTCCACTTCTGCGCACCGCTGAACCGGTAGTCGACCGCCTTCGCGCTGCGCAGGGTGAGGTGCGAGGTGACCGAGGTGATGGTCGCGTCGGCCAGGTCGGTGCCGGTGAGGGAGGCGATGTCGCCGCCGATGTCGCCGGCCAGCTGGTCGGCCAGCTCGCCGCGGTCGGCGTAGACCTGCTCGTTCGTCAGGATGCCGGTCCGGCCGTCGCGCGTGCGGTAGCCGATCCGCCAGACGTGGCGCACCGTGCCGATGCCGAAGTTGTCGAGCGTGTCGATGGCGGCGTAGGCGGGCGCGTAACCCGCGGCGAACGGGGCCATGTCCGGGTTGACGACGGAGCCGCTGTACGTGCGGATCCGCTGGGTGGCCGCGTTGTAGACGTGGGTGGTCACCCCGAAGCCCTTGATCAGTCCGAGCTCGCCACGGATGGCGGCGTAGCCGTCGTGCGTGATCGTGCCGATCTGCTGGCCGATCCGCGAGACCTGCTTGTACGAGCCCACCTGGCCCGTGGCGTCGGGGACGATGAGCGCCGCCGAGGCGTTGTGGATCGACAGCGAGGTCTCACCGGCGAAGTCCATCGGGTGACCGAAGGCCCACACCGTGGAGCCGCAGATCGCGGTGACCGTGCCGACGCCGCCGGAGAACAGGTCGCCGGTGGAGTAGCCGACGGCGATGTTGCCGCCGGGGACGAGCGGGTCGTCGATGACCGTGGGCGTCGCCACCGCGGCGAAGCCACCGGCGCGCGCCGAGCGGGCGGCGGCCGAGGCGCCCGGGACGCGGGCGAGCGTGCGGTTCGCCAGGCGGTTGGCCTTGGCACCGCCGGCCACCACCTTCCGCGTCTTGAGCAGGGGCAGCGTCCCACCCGCGAGGTCCGCCTCGGTGGCGGCCGAGACGCCGCTCAGGGCGCGGCGGGTGATCGAGACCTCCGCCGGGCCCAGGCGGTCGACGCCGGCGCGCTTCATGTAGTCGGCCGGGGTCACGCCCGCGATCGGGATGTTGTCGGCGTTGAGGCCGTACGCGACCGCGCCGATCAGCCGGCCGTCCTCGGCGTAGACGGGCGAGCCCGACATGCCCGACCAGATGCCGGCCCTCGGGCTGCCGGTGTCGATCCCGGCCCCCGAGAGCTCGAAGAGCAGCATGTCGACGCCCTGGCCGAGCGCATTCTCCAGGTGACCGGTGTAGCGGCCCGTGAACTGCACGGGCTGCGTGCCCTTCACCACCGTGAGGCCGGTGACCGGGGTGTTCTCGTCGAACGTGTCGACCACCTCGGCCTGGGTGATCATCGGCTGGCTGCCGTCGGAGCAGAACGCCGCGGGAGCGGCGACCGCGGGCGAGGCGGGGGCGACCAGCGCGGTCGCGGCCACGCCGCTGATGGCGGCGGCGGACAGCCAGCGCAGGGTCGGACGATGCATCGGGTACCCCCGGTTGAAGGACATGAGTCGGACGATCGTATCCGGAGAGTCCCTCATCCCGGGGGTGATACCCGAATCAGCCCCCGAGCGACGTCCGGAAGCGCTGCATCCCCGACAGCCAGTGGTCGGTGTCCTGGGCCTTGCGGCCGTACATCGTGCCCACGGACTCGTGAGGGAGCGCGAGGAAGCGGCCCTCGTCGATCGCCTCGAGCAGGACCCGCGCGGCCTCGCTCGGCGCGAGCGTCTCACCCGCGGCGGCGACCGACGCGTGGGCCAGCCGCGCATCGGGCTCGGTGGCCGTCTCGCCGGCCTCGGCCATCGGCGTCGCGACTCCCATCGGGCACAGTGCCGTGACCCGGACGCCGCGGTCGCCGTACGTGGCGGCGAGCCACTCGGCGAAGCCCACGGCGGCCCGCTTGGAGACCGAGTAGGTCGGCGAGCCGAGCTGCGTCAGCAGGCCCGCCGCCGACGCGGTGACCGCGAAGACCCCGGGGTTCTCGACGCTCCACCGCGGCACGAGCGCGCGGGCCGCGCGCACGTGCGCCATGAGGTTGACGTCCAGCGACAACGACCAGTCGAACTCGTCGGCGTCGAGACCGAAGCCGCGGAAGATGCCGGCATTGGCGACGAAGACGTCGACGCCGCCCAGCTCCTCGTCGGCGCGGGCGACGAGGTCGGTGACGCCCGCCTCGGACGCCACGTCCCCCGCGAACCACGGCTGCCCGAGCCGCTCGCCGGCCTCGGACACACGCTGCTCGTCGAGGTCGGCCAGCAGGACGCGGTCACCGCGCTCGATCAGGGCCTCCGCGATCGCCAGGCCGATGCCACCGGCCGCGCCGGTGACGACGCAACGACGCCCGGTCATCGGAGTCCCTGCCGCTTCAGCTCGGCCTTGGCCAACGAGTTCTTGTGCACCTCGTCGGGACCGTCGGCGAACCGCAGCGTGCGGATCCCGGCGTACATCTCCGCGAGCGGGAAGTCCTGGCTGAGGCCTCCCCCGCCGTGGACCTGGATGGCCTTGTCGAGGATCCACTGGACGGTCTGCGGCGTGGCGATCTTGATCGCCTGGATCTCGGTGTGGGCGCCCTTGTTGCCCACGGTGTCCATCAGCCACGCGGTCTTGAGCACGAGGAGGCGCAGCTGCTCGATCCGCACGCGGGACTCGGCGATCCAGTCGCGGATGACGCCCTGGTCGGCGAGCGGCTTGCCGAACGCGGTGCGGTCCTGCGCGCGTTGGCACATCAGCTCGATGGCCCGCTCGGCGATGCCGATCGAGCGCATGCAGTGGTGGATCCGGCCCGGCCCGAGGCGCGCCTGGGCGATCGCGAACCCGTCGCCCTCGCCGGCGATGAGGTTCGTGACCGGCACGCGCACGTCGGTGAACCGCAGCTCGGCGTGGCCGCCGTGGTCGCGGTCGTGGTAGCCGAACACGTGCATGCCGCGCACGATCTCCAGGCCCGGCGTGTCCCGCGGCACGAGGATCTGCGACTGCTGGCGGTGGCGGGCGGCCGTGGGATCGGTCTTGCCCATGACGATGAAGACCTTGGCGTTCGGGTTCATCGCGCCGGTGATCCACCACTTGCGGCCGTTGATGACGTACTCGTCGCCGTCACGGACGATCGAGGTCTCGATGTTCGTGGCGTCGCTGGAGGCCACGTCGGGCTCGGTCATCGCGAACGCCGAGCGGATCTCGCCGACCAGGAGCGGCTCGAGCCACTGCTTCTTCTGCTCGTCGGTGCCGAACTCGTTCAGAACCTCCATGTTGCCGGTGTCCGGGGCGGCGCAGTTCGTGGCCGGCGGGGCCAGCTGGATGCTGCGGCCCTGGATCTCGGCGAGCGGCGCGTACTGCAGGTTGGTGAGGCCGGCTCCGCCCTCGCCGGGCAGGAACAGGTTCCACAGCCCGCGCTTCTTCGCCTCGACCTTCAGGTCCTCGACGACCGCGGGGATGTCCCACGTGTCGTTCGCGTAGTTGGCCTCGATCTGCTCGTGCGCGAGCGGCTCGGCCGGGTGGACGACCTCGTCCATGAACGCGCGCATCTGCGCGATGAGGTCCTGGGTCCTGTCGTCGAAGGCGAAGTCCATCGGGTCAGCCCTCGGCGATCACGTAGACGACGTCGGCGATGCACGCCGGCTTCTCGACCCCGTCGATCTCGACGACGACGGTCAGGACGACCTGGGTGCCGATGGTGATGTCCTGCGTCTCCTTCAGCGTGGCGGTGGCGCGCACGCGGGAGTCGACGGGCACCGGGTGCGGGAAGCGCACCTTGTTGGCGCCGTAGTTCACGCCCATGACCGCGCTCTTGACGCTGTAGATCTGCGCCGTGAACACCGGCAGCAGGCTCAGCGTGAGGTACCCGTGGGCGATCGGCGTGCCGAAGGGTCCCTTCGCGGCCGCGTCGGGGTCGACGTGGATCCACTGGTGGTCGCCGGTGGCGTCGGCGAAGAGGTTGATCTTCTCCTGGGTCACGGTGACCCAGTCGCTGGTGCCCAGCTCCTGGCCGGTGGCGGCCTTCAGGTCGGCGATCGTCTCGAACTCACGGGTCATCGGGGTCTCCTGGGGTGACTAAGCGCTTGCTTAGCCTGCACCGTACCGCGAGGGTGAGGTCACCGGCAACGCCCTCGACGGCACCGGTCGCCCGCGGGTTCGGCGGACTCGATTGTCGCGCCGCGGCTCAGGTGTGACACTCGGTTACGTGAATGCCTCCGCCGGCCCGCCGCGCCGCGAGCGCCCCGAGCTGAAGCCGACACCGCAGCTGCGGCCGGCGCGCCTCGTGGCGAGCCTGCTGAGCCTCGTGCTGGTGCTCGGGCTCGGCTGGGCGGCGTGGAACTACATCGGCACCAACATCGTCGCGAAGCAGCGCCAGGGCGAGATGGCCGTGGCACTGGCCGACGACTGGAGGGGCAACCGCGAGGGCGATGCCACGCGCGACGAGATCCGCATGGGCCAGGTGTTCGCCGTGCTGCGCGCACCGCGGTGGGGCGACGACTTCGAGGTGCCGGTGGTGGCCGGCATCGACGACACCGCACTCACCTCGGGCGTGGGCTGGTTCACCGACAGCCAGCGCCCCGGGCAGAAGGGCAACTTCGCCGTCGCCGGCCACCGGGTCACGAACGGCCAGCCGTTCAAGGACTTCCCGAAGCTGCGCCCCGGCGACCTCGTCGAGGTCGAGACGCGCACGCACGTCTACACCTACGAGCTGCAGAACTCCGGCACCGACACCATCGTCGACTTCACCGACATCTGGGTCGTCCAGCCCGTGCCCGAGAAGGCCCGGGGGTCGAAGGACCAGAAGACGAAGGCGAGGCCCACCGAGTCGCTGCTGACGCTGACCACGTGCTCGGAGATCTTCCACACCGACAACCGCTCGGTGGTGTTCGGCACGCTCGTGAAGACGGAGCACGTCTAGCCACCTGGCCGCACCGTGAGGGGCGGAGCCTCAGCTGGTGGTGAGGTCGTCGACCATCCAGTCGCCGTCGACCTCGCGCATCTGCACCACGACCGAGAGCGCTGCGGGCGAGCCCGCCTCGCCGGCGATCGTGCGGCTCTGGTCGACGAAGGCCAGCAGCCGCACCCTCGAGGTGGAGCACTCCTGGCCGCACTCGAGCGCGGCGATCTCGCGCACCGTGGCGGTGACGTCGATCTTGCGCTGCTGGGCCGTGGTGACCAGCTGGGGCGCGAGCTCGGTGTACTTCTTGGCGAACTTGGGGGTCATCACCTCGGTGGCCTCGTCGAGGTCCTCGGCGATCGTGGCGTGGCGGTAGCCCAGCATGCGTGGCAGCGCGGCCGAGGCGGCGGCGGTGGCCTCGTCGCGCGCGTCGACCTCGTCCTGCGCGGAGGCCTCGGCTCGCTGGACCGCCAGCAGGCTGCCGAGCGCGAACACCACGGCGACGACGGCCGCCGCGATCGCCAGGGTGCGGGTGCGGGGGATGCTCACTGACCCTCCTCGGAGTCCTCGGCGGGTGCGGACTCGACCGCGACGTTGGCGAAGTTGTCGACGAGCCACGTGTCGCCCTCGCGCACGAGGGAGACACGCCACCGCAGTCGCGGCTGGCCGTACTGGACGTCCTCGGGCACGGTGGTGACGGTGACCGCCGCGAGCGCCTCGGCGCTGTCGCCGTCGATGCTGTCGATCGCGACCTGCTCGACCTTGCCCTTGGAGACGATCTTCGTCTGCTCGAAGCGGGCCAGGAGGTCCTGCGTGGAGAGCTCGAACTGCTCGGCGAGGTCGTCGGTCAGCAGGGGCGTCACGCGCTCGACGTACGGATCGAGGTCGGCGACGTCGTAGGTGTTGATCGCCGTGGCGAACCGCTCGGTGGCGGCGCGGACGTCCTGCCGTGCGGCGGCGTCGGCCGACGGCGGGACCTGCGGGCCCCGTACGAGCAGCCAGGCACCCACGGCCACGCCGATGACCGCGACGACCAGGAGCGCTGCCGTGACGAGGCGACCGCGCGTCAACGTGCGACCGCCGGACCGAGCATCATCCACTTCCAGGACTCCTCACCGAGATCAAGAGCCTGCGGAATCGTCGCGGCCTCGTCCGACGCGAACCGACGCGTCGCCACATCGTACGTGCCCAGCACCGTGCCGTTGCCCGCTTCGGCCGAGGACGACGAGGACGAGGTCGCCCCCGTGCCGCCGGACTTGGCGCCGCGCGGCGCGGACTTGGAGCACGTGTACGACTTGTTCCACTTCTCCACCGTGCGGTCGTACGGCGTGCGCTGCCGGGGGTCGGGCTTGTACCCGGCGAGGCAGGGCTCGTTGGCCGGTTGCAGCGAGAGGCTCAGCCGCGCGCCGTACTGGCCGGTGCGGGAGTCCTTCGTGATGATCGAGAAGGCGCTCTCGATGCCGTACGGGGCGATCACCAGCACGCCGCGGATGCCGTCCAGGCGGGTGGCGACGACCTGGTTCACCGTGATGGCGTCGTCGAGCAGCGCGGCGATGTCGTCGGCGTTCTCGTCGATCACGCCGCGCAGCGTCTGCGCGGTGGGCGCGCCCGCATCGATCACCCGGCGAAGGTCGCCGTCGGAGCTGCGCACCGCGGTGGACAGGTCGCGCAGGCTTCTTGCGAAGGTGCGGATGTCGGCCTGGGAGTCCACCTGCGTCTGCAGCACCGTGTTGGAGCTGCGGATCAAGGCCGCGGTGACCTCGTACTTCTGGTCGGCCTCGGTGATGACCGAGCTGCCGGAGTCGATGATCGTGCTCAGATCCTGCGAGGAGCCCTCGAAGGCCGTGCCGAGCTCGGTGATGACGGTGCTGAGGTCGTCGGCGTCCACCGACGCCAGCAGGTTGCTGACGTTGGTCAGCAGCGTCCGCGTGTCGATCGGCACCTGGGTCCGCTCGCGGGCGATCACGTCGTCCTGCTCCAGGAACGGGCCCTGGTCCGTACGCGGCTGAAAGTCCAGGAACTGCTCACCGACGGCCGACCGGTTGGCCACCACCACGTCGGAGTCCGCCGGGATGTCGGGGGCATCGGGGTCGATGCGGACCTCCACCTTGACGCCGTCGCCGTCGAGCCACATGTCGGTCACGCGGCCCACGCTGACGCCGCGGTAGGTCACGTCGGCGGTGGTGAAGATGCCGCCGGACTCGGCCATCTGGACGGTGACCTTGTAGCCGCTGCCGAAGAGACGGTCGACGTGGGCGTAGTTCGCCCCGATGTACGTCAGCAGCACGAGGGTGCCGGCGAGGAAGATCGCCAGCTGGACGCGCACGCGGCGAGTGATCATGGCGCCACCACCGACTTCGCGAGGACGCCCGAGACGTCGTCACCGCGCAGGGCCTCCTTGAGGGCCCGGCGCTCGGCGTCGTTCATGAGCCCGATGGTGGTGGAGAAGTCGGTCTCGAAGTTCAGCGACACGTTCAGGTAGTCGCCCATCTGGTAGTTCTTCGCCTCCTGCGGCGTCTTGCCCAGCAACGAGTCGGGGAACGGGAACGTGGGCAGCACCTCGAGCGAGGTGATCAGCGCGTCGCCGGCTGAGCCGAGGTTGTCCAGGATGGGGGCGAGTGCCCGCAGGTCGGCGGTCACCGCGGTCTTGCTCTTGATGATCACGTCGGAGCCCACGGCGCCCAGCTCGGACAGCGCCTCGAGCATCTTCACGAGGTTGGCCCGCTGCTGGTTCACCGTGGTCAGCGCGCCGGGCAGGTCGTCGAGCGCGGCGTCGATCGCCTGCTTCTGGTCGTTGGTGTTCTTGGCGAGGCGGTCGATCTGCTCGATCGCGGTGACGATGTCCTCGCGGGAGTCGTCGGCGACCTCGAGGAACTCGTCGAGCCGTCGGACGAGGGTGCGCATGTCGGACTCGCGTCCCTTGAAGGCCGTGTTGAGCTCGCGGCTGATGACCTGCGCCTTGCCGAGCGCGCCGCCGTTGAGCACGAGCGACATCGACGCCAGCACGGTCTCGATCTCGGGGGCGTTGCCACTGCGGGCCAGCGGGATGAGGTCGCCGTCGTCGAGTCGGCCCACTTCACCGCCGCCCTCCTCGGGCGGGGCGAGGGACACGAACTTCTCGCCCAGGATCGAGGTCTGCCGGATCGAGGCGACCGCCTGATCGGGCAGCACCACGTCGCCGCTCACCTTGACGGTGACCTTGGCCTTCCAGCCGTCCAGCTCGACCTTGGTGACGCGCCCGACGGACACGTCGTTGACCTTGACCGCGCTCTGCGGGACGAGATCGAGCACGTCGGCGAACTCGATCGTGACCGTGTAGGGGTCGTCGCCGAGGTCGGCGCCGCCCGGCAGGGGCAGGTCGCCCACGCTGGAGACGCAGCCCGAGACGAGTGCGAGGGAGCTCACCACGCCGGCGAGCACGAACCGGGAACGGACCTGACGCATCACGCCACCCCCATCAGGTAGGAGAGCGACTCCTCCGTCGATGAGCCCGCGGGCGGGGCCGAGGTGGCGCCCGCCGTGCCGGCGTCACTGCCCGTCTGGAGCGCCTGGGCGGCCAGGAAGCTCACGAGCTCGCCCACGGCGTCGCAGGCCTGCTTGTACTTGGCGTTCTCCTTGGTGCTCAGCGAGCAGTAGGCCGACACGTAGAAGCTCTCGGTCAGGACGGTCATCCCGCGCGAGGTGGAGCCCTTGATCGAGCCGCGAGCGTCGAGGGTTCCCGTGGTGGGGTTGTAGGCCGTGGCCAGGTTGGAGAGCGCCTTCGGACCCTGGTCGAGGATCCTGCCCAGGTTCTTGCGCTGCTCGGCGAGGTTCTCGGTGACGTCGCTGAGGCCCGCGATGTTCTTGCGCAGGACCCCGCGGTTCTCGGCGACGTAGGACTGGACCTGCGTCAGCGCCCCTGCCAGCTCGCGCACCGCGGTCTGCAGGTCGTCGCCCTCCCCCGCCAGCACCTGCGAGACGCCGGCGAGGCTCGAGTTGAACCGACGCACGCTGGTGTCGTTGGTCTCCAGCGCCGACACGAAGCGCTCGATCTGCTCGATCGACGTGAAGAACTCGTCCTTCGTGCCGTCGACGGTGGTGCTCAGCTTCGCCAGCGCGGCGATGCTCGCGCGGATCTCCGCGCCCTTGCCCTCGAGGTTGTCCGCGGAGTTCGCCACCAGGTCGCTGACCGCGCCATCCTTGTTCAGGCCGTCTGGCCCGAGCGTGGTCGCCACGTCGTCGAGAGCGGCGAACGTCTCGTCGAGCTCGGTGGGCGTGCCCGTGCGCGACTGATCGAGGTGGGAGCCGCTGCGCAGCTTCGGGCCGCCCGTGTAGGCCGGCGCCAGCTGGACGAAGCGGTCGCCGACGACCGAAGGCGAGACGACGAGCGCCTTCGCGTCGGCCGGGACGTCGAACTCGGCGTCCCACGAGATCTCGGCCCGCACGGTCTGGCCGCGCGGAGTGATCTTCTCGACGGTGCCGACGTCGACGCCGAGGATGCGCACCTTGGAGCCCTCGTAGAGCGAGACCGTGCGCTCGAAGTCGACGGTGACCGTGTTCTGGTCCGACCGCGTCACCGTCGCGACCGCCGCGACGGCCACGAGCGCGAGGCACACCAGCGCCGCCGCCACGGCCACGGCGGCGCGCGACATTCCGTTCAGGAGGGAACTCATGCTCACAGTCCTCCCGGCACGCCGAGGATGCTCAGCAGGTTGTAGATGTACGAGTCGAGCCAGGGCCCGCTCGACCCGTTGTTGGCGACCATCGAGTAGTAGGCCGGCAGCTGGTCGATCGCCGCGTCGATGTTGGCCTCGTTCTTGCGCAGCACCGACACCACCCCGGCGAGCCGGGTGAGCGCGGGCTTGAGGTCGGCGCGGGTGTCCGTGACGAGGGTCTCGATCTCCTGGGACATCCGCGTGACGTTGACCAGGACCGCGTGGATGGCCTCGCGGCGCTGGGTGAGCGCGTCGAACAGGACCGATCCGTCCTCGAAGAGCTTGATGAACTCGGTGTTCCGGTCGGCCAGGACCGCGGAGATCCCGTCGACGTTCTTGAGCAGCGTCTCGAGCTCCTGGTCGCGCTTGGCCAGGCTGTTGGACAGGGCCGTGACGCCCGTGACCGCGCTGCGGAACTCCTCGGGTGTCTTCGCCGCGACGTCGTTGACCGTCTCGAGCGCCTGGGCCAGCTGGTCCTGGTCGACCTGCTGGGTGGTCTCGGTCAGGCCCGAGAACGCCTGGACGATGTCGTACGGCGCCTTCGTGCGCGACGCCGGGATGACGGCGCCCTTCGCGAGCGTGCCCGAGCCGTCGGGCTCGAGGCTGACGTACATCGTGCCGAGCAGCGACTTGATCCTGATCGAGGCGCCGGTCTGCGTGCCGAGACGGTCCCGGTCGGACTTGACCCGGAAGATCACCCGGACCTTGTCACCGTTGAGCTCCAGGTCGGCGACCTCGCCGACGCGGACTCCGGCGAGCCGGACGTCGTCACCCTTCTTGAGCCCGCCGACCTCGGTGAACTCGGCGGCGTACTTCGCACCGCCGCCGACGACCGGCAGGTTGGCGGCCTGGCTGGCACCGAACAGCATGGCCGCGATCAGCCCCAGGGCGATGGCACCGACGATCACCGGGTTGCGCTCGCGGACCGGCTTCATGTCCCTCAGCGGCATCGGTTCACCCCCGATCCCGTCACGGTGACGCGCTTGGTGGTCTTGAAGGTTCGGGTCTTCTCCCAGCCGGGGACGCCGTTCAAGGAGGGGACCTTTCCGTTGACGCCGATGTCGCAGACGAAGAAGTTGAAGAACGAGCCGTACTGGCCGGTGCGCCCGATCCTGTCGATCTTGATCGGCAGGATCTGCAGCGTGCGATCGAGGTCGCGGCGGGCCTTCTGGGTGCCGATCTGCGAGGTGAGCTTGCGCAGCTCCTTGATGTCGGCGGTGACCGCGGGACCGATGTCGTCGAGCAGGCCCGCCGTCTCGCCCGTGAGGACCGAGATGTCGTCGAGCGAGCCGGTGAGCACCTCGCGGTCGTCCTTGAGACCGGAGATGAGCTGCTGCAGCGTGGAGATCGCCGACGACAGCTCGGTGTCACGCTCGTTGAACGAGGTCAGCACCACGGTGAGGTTCTCGATGACCGAGCCGATCAGCTCGTCGCGGTCGGCGAGGGTCGTGGTCAGCGAGGCGGTGTGCGAGAGCAGCGACTCCACCGTGCCGCTCTCGCCTTGGAACACCTGGATCAGCTCGTAGGCCAGCTGGTTCGTGTCCTCGGGCGAGAGCGCCTCGAAGAGCGGCTTGAAGCCGCCGAAGAGGTCGGTCAGATCGAGGGCGGGCGTCGTGCGGTCGAGCCCGATCGTCTCGCCCTCCTCCAGCCGCCCGGGGGCACCTGCGGTGCCCTCGCTGAGGGAGAGGTACCGCTGGCCGATCATGTTGCGGTAGCGCAGCGCCACCTGAGTGGACTGCGTCAGGGTGACATCGGAGTCGACGCTGAAGGTGACCTCGGCCGTCGAGCCTGAGTGGACCCGCACGTCCGAGACGTTCCCGACACGCACGCCGGCGATGCGCACGTCATCGCCCTTCACGAGGCTGGTCACGTCGGAGAACACGGCCTTGTACGTGGCCGTGCGCTCGAACGACTTGTTGCCGATGACGGCCACGAGCATCGCGGTCATCACGCCGGTGACGACCAGGAAGGTCATCAGCTTCACGAACGCCGTGGCGGTCTGGCGGTCCATTCCGGTGCGGGCCATCAGAGCGTCACCTCCGCACCGCGCAGGACCGGGCCGAACAGCGGCTGGGCCACGTCGGGGACGTCACTTGGATCGATGCCCAGGGCCGTGCCGACGATCGCGTCGATCTGCTCGGCCTCGACCTCGCTGCCGGCCGGGCTGGCCACCGTGGGCGACACGAGCGGAGAGCGCTTGCCGAGGTCGCCGGAGATGCCGAACTCCTCGAGCAGGGCGTCGCTCATGCCCGGCGCGGGGCGCTTGGCGGTGTAGGCGGTCCTGGGCAGCGTGGCGCAGCTCGGGCCCGCGCTCCCGCCGCCCGAGGTGGGCAGTCGGAAGGCGTCGCCACCGTCGTAGTCGCGGGACGATCGCGGCGCGAACTCGATCGTGGCGTTGGCGCGGTGGTTGCGGAACGCGCCGTCGATGGCGGGCTTGAGCCGGTCGATGCCCTTCAGCGCGCACTGCAGCGTGGGCGAGTACTGCGCCAGGAGGTCGAGCGTGGGCTGGGCGTCGCGCGACAGCGTGATGAAGTCGTCGCCCGACCGCTCGGCCAGCCTCTCGGCCGACGTCGCGAAGGCGGCGGTCTCGACGAACAGCGTCTGCAGCTGGGCGCGGCGGGCGGTCAGGGTGTTGCCGGTGACCACGGCGTTCCGCAGCGTGGTGCCGATCTCGGGCATCACGTCGGCGTAGGCCTTCGCGGTGTCGCCGAGCAGCGTGACGTCCTCGACGAACTTCGGCGCCAGCGGCGTGATCTTCTGCAGGTAGGCCGACAGCGTCTCCAGCGTGCGGCCGACCTTCTCGCCCTCGCCGGACAGCGCGTCGGACAGCGCGGTCAGCACGAACGACAGGTCCTCGGGATTCAGTGCCGTCAGCAGCGGGTCGAGATCGGCCAGCAGCGTCTCGACCTCGGACGGGAGAGCTGCCTGGACGATCTCGTCACCGGCGCGGATCGGCGTGCCGCTCGACTGCGCGACGGGCTGCAGGTCGACGAACTTCTCGCCGAACAGCGTCTTGGGGACGACGAACGCCTGGACGTCGGCGGGAATGACCTCGCGCTGGTCGGCGTCGAGGCGCAGGTGGATCACCGCCTGCCCCTGCTCGGAGGTGATCTCGTCGACCCGGCCCACGATGACGCCGCGCAGCTTCACGTCGGCATTGGGGTTCAGCTGCAGTCCCACCCCGTTGCTGCGGATCGACACCGGGATGTCGTTGGAGAACAGCTTCGTGAACATCGCATAGGTCAGGAACACCGAGAACGCGATGAGCGCGACCATCACGACGCCCAGGCCGCGGACGACGAGCGGACGATCGAGGGTGGAGACGCGCGCCATCAGCCGGCCAGCCTGACGGTCGTGGTGGTGCCCCAGATGGCCATCGACATCATGAGGTCGGCCACGTTGATGACGACGATCGAGGTGCGCACCGCGCGGCCCACCGCGACGCCGACGCCCACGGGGCCGCCGCTGGCGTAGTAGCCGTAGTAGCAGTGGATGAGGATCACCAGGACGGCGAACACGAGCACCTTGAAGAACGACCAGAGCACGTCCTCCGGTGGCAGGAAGAGGTCGAAGTAGTGGTCGTAGGTGCCAGAGCTCTGCCCGTAGATCGCGGTGATCGTCAGCCGTGTGGCGAGATACGACGACATCAGACCCACCATGTACAGCGGGATGATGGCGACCATGCCGGCGATCACGCGCGTGGTGACGAGGTAGGGCAGCGACGGGATCGCCATCACCTCGAGCGCGTCGACCTCCTCGGAGATCCGCATGGCGCCGAGCTGCGCCGTGAACCCGCAGCCGACCGTGGCCGCGAGGGCGATGCCCGCGACGAGCGGCGCGATCTCGCGGGTGTTGAAGTAGGCCGAGAAGAAGCCCGCGAACGCGCTGGTGCCGAGCTGCTCGAGGGCGCTGTGGCCCTGCATGCCGACCTCGACGCCGGTGAAGAACGACATCGTGAAGATGACCCCGACGGTGCCGCCGATCACCGCGAGCGAGCCGCGACCGAAGGTGACCTCGGAGAGCAGCCGCAGGATCTCGCGCGGGTACCGCACCACGACGCGGGGCATCCAGGCGATCGTCCGGATGTAGAACGCGAGCTGGAGGCCGAGGTCGTCCAGCATCCCGAGCGGGCGCCGCACGGCGGTCTTCACCTGGGACACGTCAGAGCGCCTTCGCCGGGACGAGCTGGAAGTACAGGGCGCTCATGACGAAGTTGGCCAGGAACAGCAGCAGGAACGTGATGACGACCGACTCCATGACCGCCTGGCCCACACCCTGCGGGCCGCCGTCGGCATGCATCCCCATGTAGGTGGAGACGATCGCGGCGATGAGGCCGAACACGAGCGCCTTGGCCATGCCCTGGTAGAGGTCGGGCGTCTGCGCGAGCGCGGTGAACGAGGCCAGGTAGGCGCCCGGGGTGCCGCCCTGCATCATCACGTTGAAGATGTAGCCGCCGAGCACGCCCACCACGCTGACCAAGCCGTTGAGGAAGACCGCGACGAGCATGCAGGCGAGCACGCGCGGCACGACGAGACGCTGGATGGGGTCGATGCCCAGCAC